>JAPOOX010000033.1 GCA_026713185.1 Gammaproteobacteria bacterium
GGAAATATTGCGTTGAGGGATCATCAGCCAAACCTCACGGCACTAAGTTCTTCAGGCGACACATTCAATTGCAGGCGCCATCGTGACAGGTGCCGACCTTCATTAGGCAAAACGGGGTCCAGTAGCTGATACGTATTGGTTAACAGGGTGCGCAAGTCATCAAGAGTGCTGGCGTTCGCCAACTCGTATAGTTCAAGCAGATATCCCAGCCGGCGGACGACGGCCCCAACCCCCAGCCGCTTGGCATATTCCACAAGACGCTGCACATTCATTGCCTCTTGCTTCATCCATAAGCCTTTACCGATTTCCGTAATGCCGCCCAGCAGAGCTGGGTGTCGCAACCCGTCAATAATCGTGCGCTCAATGTCACTAACCATTACATATTGCTGTTCGTGCACCCAATGCTTCTTGATCCCAAATACTTGCGAATCGTGGACATGAATGAATTTAAACGGATACCCGCCAACGGTTTGAGAGCGTAATCGCCTGGTACAGGAAACATGCATCGTCAGGATCGGCTGTGCCACCATACGATGGATTTCAAAGGCGGAGCCGTGCGAGACGTAGTAACGATTTGGCTGCACCAGCTCGTGCGCGATTAAACGGGGATCATCAACATACTCACTAGCGCGACCCATTTGAAAAGGGACCAGGTTATACAGTCCGGGCTTGAGTCGTGTAAGCAGACCGCGTTGTTGTGCCTTGTGTACCAGATTGCGGCAGGCAACAGATGACAAGCCGGTGATAGACTCAACATCGGCCAGTGTAAACGTTGACCGGTGCCGTTCATTCAGTTCGGTAATCAACTGTGCGGCCCGCGGCCCCAGCGTTTTGAATTGTGACTTATATCTACTGTTCATTGCATGTCTTCAATAGAAACATGATATTGGGTAAATAGTAATATAATTATAAAATATGTCAATAATGTATCATATTATGATACATAAACGTTAAAAAAAGATAATTTCACTGACAGCGCCACATGGAATTGGTACCATTACTCGGACTCCAGGGGGTATGCCTTCATTAATGCCGATCACTGCCAGTCGTATGTCGAAGTCCTAGAACAGGACGGGTTTGCGCATTGGCTGTATACTACCTGTCCGACCCCATTTGTCAGCGCTCCGTGCCCTCAATGGGGGCGACGGACTCGGTTGAGCTCAGCAGGTCTTTGGCGCCGCGCCCGACGAGTGCCGTTGCCGGGGGTGCTTGAAAGAAGCTGAAGCCTTCCCGATTCTGCCATTGAACCGGGCCACCAAGTTTACGTCCTGCTCCCAGGGTGGCTTTGTGGATCCTTGTAACCATGGCTTCGTACTCCGGTGTGCCCTGGGGGAAACCCGAGAAGCTGAACAGATCGGTTGCGGCGGTAAAGACGACGTCGACTCCAGGAACTGCAGCGATCTTCTCGGCGTTCTCGACACCGGCCGGTGACTCGATCATTCCCACGACCATGATGTTGTCGTTTGCTGTCTTGCGGTAGTCACTACCCCAGATCTCTCCATATTGTCCACCACCGAGGCTGCGCGCTCCGTCCGGTGGATACTTGGCGAACCGCACTGCGGCCTCGACCTTCTCTGGCTCTACCACCATCGGTACGATAATGCCCAGAGCACCGACATCGGTCGCCTTCTGAATGTCGCCTTCGGTGGCGTCGGGTACGCGAATAAAGGGTATGGCCGGCAGGTCCCGGCCAGCCCATATCATACGGGCGACCTCCTGGAAGGTCAGTGGGCTGTGCTGCATCTCGATCCACAGGAAGTCGAATCCGGCGCGTGCCATTGCACAGTAGATCTCCGGGTCCGGTGTCTCGATCGAACCGCCAATGACTTGTTCGCCGTTCGCAAGTTTCTGTTTAACGGTGTTGTACATCTGTTCCTCTGTTTGGTTTCAAAAGATAAGAGCATACTACTCTCTGCGTAATCTCACCATAATTGGTGATTGAATAACTTTCAGAGATGAGTGTTTACGTTGCGCCCGGACAAGGGCAATAGTCTTCAGATTGCAAGTTAATGTACGTTGTACCATGATGATAATCTGTTCCATCGGGGATCAATATGCATCACCTGGTTTTATCGGGTTCACCGTCTGCTATTGGCGAAATTCATGGCGAAACGCTGCGTGCCGACATTGCCGACTGTGTAGAAATATATCGTGATATCTTCAAACTGGATGACGATGCGTTGTCAGCACGAGCGATGGTGCATCACCAGGCCATAGCTGATGCTCCTGGTTCGACGCCATATCTCGAAGAAATCGCGGGTATCGCGCGTGGGTCCGGACAGCCCGAATACATCATTCATGCCCTTAATGCACGCAGCGAACTCATGGCAGACATGTACCCGGAAATCAATGAATGTACAGCCGTATATTTTTCACAAACGGCCTTGCTCGGACAGAACTGGGACTGGAACTCAAAACTGGAGTCGTTGTTCGTACTGATGGAGATTCATCGCCCCGATGGCCATCGCCTGATGACAATCACTGAGCCTGGTATGCTCGGAAAGATCGGGATCAGCAGTGCCGGCGTTGGCGTATGCCTCAATTTCATGTCGTCACCTCATGAGCTGCGTGGTCTGCCGATACACATCGTGTTACGGGCGGTACTGGATGCGGGTAATTTCAACAGCGCGATCACTCTGGCGCGCCATGCCGGACCCGGACGGTCCGGCAATGTCATGATCGGTAGCGATAGCGGCGAAGCCATTACCATTGAATATCTGGCTGATGAGCGACTGGAATTCGAACCCGAAGACGGCACTTTGTTGCATACGAATCACAGCCTGGGGATGACGCCGGAAGATGAGACGCTCAGCACAAGTCAGCGGTACGCAGACAGTTGCCGTTGGTGCGTTGAGCATCCGGAACGCGACCTGTCTGCGTTGCAGTCGCTGTTGTCAGCAAAAGCTCATCCAGAATATCCGGTACTGAGGGAGTACTGTAAAGTAGATGGTCGGATGATCGGCACACTCTGCACGATTGCCATGGACCTGCCTGCTCGTGAGTTACACCTGCGCATCGGTCATGACGAATCGCAACAATTCAGTTGTTATCGACTGTGCCCGGATAGAGTTTGAAAACAGTTAAAAATGGGATTGTTCGACAAATTCAATTGAGTTGCATCTTGTAGACTGATCAGCTCACAGGTACTCTTGGCGATCTATTGAAAGTACACGGAGCAACTGCAGTGACCACCTACGAACAAATCATTTATGAGGTCGATGGCCCGGCCGCGACCATTACCATGAACCGACCCGACACGCTCAATGCCATGACCAGTCGGCTCCAGGCAGAAATCCGCCACGCCCTTGATGCATCCGAGAGAAATGAGGACATTATCGGTACTGTGTTAACCGGTGCTGGCCGTGGCTTTTGTTCCGGTGTGGATATGAACGATCTTGGCGCCATGAGCGCAGCGGGAAAAACCCTCGGCAACACCTATGAACATCTCGCTGCAGACCCCGGCAACCCGGATAAAGACCCAAATTATATGTTTTCACCACTTTACCTGCTTGGATTACGCAAGCCGATCATTGCGGCTGTCAATGGCGCCTGTGCAGGATTGGGATTCAGCTACGCTACATTCTGCGATATGAGATTTGTTGATCGGAATGCGAAATTCGTATCATCGTTTGCACCACGTGGCCTCATTGCCGAGCATGGCACCAGTTGGATGTTGCCGCGAATCGTCGGTCCCTCGCACGCCCTGGATATCTTCTGGAGTTCCCGGAGAGTAGAAGGAGAGGAAGCCTATCATATGGGATACGCCAACCGTCTGTGCGAGCCCGGTGAGTCGGTGCAGGAGGCACAGGAATACCTGAAAATGATCGCCGGTACTTCAGCCCCAATCTCGATCATGATGATGAAAAAACAGGTATACAAACATCTGATGAGCGATCTTGGTGAATCAATGGTCGAGGACAAACAATGGATGGATGAAAGTCTCGCGGAGGATGACTTCAAGGAAGGTGTTGCCTCATTTGTTGAAAGAAGACCACCCAATTTCGCCAGGGTTAAAGTCGACTAGGAGGCAGGATACGTCGTAGAGCCGGCAGGATTAAAGCGCCTATTCGTAATTAAAAGCATATAACCGCTGGGCGCCAAAATTGTTTTGCGCGATACTTTCCAGTTCTTCCCTGTTGATCTCCGTGCAGGCGAACAGCTCTATCTGCAGCACCCCTTTTTCCGGCCAGGAATTTACCATCAGGTGTGATTCTGCCAGGATCAGGGCTACAGTTACGCCCTGTGGTTCATAAATCGATATACATTTATCGCGCACTGTCAGATTATTTTTTTTTGCAAAATCCATCATTTCAACTACGATTTTATCCGCGTTATCTATCGCCTCCGCGTCGCAGTCGAAACACCACAGGGTTACCTGTTTACCCAATCCATTGACCAACTTTCTGTCTTGATCACTCATTGCCCTGCTGAAAGGCATCAGTGTTGGACCTGTATTTTTATTGATCAATTCTGTTTACCTGCAGTACCCTGATGTTCAGTCGTGCATTTCCGGACACGCCATTGGACTTACTGGTCCACTGCTGACAGATATTCTTCGATTCGACGCAGATGACCATCTACATCAGTTTTACCGGCATTATGTGTAGCAACCGCCAGATGCGTTGCGCCGAGGACTCTCCATTTATCGGCGTGTCCGGCCCATCTATCAGGATTGCCTCCAGAATACTGAGCCTGAGCCTGAATACTGAATCCCTCCCAGGATAAACCCAGTTCCCGGCGGTGAATTTTGATGACTTCTATTGCCTTTGCGGCAGTGGGAGTCGGCCCCATTATCGGAACCCAGCCATCGCCAAGACGCGCACAGCGTTTGAGTACGATCGGTGCGGTCCCACCGAACAGGATCGGGATAGTAAGGGAAGGCCGTGGATTGATACCCGCTCTGGGCACTCGATGAAAATTGCCCTGGTAGTCCAGTGTTTCCTCGGTCCAGAGGCGCCTCATGAGTTTTACCTGCTCTGCCTGTCGTTTTCCCCGATTCGTAAAATCCTCATTCAGCGCTTCGTATTCAACCTGGTTCCAACCGGTGCCAATACCCATGCTGAAGCGGTTATCGGATAAAATAGCCAGTTGCGCGGCCTGTTTGGCGACGAGTGCAGTCTGCCGTTGCGGTAGAATCAGTACCGCTGTCGTGAACCTGAGAGTGGTTGTTAAACCGGCAAAGAACGCAA
This sequence comes from Gammaproteobacteria bacterium, assembly GCA_026713185.1. Taxonomy (GTDB): domain Bacteria; phylum Pseudomonadota; class Gammaproteobacteria; order Pseudomonadales; family Azotimanducaceae; genus UBA7455. The sequence goes on from JAPOOX010000033.1 coordinate 5,190, forward strand.
AAGTCGTAAAGGGTTCATGGAACTGGATGTCTTTATCATAAGGTCCATTAAAACCGCCGGGGCGCCTGGCGTCTGCACCCAGCACATGATCGTAGGCCAGCAGGTGGTCGGTGCCCAGCGATTCAACGCCCTGGACATAAGCCTTCAGCGCTCCGGAATCCGTTCCAATTTCGTTGTGGGGTAGCACGGCGCCTATTTTCATTACAAATCTCCTTACAAAAACCAGCTATAACTTTGCCCTGGGTTTTTTGACCCTTGTCTTTGATGACGCTGCCCAGTAAAAATAAGAAATTGCTCTGCGTGTACGGCTGGAATGATTGGCAGATGACCAGTGTACACACAGGGCAGAGTGAATCGCTGCATCACCCGGATTGACGATGACTGGAGTGGCGCCCGGTGATTCGGGAGTGAAATCCAGTCCGATTTTACTCTCCAGTTCTTGTTCGTGGGTTCCCTTGACGTAATAGAGGCAACCATTTTCCTGGTCAGCCTTATCCAACGCGATCCAGATGGTGGCGCCCTTGCTGCGATGGCCGATAGCATCAAAGTGGGGATTAATACCCGTCAATTCCCCTGGAAGCCGGTCGAAGAATGCTGCGTTGGCAGGGTCGAGTTCATCGTCAAGCAAGGCTTTAATCAAGGGTACGTGCTTGCCGTTCGTGAGTTGTTCAGAGAACCATGGGTTATATTTATTCATGTTTTTAATGATGCTCCCGACGTTCTTGTCGGGTGTTAAAACTTTTCTGATTTTTAATCTGATCGATTCTAATGCCTGTTCGGTCTCCTTGGTGAGTACTGACAACTCATCGGCAGAGAGAAACTGCGGAATTATGACAAAACCATCACGGTCAAAATCCTGTTTGTATTGCGTTGTATCCATGGAATTCCTGTCAGGATGAAAAGATCATATTTTAACATGCGAATAATGAGGTAAGTGCATATGCTCTAAAAGGAGTTCACCCATCCGTACTCGCCAAATTTCCTGATGGACAAAAAGGGGTCAGAGCCACCTGACCAGGGGTTCGCTTCGGCCAACTACCGGCACATGGATCTGGATGACAGTACCGTCGGTCTCGCCAACAGTGTCAGGTGTGAGACCTGCGGTTGCAGATGTAATTACGATCTGATCCAGATGGTCACCGATGAATGATGGACAGGTTGGCTGTCTGACCGGTACTGGATACGAATGAATTCGCTGACCCTGGGGATTGTAGACATCCACGGCGGACCCACCCCAGCGGGCATTCCACAGATTTCCCTCACCATCGACCACTGAGCCATCAGGAACTCCCGGTACATCATTGGCAAGTTCCACGAATATTGTACGATCATCTGCTACCTCACCGGTTGCAGGATCCGTAGCGATTTTCCAGATGGTACGGGAAGACGAATCCGTGTAATAAGCAAAGCTGCCGTCCGCTGTAAAACAAATGGAATTGGGGGTGACGACATTGTCGATCATTTTGGTCAATTTACCGTCAAACAACCGGTAGATTGCACCTGGACAACCCTTACCATCCTTGGCCATCGTGCCGATCCAGAACGCACCGCTCGGGTGTACCCGGCCATCGTTGGAACGCATGAGCGAATCTTCCGGGAAATCAATGGCCGGCTCCGTGTCACCACTGTCCAGGTCAAGTACACGGAAATCCAGATCAGTTGCAACAAGTATGCTGCGTTCATCTATGATACCCGCTGCAGAAGGCATCACAGGTAAATCAAATTTCCTCACCTCAGCGGCAGTAAAGTGCTTTTCGTATATAGCGCTGTTATTGATGTCGCACCAGATCAGACTCGATCTCAAGTGATGCGTCAGAGGCCCCTCTCCCAATGACAATTGTTGGTTCGACCAGACGCTGGTCTTGACATTATCAATCATTAATCAGTTCCTGTTCAGAAAGTCGACTTCCGAGAGTTTAGTTGCGACATTCGCATATTGTTAGTTTAAAATCAATGTCTTGACAGGAAGTAATTAACTGCTGAGATTGAGTATTGGTTTATGAAGATTGTAAATCTGGAGACATTCGTCATCAAGACCCCGCGACCGTATCGTGGAGGTCGCGTATGGGTTTTCCTGAAGCTGTCATTAACAATCATCTCCTGCCTCCTGTTTCATCAACGCCGTTTGCTGCCTAATCGATGCCAATTCTGCTTCTCGGCGCCACGTGGATTGGATCGATACTTGTTGCCGGGACTGCTGCCGGATTTGGATCTCTTGCCCTTCCCGGTCTTGCCCTGAGACAACAACTTTTCTGCCTTCATCTTGTCGTAGATTTCTTTGACTTTGCTCGGTTTTCTGTCACTTTTTTTATCTTTCATTACGTTCCTTTTAGGTACGAGGCGATAACCCAGCCTGTACCGAACTTGACAGTATGAGAAAGACGCCTGGTGATAATCCAACATGAAGTTACACAGACAGGAAACAGATGGTCCAGCGCACAGCAGGCATATGATTACATCTACCGGAAGGATTGATGTTTCAGTTGTGACAAAGCAATCCGATGTGGCCGCTCCGTGACATCACAAAGGCGTCGTGGTTATAACGAATGTTATAGGTCTATGGTCCACATAATGACGTTGCTCCTGTTGGGCGCAAAGGATTCGCGCACTGGGCGATCATCATAGCCGAATGAACTATTCTGTCAACTGTTTTTGCCACTCGATCCACCAGCCATGAGGGGAAGCGCGGGCGAGAAGTTCTGACTTGCCTGAACCATTCCGGTACCTGGTGAGAGTGATCCCTGGAGGCTGGTCACCCTCGAGAGCCACCTGCCAGACCGGGCGTTCCCGGCTATAGGCAGCCAGCCCTTCCAACAGACAGCGACGACTGGCGCGAGGGAACTGATAGAGGGCAACTGTGGAGTAGACAACCGGAGTCATGTCTTCCGGTATCTCTTTAAGCAGGTCAGGGAGCAGTTCTGTTGCGTCGCCGCGGATAAGTCGAACAGGGCTTGCATCCAGTTCAGCACGTGCCTCGATCAATTGCCTGTGGCGTTCCCTGTGCTCTGGCCAGATCAAGGCCCGCAGCCAGAGCAACTGGTCCGGGTTTGAGAGGTCAATCGGATTCAAATCGATCCCGTCACGGCTGGCGATGGGGATCGACTCCTCCAACAGGGGCAACTTTCCGGGACCACGAAGCTCGGCATCGAGTGTGACACACGCCTGGTTTTGGCCCCAGCGTATTACTTCACTTCCGGCGCGCCTGTAAATGTAGGCATAGCGGTCGAAGTTGAGATTGAGACCACCGCTGGCGCCAATATCGATCAGGGCCAGAGGCGCCGTGGATTCCCGGTAGATAAGAGAGAAGACAGGCAGTAGACAGGTGCATCGCCGTACAACCTGGGTCTGGGTGCTTCGGTTGGCGATTAACCGTGCAATCTGTTCCCGATGCTCCAGGCAGAAAGCACGGAACTCAGGGAAGGCCGGTTCGAACGGTCGCTCCTCACCAGAGACTTCCGGGTAATGCAATGCGAGCGAGTGCTCGACTCCATTCAGGAGCAGATACTGCACTGCGGCAAACAGCATGTTCGGCGCTGGCTGGCCTCTCTGCTTGTGAGCCGCGAGTGCTAACAGCTCTTCATCCAGCGATACACCGTAAGCGAGTTCTGCATACATCGGCGAAGCGAGGTCCGGCGCCTCGACGCGGGCGAAGAGATGGAACCTGGCACTGAGATCCTGAAAGTTGCTCAAGGTCCGGCAGCACCGGGTTCGATTGTTGATTGCGGCTTCATATTTAGCTGTTTAAGGTTATAAAGCCACCATCAACCGGAAAATTGGTACCTGTTATAAAGGACGCTTCTTCTGAGCAAAGGTAGGCGACAGCAGACGCTATTTCTTCAGGGGTACCCATGCGACCGATGGGTTGGCTTTTAGATAGCTTATCGAACATTTCCTCAGCATTATCAGGGTAATTTTTGGCAATAAAGTTATCGACGAATGGCGTATGAACACGACTGGGCGCGACACAATTACATCTGATTCCATAGTCAATATAGTCTTTTGCGATAGAATAGGTCATGGACATTACAGCGCCTTTGCTCATCGAATAAGCGAACCGGTCTGCGATACCCACCGATGACGCGACTGACGCCATGTTAACGATCACACCTTTGCGTCGCTGTTTCATCAAGGGAATGATTACTGACAAAACATTGTAGATGCCTTTCACATTGACGTTATAAATACGATCAAAATCGGCTTCTGCCGTATTTTCAATATTGCCTACATGGGCAATGCCTGCGTTGTTAATCAGGATATCAATGTCACACTCATCGGGAATATCTTTTGTCACCCGGGTTACTTGTGAGCGGTTGCTGATATCACACACAAGAACGGCGCCGGCGCCGCCGTTTGAAATGATTTTTTCCAGAGTGGAATTGGCTCCGACCGCATCGACGTCAACAATAATGACATAGGCTCCTTCGCTCGCCAGTCGGGTACTGACACAATATCCGATCCCGCTTCCGCCGCCGGTTACCAGCGCAGTCTTACCGTCAAATCTCTTCATATGTCATTAAGCCTTTAAATTAATTGTGAAAATTCTGAAGATTAGTGGGGTCGGAGTAAAGTGCCGATTAGTGGGGTCGGAGTAAAGTGCCGGAGTAAAACGCAACATTGCGATAAAAGCGGGACGTTTTACTCCGGCACTTTACTCCGACCCCACTAATCTACTCCGGCACTTTACTCCGACCCCGGAACCTTGCAAAAGGTCTATTATTCAATTTAAATCAGTCTGTTAGTAAATAACGGACTAGAACTGACTATGATCACGTCATTATTTGCCATCAAGGTCGTTGCCGCTTTGGCGATTCTCATTATGGGTATCGTCGGTGGTATCATCCCGCTCCTGGTAGCCCGTCACGACACAAGCCGCCGCTTTATGTCAATGGGTAATGCTCTGGCGGGTGGTATCTTTCTCGGCGCCGGGTTCATGCACTTGCTTCCCGAAGCTGGCGAAGCGCTTGAGGGGTTAATTGACTATCCCCTTGCGCCATTGTTGGCGGCAGTCGGCGTACTTGTACTGCTGCTTATCGACCGTGTCCTGTTCGAAACCAACCGTTCACAAAATCTGGAGCAGGGTGGGGAGACTCGCCAGCCCGTCTACCCTTTAATTCTACTTGTTGTACTGTCTATCCATTCCATGATCGCGGGCATCGCCCTTGGGCTTGAGGCTGAAGTGGCCGCTTCCCTGCTGGTCATGCTGGCTATCTTGTTCCACAAGGGATCGGCTGCCTTTGCCCTGATGGTCAGCGTTCATGCCTCAGGTGCTGACAGGAAACGCTTATGGACAATTCTGACAATCTTTGTCCTGATGACGCCGTTGGGGATCGTACTCGGTACAGTTGCCTCCGGCTTTTTTGAAGGACGGGCCGCGTTGTTGATCGAAGGGAGTTTCAATGCGCTGGCCGCTGGGACCTTCATTTACATAGCCATCCTCGATATCATCAATGCAGAGATGTCCAGGATCGATGACCGCATTGCGCATTTCGTGCGCAGTTCGTTACTCGGGGACGATGACGTGGCAATGCCTTCGCAAGATACGGATCGCATATTCAAGTTTGCGCTGATATTTGCTGGCCTGGCCAGTATGGCAGCGATTGGGATCTGGGTATAAAGATTACTCCGACCCCGGAACCTGATGTTGAGCAAAGGTATCATCGGTTTTGGCGTCAAGGATGCTATCATTCCGAAACAATTCCTCGCGAATTTCCAATAACTGGTCGGCATTGCCCAATGTGGACTATGCTATAGTTCAAACCATGTTCAGATATCTGTTGCTATTCTTGATGTGTTTATACTTGGCGGTTTTTGCCGTCGATCGCCTGGTACCCTTAGAAAAGGTTGTCGAGCTAGGATACACTTGGGTGCAACTCAATTTTGGTTTCTTGCCCCACCACGACGAAGTGGTTCCAGAGGATGCCGTTGATACCATAAGCATGAAACGCTTGGCCGCTGAACAGGGGAACGCTGATGCGCAGTATAGTCTCGGTACCTTGTACTATTACGGCGAAGGGGTTCCGAATGATGCCGTTGAGGCTGCACGCTGGTTTCGCATGGCTGCCGAGCAAGGAAACAACTATGGGCAGTACGGTCTTGGTACCATGTACTATAACGGCGAAGGGGTTCCGAATGATGCCGTTGAGGCTGTACGCTGGTTTCGCATGGCTGCGGAACAAGGAAACGCTGATGCGCAGTACAGTCTCGGTACCATGTACGCCTATGGGAAAGGGGTTCCAGAGGATGCTGCTGAGGGGCTAAGCTGGTATCGCATGGCTGCCGAGCAAGGAAACGCCTTTGGGCAGTACGGTCTCGGTACCATGTACGCCTATGGGAAAGGGGTCCCAGAGGATGCTGCTGAGGCCGAACGCTGGTATCGCATGGCTGCTGAGCAAGGAAACGCTGAGGCGCAGTACATGCTTGGTACCATATACGCCTATGGGAAAGGGGACCCAGAGGATGCTGCTGAGGCGTTACGCTGGTATCGCATGGCTGCCGAGCAAGGAAACGCCTTTGGGCAGTACGGTCTCGGTA
>JAPOOX010000057.1 GCA_026713185.1 Gammaproteobacteria bacterium
AATGGCAGTGGTAAAACCAGTCTTCTTGAGAGTATTTATTTTCTCGGCTCAGCCAGGTCTTTCCGCAGTGCCGGTGTTGAATCTCTTATCAATCGGGACGCCGGTTACTGCATGGTGAGAGGGGAATTGGTGAATGGACAGGAACTTATCGTCCAGCGACAAAGGCGGGGCGCCCAGGTACTTCGGGTTTCCGGGCAGCCGGTTATGCGTACCAGCGAGTTGGCACAATATCTGCCGGTTTTGTTGTTGAGCCCTGATACAGTCAATTTGTTGTTGGGTGGGCCTGCGCTACGACGACGGTTTCTAAACTGGGGTGTGTTTCACGTGGAACAATCTCCAGGAGAAGAACAGATGTTTTCTTCGTTGTGGGCGAAAGCTGTGCGAAGTTTACGCCAGCGTAATGAAACGTTAAGAAAACCGCGACCCGATTTAACAGAACTTGACGTGTGGAGTAGGGAGTTTGCAAGGTTCAGCGAAGCCATTGATGAGCGACGAAGCCACTATATGGCGCCGTTTATCGAGTGTTATCTCAATAATTGCCAAAAATTCATGGAGCGCAATGACATATCAGTGGAGTACCAGCGTGGCTGGGAAGGTGAACTGGCAGAAATTTTGGCTAAAGATGTCGATCAGGATATAAAAAGAGGGTATACACACAAGGGTTTTCAGCGCGCAGATGTTAAAATACGTATCAAAGGTGATGATGTTGCCAGGGTTTGTTCCAGGGGAGAACTCAAAATTCTGGCATGGACCCTTGTGATCAGCCAGGGGGATCTGCTGGATACTGACCTTGTTTACCTCGTCGACGAGTTGATGGCCGAATTGGACACACAACACAGAAAGAAAATTTGTCATCACCTGGAAGGCTGTAACAGGCAGGTTATTGCTACTGGTATCGATGCAGAAGAACTTGCAACTTGCTGGGATGTTGTTGATCCGAAGATATTTCACGTGGATCAAGGCATTGTTGAGGAAAAGTGTAGACCAATATGTGATTCACGTGGATCAGGGCATTGTTGAAGAAAGGTGTAGACCAATATGTGTTTCACGTGGAACGGGCATGGTTGAGGAAAGTAATAGACAAAAATGTTTCACGTGGAACAGGGCATGGTTGAGGAAAGTTGTAGACCAAAATGTGTCTCACGTGGAACAGTGCAAGGTTTAGGAGAAATGAATGAGCGATGATAATTCTTATGATTCCAGCAGTATCAAGGTCCTGAAAGGGCTGGATGCTGTTAGAAAAAGGCCGGGAATGTATATTGGCGATACGGATGATGGAACCGGTCTGCATCATATGGTTCAGGAACTTGTCGATAATGCGATCGATGAGGCGCTGGAAGGTTATTGCTCAAAAGTCGAAGTAATCATACACCCGGATGAATCAGTGACTGTAATGGATGACGGGCGTGGTATACCAACGGGTATCCATGAAGAAGGCAAGTCAGCTGCTGAAGTGATCATGACCGTTCTGCACGCCGGGGGTAAATTCGATGACAGCAATTACAAAGTATCTGGAGGGTTGCATGGGGTTGGTGTTTCTGTAGTAAATGCGCTGTCATCAGAACTCAATCTGACCATATGGGAAGGGGGACATGTCTGGGAGCAGACATATCATGACGGCATTCCGGATGAACCATTAAAAATTGTTGGAGATACCAGTCAAACAGGCAGCAAAATTCACTTCAAGCCTTCAACAGAAACCTTCAACAACATTGAATTTCACTACGACATACTCGCTAAACGACTGAGAGAACTGTCATTTCTTAATTCCGGAATCTCTATTCGACTCACTGATGAGCGAACCGGGAAATCTGAAGAATTCAAGTATGACGGTGGTTTGAGGACATTCGTTGAGTTTCTCAACCAGAATAGATCACCACTGAATACAATATTCCATTTTGTCAAAGAACGGGAAGACGGCATTACAGTGGAAGTCGCCCTGCAATGGAATGATTCCTATCAGGAAGCGGTATTTGCCTACACCAACAACATTCCGCAAAGCGATGGTGGTACGCATATGCAGGGGTTTCGTGCAGCTTTGACCAGAACCCTTAATACTTATATAGAGCGGGAGGGGATTGGAAAAAAAGCACAGGTCAACACAACAGGTGATGACGCGAGAGAGGGATTGGCAGCCGTTTTGTCTGTCAAGGTCCCTGATCCCAAGTTCTCCTCACAAACCAAGGATAAACTCGTATCTTCCGAGGTCCGACCGGCAGTTGAACAGGAGATGGGAGGTGCATTCTCGGATTATTTACTCGAAAATCCGCAGCAGGCTAAAGCGATTGTACAGAAAATCATAGATGCAGCACGGGCCAGGGAAGCGGCTCGTAAAGCAAGAGAGATAAACCGGCGCAAAGGTCCTCTGGATGTCGCCGGGTTACCGGGAAAGCTCGCTGATTGTCAGGAACGCGACCCGGCTTTGTCAGAAATATACCTGGTGGAGGGAGATTCCGCAGGAGGGTCAGCAAAGCAGGGCAGGGACCGGCAGTTTCAGGCGATCCTGCCGCTGAAAGGAAAAATTCTGAATGTAGAGAAAGCCCGTTTCGACAAGATGCTGTCTTCCGTGGAAGTGGGTTCGCTGATTACCGCACTGGGCTGTGGCATAGGTCGGGACGAGTTTGATCCGGACAAACTTCGATATCATCGGATTATCATCATGACGGATGCTGATGTGGATGGAGCGCATATTCGGACTCTGTTACTGACATTTTTCTTTCGCCATATGCCAGAACTGATAGAACGGGGACATATTCTCATTGCCCAGCCTCCTTTGTATAAAATGGAGCGTGGCAAGAAAGAGCGTTACATCAAGGATGATGATCACATGACCCGTTACATACTTGAAACAGCTCTGGACGAAGCGAGCCTTTACAGGGAAAAAGAAGACAGTGAACCACTACAGGGAAAAGAATTGCGCGAGGTCGCAGAGACGTTTTATCAGATTCAGAACCGTATAAAGCGATTGGAGCGGGTATACCCGCTGCCGGTACTGCAGGAATTAATCTATCTGCCCCGGCTTTCGGTGTCCATTCTGGACAATGAAGATGAAGTCCAGGCCTGGGTTAATTTGCTGGCGGAGAGAATCAGCGATTCTTCACAAACCCGATATATATTCGATCTTTACCAGGATAAAGAGCGACACTTGTACTATCCCAGGATTTCTGTAACCAACCATGGGATCCTGCGGACATATGTATTATCGAGAGACTTTTTTCTTTCCCGTGATTATCGGGACTTCACTGACTTCACTGAAAAAACCCGGTCTCTGGTATCAGACACCAGCAGGGTCTGTCGCGGTGAAAAGGAAGCTGCGGTCTCTGATTTGAATGAAGCGCTTGACTGGTTGCAGCAGGAGGCCTTAAGGGGACATATACGTCATCGTTATAAAGGTCTTGGAGAAATGAATCCAGACCAGTTGTGGGAGACAACCATGGATCCGGAAGCACGGACCATGTTGCGGGTCTCTATTGAAGATGCGATCGCCGCAGATCAGGTTTTTAACAGGTTGATGGGTGATCAGGTTGAACCCAGAAAAGAATTTATCAGGGAAAATGCACTCTCTGTTGCCAACCTTGATGTATAAATGATTGATTTATAAGCTTATTTTATACTCTGCGTAGGTAAGAAGGTCTTTGAATGCAGGGATGTCAGGGTGCCGGATATGTGTACTCTGTCCATTACCGGTGAGGACCAGAACCGGTTCACAGTTTGCCGCTTGGGCAGCCTGAATGTCTCTGGGGGAATCACCCACAAATGGTTGTCCGGTTATGGCAACACCGGACATTCTTTCAATTCTGTGTAGAAGACCAGGTCTGGGTTTGCGGCACTGGCAATTCCTGTTTGGGTGATGTGGACAATAGACAATACCTGCCAGGGCGCCACCGGCATCCTGGATCATTGAAAGCATTTTCTGGTGTATCTCTCCCAGCAGATCTTCATTGATTATTCCCCTCCCGACACCGGACTGATTGGTGGCGACATAGACCTGATAGCCATGATGCGTAAACAGGGCGATAGCTTCCATACTACCGTTAATGGGTATCCACTCATCGGGTGATTTGATGAAGTCAGGGGAGTCGTGATTGATAACACCATCCCGGTCAAGAATAACAATCATGAGTGTTAGTTCTGCAGCAGAGAAAAGTCGGCGACCAGCAGGAACAGTTGACGCATTCTTCTCATCACTGCCAACCGGTTCTGTCTGATGTCTGCATTTTCGGACATGATCAGTACATCATCAAAATAACGATCGATATGGTTCTGTTGGTCTGCCAGGATCAACAATCGTTCCTGGTAGTCAATAGTGTTGGAAAATGCCTTTTCAGCCAGAATGATAGCCTGAAAGAGTTCGCCCTCGGCTTCATGTTCGAATAATCGGGTATCGATTTCAACCTGTGGTGGTCCCGAAACCTGTTTGAGAATATTGGCAACGCGCTTGTGTGCAGCAACAAGATCAGATGCCCTGTCATGATGCCTGAACGCCTGTAATTTTCGAATGCGCCTGTCTGCCTCGCTCAGATCCGTTATGCCAGCCGAACTCCGGAGAATCGCGGATATAACATCATTATCGATTCCCTGTTCCTGGTACCAATGGGTCAGTCTTTCGATAATGTATTGGTACACTTCCTGGATATCGAATCGGGATGGGTATTGGTCAGATGCCTTTTCGAGGCAATCCTGCAGATCCAGTTCGAGAGAATTCTCAATGATGATTCTGATGATACCCAGCGCCTGTCGACGCAGAGAAAAGGGATCCCTGGAGCCTGTTGGCGATTGCCCAATACCAAAGATACCGGTCAGAGTGTCCAGTTTGTCTGCAATTGCGACACTGCTGGATAACTTGCCGACAGGAAGATCAGCGCCGGCGGCAGTCGGATAATAGTGTGTCCGGATTGCTTCACAGACTTCCGGTGGTTCATTATCCCATTTGGCGTAATGGGCGCCCATGACGCCCTGGAGATCAGGGAATTCACCAACAAGATCGGATACGAGATCAGCCTTGCACAATAAACCCGCTCTTGTAGCGCAGTCGACGTCAGTATCAAGCAATGAAGCGATTTGTCCAGCCAGATGACTGACCCGGACCGCCTTTTTATAATATGTACCCAGTCTGGTCTGGAAAACAACCTGTTCAAGCTGTTCAACTTTCCGGGCAAGCGATGACCGTGTGTCGTTGTGAAAGAAAAATGCCGCGTCAGCCAGCCTTGGACTGATGACTCTCTCATTACCTTGAATAATGGCGGATTCATCTTTACTGACAATGTTTGCCACCGCGACAAAACGCGCCAACAGGTTACCCTGCTGGTTTCGCATGTGAAAATACCGCTGGTGTTTCCTCATTGCTGAAATTAATACATCGTCAGGTATTTTCAGATATTTTTCGTCAAAGGACCCGGTAAGTACTACAGGCCATTCGACCAGTGAAGTGACTTCGTCCAGCAGTTCCTGATCCGGATCGATACGGGCGTTAAATCTTTCAGCAATCTGTTTGAGATCTTCATTGATCAGCGCCCTGCGTTCCTCAAAATCGACGATAACGCTGGCTTCACGGCAAAGCTGTACATACTGATCAGGTGATGCCAGGTGAATTTCATCGGGATGCATGAATCTGTGACCAAAACTATACCGGTTGGATTGCTGCCCGAGAATATTGGCGTCCAGTATGTCTGTGCCGTAGAGAGCCACTACCCAGTGCACTGGCCGGACGAATTCTGTTCTGAAAGCCCCCCAGCGCATCCGCCGGGCGATGGGAATGCGGCCAACAGCCTTGTTGATGATGCCTTCAATTTCATGGGCGATGGAATTTCCTGGCCGGGTTTCCCTATAGACAACCCATTCCCCTTTGTCTGTCACCAGCTGTTCGAGAGTATCAGGATTCTCTACCTGACAGGATCTTGCAAATCCGAGTAAAGCTTTAGTGGGTTTACCGTTATCAGAATATGCTGCCTTTAACGATGGACCCCGTTTCTCGATCTTTTGGTCCGGTTGCCATTGGGCAAGTTCTTTAATAATGACGGCCAGACGGCGCGGGGTACCGAAGGCTTTAGTTTCTCCATGGACAAAACCTCGTTGCTGCAGTTCCTGGCAGAGATTATCCTGCAGAGATGTCATAAGCTGGTGCAGAGATGTTGGTGGCAGTTCTTCAGTTCCGATTTCCAGCAGGAAGTCTTCAGCTCTCATCAGGCAATGCCTCCATGACAAAGGCTCGTGTCTCCTCACTTGCCAGCGGGAAGCCAAGTTTCTTTCTGGCATTGAAGTAGGCGATGGCAACCGACCGTGACAGTGCACGTACCCGCAGGATATAGCGTTGTCTTTCTGTTACCGACAGGGCGTGTCGGGAATCGAGAAGATTGAATACATGAGATGCCTTGAGTACATAATCATAAGCCGGTAGAGGCAGCCCTGCGTCCAGCAGCCGACTGGTTTCGCCTTCGAATGAGTCAAACTGGCTGAATAACGCCTCGACATTGGCTTCGTTGAAATTAAACGAAGACATTTCGACCTCAAACTGGTGAAAAACATCGGCATAAGTCACAGTCTGCTGCTCCACTGTCGCCCAGGTCAGATGCCGGAAATCTTCAACACCCTGCAGATAAAGAGCCAATCGTTCCACTCCGTAGGTGATCTCTCCCATGACCGGGTAGCATTCGAGCCCTCCTGCCTGTTGAAAATAGGTAAATTGTGTAATTTCCATACCATCCATCCAGACTTCCCAGCCGAGACCCCAGGCGCCAAGGGTTGGCGATTCCCAGTTGTCTTCAACAAAGCGGATATCGTGTACAAGGGGGTCAATTCCCAAAGAGCGAAGTGAATCCAGATAGAGATCCTGAAAATTATCCGGGGAGGGTTTCATGACAACCTGAAACTGATAGAAGTACTGATATCGATTTGGATTTTCACCGAAGCGGCCATCAGCAGGTCTTCGGCACGGCTGAACATAAGCGGCCTGCCATGACTCTGGACCAATAGCGCGCAAGAATGTTGCGGGATGGAAAGTCCCGGCGCCCATTTCCATGTCGTAGGGTTGCATCAGGACACATCCTTGTTCAGACCAGTATTCCTGAAGCGCAAGGATCAGATCCTGAAATGTGACAATTGATGGCATTGAGGTCTTTACCCGAGGATAAAAAGTGCGTAAGTATACCTTAATGTTATATATACACACATTTCCGGGGGTTTAAAGATTTGACCGCAAATCAGATCAGACCGCGATGTGACTGGTGTCGCGACGATAAATTATATATGCGTTACCATGACGAGGAGTGGGGCAAACCTTTATTCGACAATCAACGGTTATTTGAGTTTCTTGTTTTGGAAACTGCTCAGGCAGGATTGAGCTGGATAACCATTCTCCGGCGACGGGAGAACTATCGCGTCGCATTCGACGCATTCGACGTAGACATGATCGCGAGCTATGACGAAAAGAAACGGCAATCGCTGCTTGCGGACAGCGGCATTATTCGCAACAGGTTGAAAATTGACAGCGCCATAAACAATGCCGGAAAAATTGTGGATATGCGGAATTCCGGAACGTCATTAGCTGAATATTTTTGGCGGTTTGTGGACGGTCAGCCGGTTCAGAATCATTTCAGCAGATTAAGTGACATACCGGCATCCACAGACGTGTCGAAGAAAATGAGCCGGGATATGAAACAGCGGGGATTCAGTTTTACAGGGCCAACAATATGTTATGCGTTTATGCAGGCCACAGGCATGGTAAACGATCACCTGACCTCCTGTTTCCGATACGATGAATGTGCACAATGGAAATCATGATGGGACGGATTTTCCTCTGCCTGCTGACCTTGATGTCACTACTCCCCCGCAAGGTCAGTCAGGGCCTGGGTAAACTGGTTGGCAGGTGCCATTATCATCTGGATACACACGTCACCAAGGTCAGCCGCGTCAATATTGGATTGTGCAACCCTTCACTGTCCCAGTCGGAACAGGAAAACCTTGTTTACCGCAACCTGATGCATTCAGGCCAGTTACTGATGGAAATTCCCGCTGTCTGGTCCGGGTCCGGTAAAAGGTTGGCAAGCTGGATTGAGAGTGTTCAGAATGAGTCCATTCTTATCGAAGCCAAACAATCTGGCCGTGGTGTTATCGTGCTGCTGCCCCATTTCGGGAATTGGGAATTGTTCAATGTGTATTTCACCCGGCACGGTTCAATGACGGCATTATATCAACCGCCAAAACAAACCTATCTGCGCCCGGTCATGCAGGAAGTCCGTCAGCTGTATGGAAATGAGCTGGTTGCCACTAATGTGAAGGGAATTGCCAGGTTGTACCGTTGTCTGGAGCAGGGTAAGGTTGTGACAATTCTGCCGGACCAGGTTCCGGCCACCGGAATTTATGCACCTTTTTTCAATGTCGAAACTTTCACCGATCCGCTGATCCCCAGATTGATCAGGAAAACAGGGGCGTTGGTAGTTGCCGTGCTGATACGTCGATTGCACAACGGCAGGTTCTCGGTTGAGTGGTTCAAGGTGGATAATGAAGTGTATAACAGCGATATTTCGAAGGCAGTCCGGGCTATCAATCAAACCGTTGAAGACTGTATTGCAGTTGCTCCCGATCAGTATCAGTGGGGGTATAAGCGCTTCAAGAAACGACCCGCCGGGTTAAAACAAATCTATCGATTCAACAAACCGGAAAAGTTTCACCAGTAACTGCTTTCAACCAGGAATCAACAACCCGGGGTAAATGGGATCAGGTTTATTTACGCCAGAACATGAAGGTAAAGAGGACCAGGAGTGTAAAAATTTCCAATCTACCCAGGATCATCGCCAGACTCAGGACGAGTTTAGCCGGGTCGCTGATGTCAGCGTAATGCCGGGTTACCTCCCCCAGACCAGGCCCCAGATTGTTGATGCAGGCTCCCACTGCAGAGAAAGCAGAGAGAAAGTCCATGCCGAAGGCGATCATGGACAAGTGCATGAAAAGAAAAAGGATAATGTAAATGGCAAAGAATCCCCAAACGGATTCAAGTACATTGTTGGAAACCGGGCGTCGATTCAACTTGATAGGGAAAATGGCGTTGGGATGAATAAGCCGGCGAATTTCTCTGAGCCCCTGTTTGAGGATCAACATCGCACGCATGACTTTAATGCCCCCACCGGTAGATCCGGCACATGCACCGGTAAATGCACCAAAGAAAATCAGGTAAGGCAACATACCAGGCCATTGGCTGAAGTCAGCAGTGGTATACCCTGTAGTGGTGAATATAGAGACTACGGAAAAAGCCGCCATTCTGAGGGATGCCAGGCCTCCTGCACTATTGTTTAAAGCCAGAATCAGGGTGGTGATTACAGTGGCGGAGAACAGCATCAACAGATAAAACCTGACTTCGTCATCAGCAAAGTAATGAAGAACAGAACGATTCTTGAAAGCAATAAAATGCAGGCTGAAATTCATTCCCGATATAATCATGAACAGGATGGCAACCGATTCAATAGCCGGTGAATTGAAGAATCCAATGCTCTGGTCATGGGTCGAGAAACCGCCAATAGCCACAGTGGAAAAACTGTGGCATATGGCATCGAACAGACTCATGCCGGCAGCCCAATAGGCCAGCGCACAGGCCGCGGTCAGACCGACATAGATGGACCACAGTGCCAGGGCAGTCTGGTGAATTCTTGGTGTCAGCTTGTTGTCTTTCACCGGTCCCGGAGTTTCCGCTCGATACAACTGCATACCACCGATACCCAGCATCGGCAGAATCGCAACCGCAAGGACGATAATCCCCATGCCGCCAAGCCACTGTAACTGCTGTCTGTAGAAAAGCAGGGATGCGGGAAGATCTTCTATCCTTGTAATTACCGTTGCACCGGTTGTGGTGAGTCCGGAAAATGACTCAAAGATTGCATCAGACAGAGACAGTCCAATACCGCCCGGGTCGATAAAGGGGATGGCGCCAAAGGAACCCAATGCCAGATAGAACATAACGGTGACCAGAAAACCGTCCTTTATGCGCATCTCGGAACGATTGTGTCGGAACAGAAGCCAGAGCATGAGACCAATGCCAAAAGTGCAGGCAAAGGCAGTCAGGAAAACCTGCGATACACCATCATCCAGTAATATCGATAACAGGAGTGGTGGCAGCATGGTGACGCTGAACATCATCAGCAGGTTGCCTACAATTCGAAATGCAATCTGAAGATGCATAAAAATCAGAGTAAACTTAAAGGCGCCTGGAACAAACGTTCCACGTCTTTCACCCGGGATTTGTCCACCAGAAACAGAATAACGTGATCATCCGGTTTCACGACAATGTTATCATGTGCAATGACCACATCATCTCCACGCACGATTGCTCCGATGGTCGCTTCAGGAGGCAGTTTGATTTCACCAAGAGACCGTCCGATGACCTTGGAGGTGGATTCATCCCCGTGAGCAATGGCTTCAATGGCTTCTGCTGCACCTCTTCGCAGCGAATGGACCTTGACAACGTCACCGCGTCTTATGTGTGCCAGGATGGTGCCAAGGGTCGCCTGCTGTGGTGAAATGACGATATCGATTTCGCCTTCCTGAAGCAGGTCCATGTAGGCTGGATTATTGATCAGCGTGATCACTTTCTTGGCGCCAAGATTTTTTGCCAGGAGAGACGACATGATATTCGCCTCATCATCATTCGTGACGGCACAGAACACATCGGTTTCTTCGATATTTTCCTCAACCAGCAGGTCACGGTCAGAAGCATCGCCGACGAGAATGATGGCTCTGTTGAGAGTTTCAGAGAGATCGTATCCTCTCTGACGGCTCTGTTCGATAATGCGTACGCCATACCGGTCTTCCACAGACTCGGCCAGACCACGGCCAACATGGCCACCACCGGCAATGACAATTCGCTTGTAGGCGCTTTCTGAACTGCGCATGTCTCTCATGACGTTGGGAATGTCGCGGGTGGCGGCAATAAAAAAGACCTCATCGTCCTCTTCTATCACCGTACTGCCTTTTGGGATAATGGACTGGTTCCCCCGGAATATCGCCGCTACCCTGGTATCCAGCCTGGGCATGAGTTGCCGGATGTTGCGCAGTTCCTGATCAACCAGTG
This sequence comes from Gammaproteobacteria bacterium, assembly GCA_026713185.1. Classification (GTDB taxonomy): domain Bacteria; phylum Pseudomonadota; class Gammaproteobacteria; order Pseudomonadales; family Azotimanducaceae; genus UBA7455. The sequence continues at coordinate 11,060 of JAPOOX010000057.1, forward strand.
ACCCGCCGTATTGGACTTTTATGCCGACAAGTTGCACCTGGCCGTCTGCAAAATCCATGACCTGCAGTGCGCCAGGGTTGTCGATCAATCGACGAATATCATCCCTGATGATAGCTTCCGGATTGACCGGGACATCCACTGGCATGGCGTCGTCGCGAAATATACCGCCGCCTTCAATGTAAGCACTGGTGCGGATCCTGGCAATTTTCGTAGGAGTATTGAATACGGTATAGGCAACCTGACAGGCCACCATGTTGACTTCGTCGCTGCTGGTGACGGCAATGAGCATATCGGCGTCTTCCGCCCCTGCTGAACGCAGCACATCGGGATGTGATGCCATCCCTCTGACCGTCCTGATATCGTATCTGTCCTGCAGGTTCTGAAGGCGGTCTGCATCCGTGTCTACGACGGTGATGTCGCTGTTTTCTTTTGTCAGGTTGTAGGCAAGGTTCCCGCCTACTTCACCACCACCCAGAATAATAATCTTCATGGAACAACCTTTCTGAGGCGAGCCATATAAAAACCGTCGTGCCCCTGCAGTTGGGGTAACAGTTGTCGACCTGATTTAAGTGCGTTGCCCCGGACTGAATCGACGGGTAACACAATGACATCCTTCCGGGATTGGACAAATTGATACACCAGCTGTTCATTCTCCTGAGGGAGAACCGAGCAAGTCGAATAAATGAGCAGTCCTCCAGTCTCCAGATGTTTCCAGGCATGATTGAGCAATTCGGTCTGGATATCGGAAAGCTTATCAATATCAGCGCTGTTCCGCAGCAATTTAATGTCCGGATGGCGTCTGATAATGCCTGTAGCCGAACAGGGTACATCCAGCAGAATCTTGTTGAAGAGGCCATTCTCATAATCAAGGAAGTTTCCGGAAACGGTGTCACAGTTCAGACCGAGTCGCCTCAGATTGTCATCCAGGTACCTGATTCTTTCCGGGTCGACATCTACTGCCTGTAATCTGATCTCAGGCTCGATTTCCAGGAGGTGGCAGGTCTTGCCACCGGGAGCCGCACATGCGTCCAGCACTTTGTCACCAGGTTCCAGGGATAACAGGGGAGCAACCAGTTGAGATGCCTCGTCCTGGACACTGGCAAAACCATCGGAAAAACCCGGCAGTCTGTCTACGGATACTGCCGTGTGTAGTTGCAAAGCCGAGGGGGCACCGGCAATGGGCGTTGACTTGAGGCCTGATGACATCAACTGTTGTTGGTAACGGGCAATGTCAGTTTTTTGCAAATTGATGCGTAACGTCATTGGCGCGGGATCATTGTTTGCCACCATAATATTTTCAGCATCTTCAGGCCAGGCACATCGGAGGGACTTTTGCAGCCACTCGGGATGATTCCACCGGGTTTCTGTGGACTCATCAGCCCGCTTTTCAAGATCGTTGCGTCGGCGGATAAAATTTCTCAATACACCATTGATGAAACCGCTTGCCCAGGCTTTATTCAGGTGTCTGGTCGTCTGCACTGTCGCATTGACACTGGTGTGAGCGGGACGCTTCAGGGAGCAGATGCTATAGATGCCACACAGTAAAAGAATTTCCAGGTCTGCCTGTTTTGAAGGCAGTTTTCTGGTAACAAGACTGTCTCTGTAAAAGGTGAGTCTGTAGTAATCCCGCAGTACGCCATAGCAAATCTGTTTACACAGGGGGGTAGGGTCGCGTTTCTGCGTATCAAGTGGTGCAACGTGGCGTTGGTCACGAAATATCAGGGGTTTGCCATGTTGCAACACACCGGCCAGCAGATTGACTGCGGTTTCGTACTCGTTGGGTTCAGTCATGGCTGGATTTCATCATGATGAGTTGAACCGTTTACCCGGTTTGAATATGTCGCGGCGGGCATTAAGGATATCCTGACCAGAGAGAATGCTGCCTTTACCGATGGGTAACTGAATACGGGTCAGCAGGAAGTGGCCGTCAAGGCAAGCCACTGTGATACCACTGGCGTTGACATCAACGATTGTGCCGGGATCGTTTCCTGTGATCGGGTCCGAGATTTCCGCCTGCCAGACTTTGATACGGAGACCGTCCAAGTAGGTATAGGCAATCGGATCCGGGTTAAATGCTCTGACAAACCGGTCCAGTTGCACCTGAGGCGATTCCCAATTGATCAATGCTTCTGCAATGGAGATTTTTTTGGCGTAAGTGATACCTGTTTTTGACTGTGGCAGCGGTGTTGCCGTACCTTCCGCCAATTGTTGAATGGTATTCAGAAGGCATTCGGTTCCGGCCATCTGAAGTTTCCCGAACAGCGATTCCGTGGTTTCCAAAGGACTGACAGGCACTTTGACCTGAGCAAGAATATCCCCGGTATCAAGACCCTCGTCCATCTGCATGATACAAACCCCGGTTTGTAAATCACCAGACAGAATAGCTCTTTGCACTGGAGCCGCCCCGCGCCAGCGAGGTAACAGGGAGGTGTGGACATTGATACAACCGAACGTTGGCCAGTTCAACACTTCAGAGGTCAGTATCTGACCATAGGCGGCGACCACCATTACATCCGCTGTAAAATCCCTTAGTGCCGAGACCGACAATCTTTCTGGTTGAACTACCCGCAAGTTGTTATTCAGAGCGACCTGTTTTACCGGGCAGGGTTTGAGTTCTCTACCCCTTTTACCCGGTTTATCCGGTTGAGTGACCACTCCGACTATCTGATGCTCACTGGTTATCAGAGAATTCAGGCAGGCGGCCGCGAAATCAGGGGTTCCGGCAAACAATATATCCACGGGATTACCGTCAGTCTCTCTGCTTCTGTTGCTTCAGGAGTTTTTTACGGATGATCTGCCTCTTGGTAAGGGATAGATAATCGACAAACAGCTTGCCCTTAAGGTGATCTATTTCGTGTTGGATGCAAACAGCGAGTAAACCGTTGGCGTCCATGGAAAATGTTTCGCCATCGCTGTTTACCGCATCCAGCCGGATGTTTTCTGAACGGATAACAGGTTCATAGTATCCAGGTACCGACAGACATCCTTCGTTGGTCTCCAATTCACCCTCCCGCGCCGTGATAACCGGATTAATCAGAATCAGGGGATCATTCCTGTCTTCGGACACATCCAGCACCAGTAATTGACGATGTACATTGACCTGGGTAGCCGCCAGACCAATACCGGGCGCGACATACATTGCGTCCAGCATCCTGTGTGCCAGCGTGATGAGGTTACCGTTTACTGTGGTTACCGGTTTTGCCCTGATACGGAGTCGATGGTCGGGGTATTCAAGAATTGTTAATGGCATCATAGCATTTGACATTATATCACTTGTCACAGCAGAAATTGTCTATGCGAATTCGGGAGATCTGCCATTACCGGTGATCACAGAAATGGATAGCTTATTTCTGTCCGGAAACAATTATTGTTCCTTTTTTTATAACTGTGGGAAACATCATTCCAAAACAATAATTGTTCCTTTTTTAACTGTGGGAATCATCATTCCAAAAGCAGTGAGACTGAAATGTCTTCAATCGAAAGGAGCAGCGGACAGAAACCAGCTTATTGGAAAACCGGAACATCCATGCCTGTCCCGGACTTGCTCATTCTGTTCCGTCTGCTCGCAAACAGACCCCGTTTTTTAGAATTGTTACTTCAACGGTATGGTTCGGCGGGAGCAGTAATCGACAATGTTA
>JAPOOX010000051.1 GCA_026713185.1 Gammaproteobacteria bacterium
AGATCAGCCATCCTTGATGAATCATATTCATTCATCTGACAGCCATGTGTTTTAATAAAAACCTTGCTCACAAACGTTACCAAAGATGTAAAGAGCATATTATAGGCGTCTGGCCGATGATTCGATAGCGCCCATTAACACTTGAAAAATATCAGAAACACTCCCATATTGGACATTGGAAAACAAACATGGTGAGCCAAAACACGATGCCTAAAACGCCCATATACAAAATTATATTCTTCAATATGGGCCAGATCTATGAAATCTATGCCCGTCAGATATACCAGTCTGATGTTTATGGATTTATTGAGATTGAAGAACTGGTATTTGGGGAACGGTCTCAAATGTTGGTTGATCCAAGCGAAGAACGCCTGAAGTCCGAATTCGAAGGTGTCAATCGAAGCTATATTCCCATTCACTCGGTAGCCAGAATTGACGAGGTGGACAAAGAAGGCATAGGTAAAATCAGTGAAGCCAAAGGCGGCAACATTGCACCATTTCCCATGCCCGCTTTTAAACCCAAAGGCAAAGATTCCTGATAGCCTGCTGACATGTATCCTGGTTACCACCATCAGGTTCGACCAGATAAAACAGCCTGCATGATGGCGGGAACGGGTGAGTCTGTTACCTACGCAGAACTCGATTGCCTGTCAAACCAGGCGGCGCACTTCTTCCGTCATCTTGGTCTGAATCCTGGTGATGGCATCACCATTCTACTGCCCAATGTTATCCAGTATCTGCAAATCGTCTGGGCAGCGCAGCGTTCCGGCTTGTACTACACACCGATCAGCGTGTTGTTCCAGAAAGATGAAATTGAATACATAGTCAATAATTCCGACGCCAGACTGCTGATTACCAACGGTGAACTTGTCTCCAGAGTTGATACCGGGAATATTGCCGCCAGGGTACTGCTGTTGGAAGACTGGGAGGAGTTGACTCAGGACTTACCCGTAATTCCTGTCCCGGACGAGCAGGAAGGCGCCGAAATGATCTACTCATCAGGCACAACCGGAAAACCCAAGGGTGTACGTTTACCGATGGTTCACGCAGAACCGGGAACGATATCCAGTCTCGTTGAGACCCGGATCAAACTACACGGTATGGACAGTAATGTACGTTATCTGTCCACCGCACCGCTGTACCATTCTGCGCCCATCCGGTACAACCTCATGGTTACCCGGCTCGGTGGCACCTCTATTATCATGGAAAAATTTGATGCGGAAACCGCATTGTCACTGATACAGGAGCATGGTATTACCCACTGCCAGTGGGTACCCACGATGTTTGTCCGGTTACTCCAGCTACCGGAGGAGGTAAGGCGTTCCTATGACACTTCAACGATGAAGTATGCCATTCATGCTGCTGCTCCCTGCCCCATTGCGGTCAAGGAACAGATGATCGACTGGTGGGGTCCAACGCTGTACGAGTATTACAGCGGCACCGAAGCCAACGGCCAGACGACAATCACCACCGAACAATGGTTGCGCCACAAAGGCAGCGTTGGTAAAGCCATCCATGGTGAAATTCATATTCTGGATGAGGACGGCAACGAATTGCCGACAAACGAAACCGGGATTATCTA
>JAPOOX010000085.1 GCA_026713185.1 Gammaproteobacteria bacterium
GAGTCCGGAATCCGGAACAGTATATGGTATCCGGTGATGCCGGTGACATCATTGATCGTATCAATGAATATATCAAGGCGGGATGCTCAAAATTTGTCATGCTGCCGATTGCCCGTGGTCACCAGGAAATGATGCAGCAGACCCGCCTGTTTATTGAAGAAATCCTCCCGGAATTCTGAAGTGGATCCTGATAAAAAGAAGGTGAAAACCGGAATTTTCTACAGCAAAAATCCCGTTGGAGTAGTGGTCATGTTCCGCGGGAAGGAAGTATTCCGTTACAAATCGGTCGATGAATTTATCGAGGTACATATCAAGGCCGTCCAGGCTCTTGAAGAAAAACAGGAAGAAGAACTGGCCAGTCATTACAAAGATAATATCCAGTAATAACAACAGGAATTCGTTGAGTTTATCCTGAAAGGAAATGGAAATTGGTCAACACGGCCGCTCAGTCCGGGTCGACGAATTGAGGAGCTCTTTCTTCAAAGTTTGATTTTACGGCTTCTACCTGATTGGTCCTGCCAATGAGCCGTCTTTGCAGTTTTTCCTCCAGGGCCAGCCCGGTATCACGGTCTGCATGCCAGGCATCCTCTAACAACTGTTTCCCGAGGCGGATGGCGCCAGGTGATTTTGCTGCGATGGTTTCTGCCATAGCCAATGCAGATTCCAGTGGAGAGTCGCTGACCTGGGTGACTATGCCGAGTTGTGCTGCTTCCGCACCATCAAAAATACGCCCGGTAAAAGTCAGTTCCTTTGCGATATCCAGTCGAACGACATCTCTTAATGTCTGGGTAAGGCTGCAGTCCGGGATAAGCCCCCACTTTATTTCCATCACCGAAAAGCGGGCGTCCGGAGCTGCAATGCGAATATCGGCGCCCATGGCGATTTGAAACCCACCACCAAATGCAACACCATGTATGGCAGCAATCACTGGTACGGGTATGTATTTCCATACCATACCTGATTGTTGAAATGAATTGCCTGGCGTTCTTGAGGTAGGCTTTTTTTCAAAATTTACCTGTTGATCCTGAGACTCACCCGTCATTCCCTGGAAACCGGAAAAATCCAGTCCTGCACAAAAACCGCGTCCGTTACCGGAAACGACGACGGCGCGTACAGATTTGTTGTCCATCAGTGATTCACCTGCTTCGGTGATCGCATCAAACATTCTGTCTGAAAGTGCATTGTACTTCTCAGCACGATTGAAGCGTATATCGGCGACGCCGTTTGCGTTGATATCCACGGTGACTAATTCGGTCATATCCATTACCCCTTGTAATTTTGCGCACTACATCACGAATATCGATAGTCGTCAATCCGGCAATCGGGTACTAAAAATTAACGGTTGACAGCGATGGCGACGGTATCTGACGTCACCTTGACCGGGTAGGTTTTAAGATCTTCCCAGGCAGGCGGCGCGGTCACAGCGCCATCACTGAGTCTGAATTCCGCACCATGGTATGGACAGGTAATGCACCCATTGTGCAACATTCCGCCTTCAAGGGCGTACATTTCGTGACTGCAGAAGTAGGCAATGGCATAAAATTTGTCCTGATGCCGACACAAAAGAATATCCTCGCCGTTCAGTTGCACGTACATCTGTCCATCATTTTCAAGTTCGGATGTAGCCGCAACCACATGGAATTCAGTCATGATTTATCCAGGAGAGTATCGAAGCAGGAAGGTTTATCAGATCGCACGTAAATCCGGCAGCTTGTAATGTCGGGCTTGCAGGTCACTGCGAATCGTTTTCTTGTCTATTTTCCCCGTTGATGTCAGCGGTATTTCATCTACAAAAATGATTTCGTCAGGTAACTGCCATCGGGCAAACATCTGTACACAGTGTTTCAGAATCAGTTCTTCGTTGATCCTGGAATCTTTTGCCGGGATCACCAGCGCCACGGGACGTTCATCCCACTTTGGATGTGGTTGAGCGACCACAGCAGCCTGTCTTACGCCTTCCAGGGACATGATATGGTTTTCAAGATCAACTGATGATATCCATTCTCCGCCGGACTTGATCAGATCCTTGGACCGGTCTGCGATGATGACGTATTCTTCCTGATCGATTTTTGCCACATCTCCGGTAATCAGCCAGTCCCCGTGAAATTTCTCTGGTTGTGGATCATTAAAATATTCCGAGCAGATCCAGGGCCCGCGGATCAGCAGTTCTCCAACGCTCTCGCCATCATGTGGTAGAGGACTCCAGTTTTCATCAAAAATTTCGATCTCCAAACCCGGCATAAGCAGTCCGGCTTTGGCGATATTTTCGAATTGCTGATCTTCCGTGAGGTGCATGTGCGACCGTTTGGCTACTTTTCTCGACAGGGTTCCAAGTGGATTGGTTTCTGTCATACCCCATCCCTGGATCATTTCTATACCCAGGGTATCCCAGTACCATCGCATCATGGCAACTGGTGGTGCGGCGCCTCCGCAGGTCAATCTCGTCAGCCTGGAAAGATCAAATTTATCCGGGTTTTCTTCAATAAAGGATTTAACACCCTGCCAGATTGTAGGCACCCCGGCGGAAATAGAGACTTCTTCTTCTGCCATCAATTTTACCAGGCGGGCGGGGTCCATGAATCGATGCGGCATAACCTGCTTGCAACCCAGCATGGAAGCGGTAAAGGGCAATCCCCATCCCATGGCGTGGAACATGGGTACGATACCGCATACGGAATCAAGGGAAGACAGATTCATGGAATCGGTCATGGCCTGGGTTACAGTGTGCAGATAGGTCGATCTGTTGGTATACATCACTCCTTTTGGTTTACCTGTAGTTCCACTGGTATAGCAGAGTCCCATGGGTGAGTTTTCATCGATCTCCGGCCAGCTGTATTCTGTCGGTTTGCCAACGATAAAGTCTTCGTAATCCATGGTTTGGATTTGAGTATTTTTAAAACTTGTATGTTCAAAAGAAGTCTCGCTGTTGTCTTCCTGTCGACAAATAACCAACAATTCAACAGAAGGAATCTTGTCAAGAAAGGGTATCAGCAGGGGTAGCAAATCTTCATCGGCAAAGATGATCCGGTCCTGTGCATGATTGATGATGTATTCAAGATCCACCGGACTGAGACGGATATTGAGAGGATGGAGAACAGACCCCATGGATGTTACGGCCTGGTAGAGTTCCAGATGACGATAATTATTCCACATGAAACTGGCGACACGATCACCTGTCCGTATATTGTGTTCATGCAACGCTCCTGCGAGTTGATTGGCGCGTTCCCAGGTGATTTGCAAGGTTTGCCGATGGGTACCGTTCTCCAGCAGGGTGACTATTTCTTCGTTGGGGTCAAGTCTGGCGCCGCGGCCCAGAATTCGGGACATCAGCAAAGGTGTTTGTTGCATAGTCATGTCAGTGACTCCTGACAGGTCCAAACCTGCCGGTTGGATAACCCACGGGAATCAAACAGATTGCACCCATGGATTCGGACATCACGATCTGTCCCGCACCAGGGTAACAGCGGTACCGGTCACACTGACCATCAGCATACTTTTCCCAACGGTCTCATAGTCGATATCCACGCCCACTACCGCATCGGCATTAAGATTTTCAGCCTGGTTCGCCAGATCATCCATGGCCATGTTTCGCGCCCGGGCAAGTTCCTTTTCATACGCAGCAGACCTGCCTCCGACAATATCTCTGACCGTGGCAAACAGGTCGCGAAAAATGTTGGCGCCCAGAATCGCTTCGCCGGAAACTATTCCAAGGTAAGATTTGATATTACTGCCGTCAACTACGTTTGTGGTGGTGATAATCATGATGTCTACTCCTTTCGTGAACCGGATGTTCTGAGTGAAAAGTTACCAGGATGTTGTAAGGTGCGTAGTGTAACACGGGTGTAGTGCAGTGACTTATGGCACGAAGGCATCACGACCCTGCCTGTAGTTGAAGAATGTCTGCGCTGCGTTCCGGTTTACCAGATTTCGTTCATACATCGGGTGATACAGGCTGCGGACTTCGTGTTCTATGTCAAACAACTCTTTGCCGTTCTCGGGATCAATGATGGTCTGGAATCGATACTGATGTGCATCGGATTCCTCTGTGATCAGTCCATTATCATTCAGGTATGTGTGAGGAGCGGAGAAATTAACCACATAGATGGCGATATGATGTCCATCATAGGTAACTGACTCACTGGATTCCCTGAACCGTAATGACTGCTCTTTGCCTATTTCGACACTGCACGAAGATTTATTCAGAGAAGATTTATTAACAGTGGTTGAGCAACTGAAAACATGTTCGTAGAATCGGGCTATGCCGGGACAGGTCCCTTCCGGTACGGTAAATTCAACATAGGGTATACCAAGACTCATGTTGCCGAATTTACCCGGTGTGTGGCATTTAATGAGATTACCCCATGGACAGGTGACATTGATGGTATTGCCGGATCGTTCGTAAGAGAAACTGGTATTTTCCAGGCGTGAGCCTATTCTGGACAGGCGCGATTCCAGTTCATCGAGGTCGGGTACCACAACCCCGACATGACCGCGAATGACCTGGGGATCTTTTGTAGGCAAGTGGAATTGTTGGTTGCCGACATTGATCCAGACATTAAACGGACCAAAATCGATATAGGGGTCACGGGTAAATCCCAGCCCATTGACGTAGAAGTAAGTCGCAAGACTCTGGTCTGGAACCGTTACATTCACATGTTCCATACACAGGATGTTGCAGACGTCTTCGTCTGACCGATTAAAGGTTTTTGATCTGTTCATGATCTTTCCCGGTAGTCATACATCTCAAGAGTATACCAGCAAGTCAGCATCCTGATTCAAGGCATTGCTGCGCTTTATCGTAGTGCCGGGTCTCAATGCAATATACAATGGCAGGCACACTGACAGGATGCTTATTTATGATTGATCAGTCAGAAGATACTTTGGATAGAACAAAAAAACTGTTACTTATTACAGCGGGTACAATTTGTGTCGGGCTCGGTATCATTGGCCTGGTGTTACCGGTTGTACCGACATCACCGTTTTTATTGTTGGCTGCTGCCTGTTACGCCCGGTCATCGAAACGATTTTACAATCGGCTGCTGGCCAACCCGATTTTCGGCCCTCCAATACGTCAATGGCGGGAAGAAAAGTCAATTCCGGTACGGGCAAAGTGGTTGGCAATAGCCATGATCCTGATTACCTTTTCAATAACTGTCATTTTCATACTGGAAGACACGCCGGCCCGACTGATCATGTCTTTGATCGGATTACTGGTTATAGTGTTCCTATGCAGAATCCCGTCCCGAGGCTGACTGCTGTTCAGACTGAAATCTGCAAACACTCTCAATTAAGCAAATTGTCCCCTGATAACTAGATCGTTCTAAAATCATTCAATGCCACGAACGTGCCACCATTTCTCTTACACAATTCTCGCATGAGAATGGCAAACTTGATACCGGTTTCCTGAAATCTGGGAGGTTGGGCAAACATCACAGGGAAACCAACGGCGTGAATACGGACCAGGCGGTTGCCATCGGCATCTTCCCGGTTGATTTTATCTACTACGTTGATGACCTGCTGAATGGACCGGCCAGTGAACTCATCACCGAACACATACAGACTGATCTTTCTGTCAGGCCTGTAGAACGTGGCAATTGCCTTGGTAATGCCCTCTACAGGACTTGAATTGCTGAATGGACTCCAGGTTTGCAAGCGATCAATGATTGCCTGACGGCGGACTCCTGTATCAGGAATCCACTCGTTTGCATACTGGGAGAACATGTAGTTCCCCATGTCATTCATAACCTGGATGCCCTTAAGCCTTGGATAGACATCCAGAGTCTCTGTCACTTTCTGTAACACCAAAGGCCAGGCGTAGCTATGCATACTGCCAGATGTGTCGATGATGAATATCACATATTCACTGTCAACAGGAATACCGCCGATGGTGGTGTCATCCTGTGCTTTCTGATAATCAGCAAGCAGCCGTTTCATCTCTTCGGTCAATTCCTGTCTGGCTTTTGCAAGACGACCTTCAATTGTATTGTTCAACCTGCTCTTGCTAAGGGTTTTGTCCAATTCGGTTTCAAGTGTGGATAGATTTGCCTGCAGACGGGTGAGTCTTTCCAGTTTTTCCTTATGCAGGTCTTCTTTTCTGACCATCTTCCTGTTGATGTCGCGGGTATCCCCACGGATGTTGAACAGGTCTTCCTGGAGAGATGCAAGATAACCTTGAAGGTTTTCAATCGTATCCTCAAGAATGATCGGCTCAAACACCTTGGTAAGTACAAGGAGGAGAATCAAAGCGGCGAATCCGCAACTGATGACATCAAGAAACGAGAGGCTGACGCCTTCTATTTCTCTACGTTTGTTTCTCATCAGGGCCAGTCCTCAGACGGTGCAAGGAAAGAACCGCCAGTCATCTGTGCCAGACGCCAGTAGGAAGGCGCCGCCATTGGATCACCCTCCATTTGGAACAGAATAATGTTGATCGACGAGTTGGTTGGAATTTCCGCGAGGGAACTCAGGAATAGTTCAACCCTGTTCCGGCTGGAGATGGTAGTGCCACTGGGCGCATCAAATCCCTGTGTCGGCAAACCATCGACAATGAGAAAGATGTTATCAGGTTCCGGTTCCAGAGCACTCGCACGAGCGAAAGCATGATGCAAAGACGTACCCCCACCGGGAACCACGCTCTTGACATGGTCAATGACTTTTTCCCTGTCCTCCCTGTCCAGAGTATTCAACCATTCAGATTCCTTGCCTGGAATTGCTGCTTGAATGTCGGTGTTGAATGTATACAACTGAAATTGAGTATCTCCCGGCAGGTTTGCAGTAATCCATTCCACGGTACGGATTGCCCGTTGCCATTTTGCGGACTGTAGTTTCTGGTTGTCCGACATATTCCGGCGCCGGATAATGTTGACAATGGTATCACCCAGCATGCTGGCCGAAGCATCCATTAAAATAAGGATATTGTTGCCACCAGTCCTCAAGCCGGTCAAATATTGACGGTCACCTCCCTCTTCAAATGCTTCCAGGTTGACACCCACCGTCGCATCAGCCTCGACACTGCCGGCAAGCCTGGCAGCTTCTTCTTCCAAACGTCTGAGTTCAGCCTGTAATTCTATAATGGTGTCCTTCTGACTATCTTCACTTTGCGCAAGTGTCCTGATCTGTAACTCCAATTCCCTGATAGCCTGGACCAAAAGAAGAATCAACTCTTCCGTCGTGATAATCTCATCATCCTTTTCTTTGACAGTATTGCGAAGTACCACCAGATCATCTGTTTCATCCTCGATTTTTTCTTCAATATCTCTGACTTCGGCCAGGAGTTGCAGGTTGATCTCCTGGGAAGTCGATTCAGAAGCGTGATTGATGAGGATATAAATCAGAATGACCGCACCAAATCCACAGGACATGACATCCAGAAAGGACAGGCCGAAGACGGTAAATTCACGTTTCCTGTACATCAGCCTGAAGAGATCAATGTAATGGGTTGACCGCCGACATCCAGAATGTCACCGGGTTGCAGATGGGTCTTGTTACTGGCGGGAGATCTGTTGATCTTCAATATTTCCGGGACATGTACCTCGATGAAAAGATCATCTCCACGTGGGTAAATCGTGCAGACAGGATTATCGATGTCCTGCCTGATCCCTTTGCTAAAGTCACTCGAAAGTTTGAAGGAATGTCCGATGGAAACCGCATGATTGTCACAAAGAAGGTGGCTTGGACGGCGTGTTTTGACGATATCGTCCACGATTTTTTTGGCAGTGGCAGGCAGATTGATGACATGAGTGATGTTTCCGGGACTGATGATCCTGTCAGCATGTGTGACGGCGCTGTGAATAGCCTGTTCACCCGGAAGATCGATGATCTCGATGTTATCTATCAGATTCAGAGCGTCACGTAATCCAGGGAAGCCTCTATAGCGATGCGACAACAGAAGAGATGCGGTCTGACCGCTGCTCACCTGATCCCGGATGGTTTGAACAATCCGTGGATAGATGGGTATACAGGCAGTCATCAGACGCTCACTGGCAATCAAGGTGGAGTGGTTGACAGTACCCTGATCAAGATTGAAGGATTTACTCCGGGCATCATTCAGACTGGCAATCCATTCAGGAAGTTGATTGTAGAGTTCCTGTTCACTGCCGGCTTCATGCAGAGGGTCGTATCGCGAAGTCTGGATGAACTGGTTGGCGACAATGTTTGCCCAGCGGTCCCAAAAAGTAAAAATGCCCGTTTCTGTGATGGTCTTGAAATCAGTCCTGGCGAGGTCTGACCTGTTGGAAATTTGTGTGAGGGTAATACGGTGGAGATGGATATCAAGATGCAGAACGACCTCACGGAGAGAAAGTTCAGCGGCAGCAGCCAGGGATGTATCGATCATCCCGGCAACCCTCATGTTGCATTCCCTGGCCATCCCCAGCAACAGGCTCAATTGCGACCGGTCATAGTACCCCGGTACAAGAAAGATAACCTGATCAACGCTGTCTTCAATTTCTTGCCAGAGTGATTCCAGGTGAGCGAAGGCAAGATCAGCATGATGCCGAATTGCATGAGTGGCATTGGCAATGGGTTCCGTACCGAGTTGATTCCAGAACCGGTTGTTGGTCCAGCTTGGCAGCAATCTTGAATTTTGCAGTCCCTCTTGCCCGATGAGGAGTTTTTCCCCGTCAAGGACTGCATAACCTGGACTGGTGGTCACCAGTTCTTTGCCGATTGCGACCTGAATGCCGGAATCGTTGATTTCCATGATACCTGGAGTCAATGTTCTGTCCCGTTAACTTTGTAAGTGGCTGATCAGCCGGTTATCGCAATAGTCTTCCGCATCAAGCACCTGCCTTTCCTGTGCCAATTGCAGTTGATGCATGAGAAACATTACGATAATGCTGATCAGAAGAGCAACGAATGTCGAATTGAAGGCAACCCCCAGAGCTTGAGTCACGGCGGCGATATCACCCTGTACCGCTTTATGCGCCTGGGAAAGTGCCTGACCAATGCCACGCACAGTGCCCAGAAATCCAATGGATGGAATTGCCCAGGTGATATATCTGATCATCGACAATTCTGAATCCAGACGCTCGGATTCCGATTCACAGATAGCCCGTACAGAACTGGAAACATCCTGGATATTACGGGTCGACCGGAATCGATGCAGCGCGGTCAGTAATGCCCTCGGCAGCAGATACCCCTGTTGATTGTCGGGCAGGGCCTGAACAGGTCTGGAAAATTCTCGTGCATCTTCGGGCAGAATGCTGGTTCCCTGATTGATTGGAATCAAGTCCATCTGCAGGATTTTACGTTCCCTGGATGATAGCAATGTCTTGTATCCCATCAGGGAAAGCGCCCAAAGCATCAGGATGAAACAGCATTCCTGTTCGAAGTCCTTGACGACCACAAAGGGTGAACGTTCCGGAATATAGTCCGGATCGGAATTCATCAGGATTGCCTGTTCTTCCAGTACAGCCGCTGCACTGGGACGGATTATCGAGACATAAATTCCGTGAACCAGAATGATCGCAATGAACAGAGAAAACAGTTGAAATATGAATTCAACCGGTAAGTGTCTTTTCATGTGGCTCCTTATGTAATCCTTATCGTTATCGATTCTCAATCCGGGTCAGATATCAACCGGAAACGGCACAGCATTGTCAGTGCTGATTTCCTCGCTGGGTATAAACCGATCCAGCGAAGTTCCAAGTTCCCGTCTCTTCAACCGGCTGGAATCCGGTACCTGTGGTGATTCTTCCACTTCCTGTACGGGTTCATCCGCAGCAGAGTCCTGTTCTTCTTCCTCGGGAGCGGCAGCACATAATGCACCGCAAGACATTGTTATCAGTATAAGCAGTGTCAGCAACTGCCGGATAAGATTTTTCATTCCACATACCTCGCAATCCGGAAACCAATTTCCGGTCTTGGATCGCTGCCGTATTCCCTGTAGGTCCAGCGAAGTTCACTGAATCGACCACTGGTATAATTTGCTCCCCGGATGACATGATAGTCGCCGGAGTCGGGGCCAACAGGGTCCGTTACCTGGCCGGTATCAGTTTCAATACTGTAGTAGTCGTTGATCCACTCGGATACATTGCCGTTCAGATCATGGATGCCGAAGTTGTTGGCGGTAAAACTACCCACCGGTGCAGACCCTCTGTAAGTATCGTTATAACCATTCACATGATACGACACCATGTTCACGGCAGATTCATCGGCATAATTACCCGCATTACCGACCGGCGGCATATTCTCTCCCCACGGGAAACGTGTCGGAGTTCCTTTGTCATATCGGGCTGCCCAGGCCCATTCAGCCTCGGTTGGAAGTCGGTATCCTGTATTGACAGGCTGTATAAGTTGCCAACGGCCCCCAACCTGATGATAGGCGACGGGCAGATCATTTTTTTCGCTTAGCCAGTTACAGAAACGTACTGCCTGTTCCCACCCCAGATTGACAGCCGGTCGGTCATCGTCACCGAGCAGAGATCGTCCGAAAATTCCGGAATCATGGGAAGGGTCGAACGCTTTGAAGGCTATGTTGGTAATTTCGTGGACACCCAGGTAATAAGGTCGTGTCAACAGAACATTCCTGAGGACCTCGTTTGAACGGCGGCCGGGTTCCCGCCGGCTGGCGCCCATATCAAGCCTGTCAGGAATGATCAGCTTGACGATAACGCCATCCAGGGGTTCCAGTACATCTTTGATAGCAGCCACCCGCGCTTCTTCCTCTGTCTTCAGATTGATCATCAGCTGCTGAGTCAAACCGGGCCTTGGGGTGACCGTTGTAGTGTAAGTAGCGTAACCGGTCTTGCTGACTTCGATCCGGTGTCGTGTGGCGGTAAGGGACAGTCGCCGGGAAGCCGGGCTCATCGGTTGTCCATTCACAAAAAGATTGCTGTCAGGGGGTTGTACCTGCAGTCTGACCACACCCATTATCGGCTGCATTTTCAAATTCAACGCAAGATCTTCGTCAGGATTGACGGTAATCTTTCTTCGGACTGATTCAAAGCCTGCCTTTGACAGGAGTATATTGTAGGTATTCTCCGGCGCCAGTATTACAGAAAGCGGGGTTTGACCCTGATAACGATCTGAGATAGTGACGTTAACGCCCTTTGGGATGGTATTGATGGATATCTTGCCATCGGCCTTGATGAGTGAAACGGTATCCAGGGTGATCGATTCACCGGCAGCAACCTCCAGTTCAGATTGCCAGAGTTTGTATCCTTTTTCCCTGATGCTGATGGTGTGTTTACCCTGCATGACCTCGATTGTAGCGGGAGAACGTTCATAGACCTCATCATCTATCAATATCTCTGCGGAAGCCGGTTGCGACGATACCCGTACATTTGCCCATGCAGGGGACAGTTGGGCAACCAGTTCCTGCTCAACGCGCTGACCTTCAATTTCTATTTCAGTAAGATAGGGCAGGTAGCGTTCACTTTTGAACAGCACATCATGTAATCCGGGTTCTATTTCGTTGATTGTAAGGGGAGTAAAGCCATAACTTTTTTGATCGACGATAACCTCAACATTTTCTATGGGCTCAGACCTGGCCGTCAGTATGCCCGGCAGTTTCTGCATCTGGAATTCGAATTCCTGATCAGGTTCGTCATCAACCACAATCTCAGAGACAAGGTCATGGTAGCCGGACGCTTCTGCCCGGAAAGTATAAGAACCTGAAAGCATCAGAAATCTTTCACCCAGCCGGTAAGTAATAAATCCACTGGTTACAGCCAAAGTATCCGGTTCAGGCGTTATGTCGAATTTCACTGCACGGGCGGAAAACAGGAACAGAGCTGACAGGCCCAGCACCAGGAATATACAGCCGACAATCAGTGGAAATACCTTGAAAACGGGTCGATAACGGTGCTGGGTGGTATCCGCACGCTGGAAAGAAGTCGGCGCTATTTCCTGATTGGTTCCAGTGCCGGAGACAGCTTCATTTTCCTGTTTGGAAATGGATTCCTGATCCTGTGAACTCATGTGTTCAGATCTCTTCGCTGCAACTGATATAGATCGGTTCTGGTGTCATCCCGGACATCAGTCGCAAATTGTACTGCACGTCTCTATATCCCGGCCTTGTACCCACAATGGTATAAGCTCCGGGATGGAGCGCCAGTACTGTACTGGATATTTTTCCAAATTGCCGGACCCGGTAAACGGTGACATTTGTTCTGTTGTCAGACTTGATTTCGACGTTTATCGGGGTTCTGGCGACAGAGATCAATTTTGAAAGGTCATCAATTTGCTTCTGCAGTTGTTTGCTGTCGCTGTTGATGCGACTCGCATCAACGATAGCTTGTCTGGCCATCGACAGTTCTTCGTCATCCTGCATCAATAAAGGATCATCAAGGAATTTCTGCAATTGTCTATGGATCGAGAGTCTTTGTTCAGACTGTGCCAGTCCCTGGCTCGCGAAAACCAGAGATACATCCAGATCAAGAACGTGTTGAAAATCATCAATGGCTTCCTGCCAGCGTTCTGCTTTAACATTTGTTTCCGCACTTGCCTTGAGCACATTGATCTGGTCCATTCGTTCAGCCAGTTCAATCTGCAGAATGCCGTCTTCCGGTTCAGGGGACCCGGGTATGAGCTTTCCAGCCTCTTCAAAGGATGCCCTTGCACTGGCGTAATCCTTCCTGTTAAGCGCAGAGAAGGCAACTGACATTGCATCTTCGAATTGTCGTTGATTGATTTTCTGCCTTACCCGACTGAGGCCCTGTGCGGCTGGATTCCAGAGGGGGTCCAGTTTCTGAGCCTCATTGAACTGTCTTAGTGCGTCACGGAGGTTTCCACTTGACTCTGACAGTATCGCTGCCTCGACATGTGACTGAACCTGTTCCAGATTCTCTGCCCGTTCCAATTTGTTCCGCAGTGTCGGACTGCCACCTGTAATGGCGATGACTATGGTAAACGCTTCAACGGCAGCCATCGCATCGCCGCTCTCCAGTGCGGCATCCCCCCGTTTAATATTCTGATCAGAAACTTCATCAGCGGATGCCTTCAACTGTTCCAGAGCTTCAATTGTCTTCTGGTAGGAAGCCAATGCTTCAAGATACAAAGATTCCCGATAGAGGTCATCACCTGACTCTGCGTCTGTAACAAGTGAATTGAAAGTATCACCAGCCCACAAAGTGACGCCGATATCTTCCAGTTCGACCTGTAACCGTATCATTTGACTGGCAGCATCCCTGCCTTGTGTCCTGGCGAGTTCAATCCGGGCAGTTTCCACGGGCGCCGGTCCGGTCTGGGTCACTGGCGGGGTGATTGTCTGCTTTGGACTGGTTGCTTCTGTGGGGCTGATTTGCACGGTAGTCCTGTATTCCGGTAAATAGAGAAAAACAAACCCGGCCAGGGCGATGATCAGGAAAAATACAATCGCAGTAATACTGGTTCGAACCTGAAGCTTGTTTCGAAGTGTTGGAACTGCGGGAGGAGGTAAGCTGGCGGGTTCAGGTTCCGTGTGGAATCTTGTGAAAACACCTGCTTCGATGTCATCGTCAACGGCATCGGCAGTATAACGTGAGAATACTTCACGTACGTGACCCAGGTCGCGGGTTCTATCGTATGCAGATGGGGCAAGCATACTTCTAAGTATTGCTCCCGCTTCATGCGGGACGGTAGAGCCGGGATCAAACTGTGATGTCAATTGCCAGTACTGCCCGGTCAATGCACGGTAAATCAGACAGCCGATGGAATAGATGTCGTCAACAGTGTCGGCAGTCTGACCCCGGGAAACATCCGGACTCTGGTAATTTTCATGAATGTTTGTACTGACGGCAGGTGTCAAGCCGAAACCGTTGACAACATGAATGTTTGTACTGACGGCAGGTGTCAAGCCAAAACCGTTGACAAACAATTGCCCGGAATCGTCAATGAGAAGGTTCCCCGGGTGGAGGTTCCCGTGTGAAAATCCAAGTCCGTGGGCAAAGATGACTGTGTCGATCAGTGAATCCAGCATCGGCCAGCACTGGCTGAAGGTTATATCATCAATGTTGAACGTCGATGCGTTTTGTATATATTGCTGACAGATGTAAAAGGTGTCATCGACCTGGCCAATATCAAAGGTCCGGACGATGTTGGGATGGACAAGCCCTCTGGCCTTTTCAATCTGAGCCGCGGTATTCGTAACATCATGATCTGTCAGGGGAGTCTTGAATATTCTCAGACAGACACGTTCACTGAGTTCCCGGTCCAATGCTGTCCAGGTGACTGTAAGATCTTTCTCACCAATGCGGTCGAGTAACGTAAAGCGAGAGTAGTCCAGTCCTTTTTCAAGGTGAACTGTCATTGACCGAACCGCTGTTAGACTCTACTGTACCACCTGTTTCTTCTGTATAAATCTCTTTGAGAATTCCCCGCCATTGCTCAAACTGACTTGTGGCGGTACCCGTGAGTTCGATGGTTTTGCCTTCGATATTCAAGACATGCGGCCTGATTTCACCGCCCAGAGACTGACCCAGTTCCCGCAGTGACTCCTCATGGATTTCTGCATCCTTTTTACGTTCCAGGCCACTTCTTACGCCGGCAATGCCACCAACGACGATCCCTGACGCAGCAGCACTCTGCGCCCAGGTTTTGCTTTGTGATCCGGCGTAGACACCGGCTGCCGCCGCTCCGAGACCTCCCAATATTCGTTTGTTGGCCTGGGATTTCAATTCTCTGTAAAGGATGGCTTCTTCGTAGGAGACCAGGCGCCACTCATCATAAGAATCTCTCATTTCCTGATAGAAACGACCATAATAATCATCCATGGTGTCAATAAAATAGTGCTCCCTTTCCTTGATCAGGTCTACACGTTCCAGCATCGCATTGTCTTCAGAAGGCAACTGGCTGATTTGAATCCGGCTCTTGTTTTCTGTCAGATATTCTCCAAAAGCATCAGGGGACAGGCTTCTGGCAAATTTGAGAGAGGAAACCTGGCGTATGTTGATAATTTCGTTGGCTGTGTGTTGTTGCCGCTTCAATAGAATATCGTTTGCAATGTCGTTATAGAGATCCTGAAACGGGTCCTCCCTGGCGGACTGATACGAAAGTTTACTCGCCGTATCTTCATAACGTCTGTTCAGCCAGGTACTGCCGGTGGAGTCTGTTGCAACGACCTGAACTTTAAGTTGCTCGCCATCCGAGAGCAGTATGTCGCCAGTGACATGGATATCCACGGATTCCGAGGGATTGGGCACAACCCTGACCGCACCCCAGTTCCCGGTCAGTTCGAGAGTATCCTTCAAGTGATAGGCAATGTAACCGGATTCTGCACGCCTTACATCCGGTACGATGAAACCTTCTTCAATTTCCTCGATGTTCCCGGGTATCCCGGGATCGAAAGGGATAATACCAATGTCGAGGAGTAATTCTTGCGATATTCCTTCCTGTGCCTGAATTGCCGGCGTTGAGTTGGCGTTGATCACGTTCGTTGTGGTGCAGGCGGTCGCCAGTAACAGGAAGATTCCTGATGCTGAGCAATGAATCATGTGCGCCGTTTTTTTCATTCCTGACCTCCTAGATGCCATCTCTGTATCGTCTGTATTCTTCCCATAATTTTTCTTTCAGAACGGGGTCTTTTTCTGCAATAGCCGCTTCTCTGAGTTGTTTGGCAACGATATCGTCTCCCTGGGGATCTGGAAGATCTTCCGGAATCTGTGCAATCGTGGGATTGACAACTTCTTCCAGAACTTCACTGCCATCGCCATCCAACGTTGGTTCCTGCAAAACCATGAGTGTTTCTTCAGTACCTTCCTGGGCGGCATCTCCAGCAGATTCTCTTCTACTGAAGATAATGGTTTTGTCAGGAGATGTTGGCGCTGGCAGACTGTCTGACAGTACTCGCCTTGCTTCAAGTATCTGGCCATCGAATATAATCAGCGAATCGTTCAGATCCTTGTCCAACTGACCTGTTCTGCCTCCTCGTTTCCTTCCTTGTCCGCTCTGCGGGAAATCTCCAATTTCAGGCAATCCTTCCAGGATAGAGCGGGAAGCGATAATAATTGCTGCATTCGAAGCATCCAGCACCGTCTGGGTATTATCAATAACGCTGCCAATCGTTTCCGGAAAATCGGACTGTTCTTCATAGATCGATTTCAGAATTGCCAGATCATGACCGGCAACAATCACCGATATTCTTGCTTTTGCAAGAGCAGCTTCGGCAGCGGCAATTTCATCTTCACTTGACGCCGATTCCAGTGTTTCTCCGGCAGTTTGCAGTGCGATACCAGCTTCCTCCAATGCTTTCCTTGCAGCTTCTGTTTTTTCCGCAAGGATATCCTCAGCCTGGTTGGACTGTTCATTTCCGGCAGGTGATGTCTCTGCATCACTGGACTGTTCATTTCCGGCGGGTGATGTCTCTGCATCCATATCAGCGAATATTTCTGAATCATTACTTGTGTTTTCACTTTTAAGTATGAGCGGATCGAACTCGCCGGCTTGTTGCTGAGACTGTGATGGACTGTTATCACCAAGTTGTCCACTGGCAGCGGCGATTTCTTCGGCAGCTTCCTGCAGGTCTTTTGCGGCTTTTTGCCGGTTTTTGTTGCGCTCTGACCTGCTTGATGAAGTGTCAGCCGTGGAGTCAGAAGATGGTATGGATGCCGGTGAAGGCGTCGACGATGGTGAAGGCATCGATGGTGGTGAAGGCATTGATGGTGGCGATGGCATTGATGGTGGTGATGGCATTGATGGTGGCGATGGCATTGATGGTGGTGAAGGCATTGATGGTGGCGATGGCATGGACGGTGGCGACGGCATTGATGGTGGTGACGGCATGGACGGTGGTGACGGCATGGACGGTGTTGAAGGAGCGCTGGTTGGTGGACTTGGAGGAGAAGGCATCGAAGTCGGAGGTGGTGGTATCGGAGAAGGAGGAACTGGGGGCGGTGGATTGGAGCCACAGCCATGAATGAGTAAGAAACCCATTGCACCAATCAGTATAAAATATGATTTGCCTTTCACTTTCTACTCCATTGGATGCAGTATGTTCTTCATGTTACTTTGTTTACCTGAAGTTTAACTGAATAACGCTTATTTTGTCTTACGGAAATTCGAACCTGACCTGTCGCCGCAGGGTACTTTGTTTGACCAGTCATTCAAGCAAAATGTTCAATGTCACTAACTTATGTTAAATGGCTCCGATACAGGATGGATATCAGAGAGGCTTTTCTATAGAGTACGTTTTTTTAGTGGTCTACTGTATGACAATTTACGTATATACCGGCCTGCCCGCAACCGGAAAGACCAGTACCCTGATCAAAACCATGAGAGAAAGAGAAAATGCCGGTGGAAAGGTAGAGCTTTTTCTGTCTTCAGAGCACGAGGAACTGACCAGAAGACCTAATGTCAAGCCTGGTGGTTTGATGGGCTGTCGGGTGCCGGGTCTTAATTTCAGAATTGATCATGTATGTTCCACCAAAGAGGCTGTCAAGTTACTGAAGGATAGTGCACCCGGAACTCTGGTGGTGTTTGATGAAGCACAATACTATAAACCGGGAATAGTCGATGCCTGGTGTTCAGCTTCAGCTCGTGGCCTTGATGTTCTGGTAGGTACGCCATCTGCGGATCAACTCAGAATCCTGCAGAAAACAGAGTACCAGAGAGAGCATATGGAAGTGGATTGTCGTTGTGGTAAACGTTCTGCCACTCATGTGATCTACGAAAACGGCATGGTATATCCGGTACACCTCTGTGAACCGTGTTATGAGGAATCGGTGAACTCAGCTATTTCTGAACTCCTGCGTGATGTCAGGGAAGCCAGTCCTTTCCCGGGTGACCTGCACACCTACCAACCCTTTTACAAGATTGAAATGGAGGGTTGGGAACTGGTACGAGACGATTCACCGGCAAGACTGGAGATTATTCTTCATGCGGCGTCAAGATCAGGTAAGGTCAGGAAGCTGTTGGACGATCCTGTAGCGCAACCCTCGTACATGGATCTGGGGTGTTGTTCCGGTTTCTTTGCTGATGGAATGGCGAGTCATGGTTACCGTTCAACAGGTGTTGATGTGGACAGAAATTTCATAGATTGGGGTAATCGCCTTTCCATGATCAAAGGCCAGTCGATTCGTTATCAACAATCAGATGCTCATCAATTTATTACTGAGACGACAGATGAATACGATGTAACTTCGACTTTTGCTACTGTCCAATGGATCATGACACAGAAAGGTTACGCCACGGGTATCGAGTGTTTGCGAGCACTTTTCCAGAGAACCCGTCATGTCGCTGTTGTAGAAATGGGTTATACCACAGAGGATATCTACCGTGACAGAATACAGGACGCTCCAGTCATTGATAAGGATTGGGTGCTGAAAATGATGCAGGAGTCCGGGGAGTTCGCTTCGATCGAGGTTCATCCTGCCGGGGAAAATGGCATTTGGAGAGATGTTTACGTCGGGTTCAGGGAGGTCCCGACATCCAGCCCGTTTTGTGGACTACCCTTTAACGATGACATGGTATTCCAGGTCTCCACTGCCATGGGTTATTGGGAAGATTCGTGGCTTGCAACGACGTTTGAAGTCTGGTTGACAGCATCCCGTGATTTGTCACGATTGACTTTCGAAGGATGGAGGCCCGGACAGGCGGCAGATGTTCAGATTCAGTTGAACGGGGACACCCTGGCCGAGATGAACAGAGTCAGTGGATTATTCAACAGTGAGTTTCCGATTTCCATTGCTGTGGGTACTACATTCAGATTGTCAGTTGGAACATCACAAGCCATAAGAGTAGAAGGGGATGAGCGTGCCCTTGCCCTTGTTCTTCGTACCATCAAGTTCTCTGAAAGATAAACTTCTCAGTAAATCCTCATTCACCGGGGCATGATTCTTTATGCCGCCATTATGGGCAACATATTGCCGACGGAAGATCAAATTTCTGCCGTATAAAACGCAACACGTCAGGGATGGTTTTTGATTGATTATCGATGACAGGTCGTTCAACATAGGCGGTAAGAGAGTAGTGAGTGGGAGTAGGATCAGGAATATCGGGAATCATGTCTGACTTTGGCCACCATATCGGAATGCGATCAATACTGGTTTTGACAACAGTGCTGTTGTTGTTTGCTCTCACCGGTTGCTCTACCAGTGTAACCATTAGTGGTACCGTTCCCACTCCACTGGTCCAGGAACTCCCTATTCATGTGGGTGTCTATTATTCAGAGGAGTTTAAAAACTACGAATATAAGGAATTACCTAACGAATCTGAGCCTCCCATGACACATTACCAGGTTGCCCTGGGAACACACAATCTGAGCTTTTTCCGGAATCTGATGAATGCGATGTTCATGCAGGTGACCGAACTGGATAATCCAAATTTGACCGATTCTCAGAAAAATGAACTGGATGTCGTTTTGATACCTGAAATTGCAAGATACGATGTGCTGCTACCAGCAATTTCGACGCTGGCCTACCATGCAGTTTCAATTGAGTATCATATTAAACTGACTGATCTGGAGAGTACTGATATCGTAAACTGGAAAATTATTGGTTACGGAAAAGCTGAAGGCAGTGTTTTAGGGGGTGGTGAAGCTGTTGCCGAAGCTACCATGGAAGCAATCAGGGATGGTGGCGCCAGGATAGCTACTGAAGTCCCGGCGGCAATAAAATCCATACTGGCGGTCAAAGAAAAATCTGATGTCCTGGAGGAACCCTCTAATGAACCCCCAATTAAACTATAAGATCCAGGGGTTTGTCGTCCTGATGGCAGTGTTGCTTACAGGGTGTGTGACATCAAGGATAGAGCAATCCCGTGAAACGGTTACAGGTATTGAAACTGATGAAGTCATGGTGGTCATGGGTCGGGCCAGCTATAACGACCGGGAGGTAGAAAAAAGTTTTACCGATTGCATAATGAATGAACTGTCTGGTGGGCCCAGACCAATCACATTGATTTCACAAAATGAGTTCCAGGATCGTCTTTATCCATGGTTTGAACCTCGTACAGCTCCAGGCACCACAGAACATCTGGGCGAACTGTTTTCCAATCCCGGTATCCGGGATCGTATGGATGAAGCAGGGATCCGATACCTGGCATGGATTGATGGAGATACCGTGACAACTGATGAGGGTGGCTCTATGAGTTGTACTCTCTCCACATTCGGTGGAGGGTGCTTCGGGGTGAGATATTGGGAGCAGGACGCGTCTTATGAAGCTTCCATCTGGGATGTTCAGAATCTCAATACTGCAGGACAGATCAGCGCAGATGCCAGGGGGACTTCCTACATCGCGGGTCTTGTTGTTCCCATTCCAATACTGGCCAGTCCGGGCAATGCCGCATGCAAAGGTCTGGCCAATCAACTTCGCGATTTTATCATTGGAGACAGTTGACGCTTTCGGAAGAATTGTTAACGCTTGCCGTTCAGGGATTGTCAGAAGAATTAGAGGAAGTTCGTTTTCTGGCGACTCTGAATGTCTGATGGATTGTCAGGTTTTCCGTTTCGACAAAGGTTCCGTCGACGATTCTGGGACGGAATCGAATCGCTGAAAGTTGTGAACGCAATCGGTGGAATTGATTGGTTGATACATTTTTATCAATGACTTTAACCTCTCCGACACGTCCGTTTGCATTGATGGTATATCTGGCGTTGATAAAGAGGTTTTCGTCAGGCGCTACCTTTCTTGGTCTTTTTTCCAGATAGAGTACACGTGGAATGCCTGGTCCAATCAGGACAGGTTTACCGAATAATGCCACAGAGAGATTCTCATGTTCAGGGTTTTCCTGCAGCAGGCTCCAGGCTCTGAGGTATGTTTCAAATGCTCGTTTGTCAGAAGTCAGTGTGTAGAGATCACCCAGCCTGATGATGGCATCAATCCGGTCAGTCAGGTCAGTAGTGGAATTGCCTTCGACCACATTGAGAGCCCGCTCCATTGCCAGTTTGGATGGCTTGCTGCTGACAGGCTGCGAAAACATCATCCCGTTCGACATGCGACCCATCATCCTGGAGCCGTACAGTTGCGAAAAACGCAAATAGGCAAGTCTCCTGAGTGGTTCAACCAAACGTAGATCGTTGGGACCATATTGAAACTCAATAATATCTATGGCTCTGTTATAGAGGTTCTGGGAACGCGAAAAAAGCAATTCCTGATGCTGTATTGTATTGTCCTGTGTAAATCGGAACCGTCTGGCGCGCTCAGCAAAATAGTCACCCATTTTCCCTAATACAGGAAGAAGTTCTTCGCTGTTGTAGCCGTAGGCCTGTTCGTTGATACGCAGGTTGAACAGCTGCTGTTGATCAGCTTTCAGGAAGTTGCCCTGCTGAAACTGAACTTCAAACAACTGCTCGACAATTGGAATTTGGCTATAGCTGTAAACACCCTCTTGTCTATGCGATATGTGCTGTGCCCGGAGAAGTGCCTGTTCAGTCTCTTCCAGTTGTTCAAGTTCCGCCAGGGTCAACGCCCTGGCCATGATCACATTCAACAGTTCCGGACTGAAGGACCTGACTGTCGACTCTATCAGGATTAAAGCTTCATCAAGCGTTGCCAGGGAGTTTTCATGGTATCCGCCAAGTCCGAGAATCATGCCCAGATTTGCCATCAGTTTGCCATGTAGCAGTGTACGACTACCTCTGAAATCCGGGTTTTCTTCCAAAAGTTGTCTGGCGAGGGTAATGGCGTCATCAATAGAATCGTTGCCCAGAAGCTGGTTTATCTGCTTAAAGTCAGACATTGAGGATTGGGGGATATCCAGAGAGTGGAAATAGTAGTCCATGATATCGCCGCGGGCACTGGTGCTTATGATTAAGACCATTAGAAGAAGTGTCGGGGTGCGGAACAGGAAGTGTTTGAACATGAGTCTTTACTATTCGTTGGAATGTTTGTTTATGAACTTCTGTGTAATTCTTACATGATCCTTGTTGACAGGTAACCCGTTGATATCCAGTGCAGGGCGGAAACTTGATTTCAAGAGTACGTCACGCATTAGCCGGTCCAGCTTTCTTGGGGCATTCGATTCAATGATTTCAACGTTTTGCACCGCACCATCCGATTGTACTGTAAAGTCCAGTGTAATCGAGATTTCTGCCAGTTTATCAGTTTTTCTAAAAGAATGTGGCAAGATGAATTCAAGCTGATCGGTATAAAAACGGAATGGACTGCCAACAACATCCAGAGTCCTGTCCCTTCTATCAGTAGAATTCATTTGATCGACAATACGTACGTTATAATCTTCTACCGGGTCTGGAACCAGAAACTGCTGTGGTTCCTGGAACGGACTGGATAACTGTTCATCTCTGGTCATTCTGATGATCCGCTCGCCACCCGGGACAGGATTGCTGATGACATTGTACAAAGTGACCTGGTTCATCCTGGCTTGATCCAGGGGTTTGGATTTGGCAATCAGCTTTGGTTCATCGTTTTGCTGTTGTCCCAGGGCATAGTATTTTGCCGCTTCTTCGGGTTTTTGGCTGACTATAAATGCATCCGCCAGGGCGTGATAAGCACGGCTGTTGATATCTGAAGGCAGGTCAGGATTTGCTTCCAGAATTTCCAGAACTGTCTGTAAATTCTTTTCACTACAACAGATTCCACTCAGACGACGGGCTTTTGCAGCGAGAATATGGGTATCTATAAGCGCTGGGTCTTTATCCCTGCCCGTCAATTCCATTTCCTTCTGTATCTGTTTGAGTTGATTCAGGGCATTTTTAAATTGACCGGTATCAATGTACCAGTTGACCAGCTTATGGGATGCGGCAAGGGCTTCCAGGCTTCCGTTGTCGTAGGAACGTCGGCTGATGACGAACGCAAATTTCTGTTGTGTATCTGCATCCAGAGGTTCACTTTTCTGCAATGCAATTTCTGTCAACTCATCAACAATGGCAAGCTGACGGACCGTAAAGACCCCCTCATTGCGATGGACGATGTTTTGTGCATTCTGAAATGCATTCATGGCATCTTCGTATTGACCAAGCGCACTCAGGCTTCGCCCTTGTCCCATCAGTGGCTCAAACAAGGCAATATCAAAGTTGCCAGACTGTTCCGCGGTCATCGAAGCTACATTCTGCCAGGTATCGGCGGCTTCCTGGAATTCGCCGTCCGCTTCATGCTGCTGTGCTTGCCTGATGAGACGGTCCGTATCAGCGTCACCAATAACAGTTAGTGCCCAGACTGACAACATGATCAATGTAAAACCCCGGATCATCGGTATCCTGCAGTTTATTCGTCTGTTAGTCCTGTCATTATCGCGCAGGCTTTTCAGGTTTGACAGTGGACGTTCAGTTTTTGTTCATTTTGTTCCGGTTTGAATGAACCTGGAATCAATTTGGCTATCAAATATTGAAATTGATACTGACTGGGTGGCTGTTCAGGCGGGTTTCGTAGGACAGTGAGGTAAAGAGTGTTAGAGTATGACTATGGACAGGAAAATTAACAGAATCTTGCGGTGCTTATATGGTCTGGCTGTCATGATGGTTTTAAGTCATGTTCAGGTGGTATTTGCCTTGTCTGAAGAGAAGGAAATTGAACTTGGCGCCACAGAGCACAGTAAAATAGTTGCCCAGTATGGCGTCTACCGGGATAAGGATCTGGGGAAGTACATTACGATGGTTGGTGAGCGAATCGCCAAGCTGAGCAGCCGGCCTGATCTTGAATATCACTTCACCGTTCTTGACAGCGAAGAGATCAATGCCTTTGCTTTACCCGGTGGCTTCATTTACATCACCCGCGGATTGCTGACCCACATGAATTCAGAATCGGAACTGGCAGCAGTCCTGGGACATGAGATTGCCCATGTGACCGAAAAACATGCCATCAAGCGGGCAAATAAAGGTAAGGCTATTAATGTGCTTAACACGGTTGCCAGCATTGTTGCCCACCAGCAGATGGGGGCAGTCGCCGCTTCAGGATTATCCGGATTGGGCGGTATGTTCGGAGGCGTTCTTTTAACCGGATACAGCCGTGAATTTGAACTGGAAGCTGACGAAGTCGGCGCCCGTTACATGGCACTCGCCGGTTACAACCCGGAAGCAATGTTGAAGACTATTGATATATTGAAGGCAAAGGACCGTATCGAGATAGAGCATGCCCGCAAAGAAAAACGTGAGCCTAAGGTTTACCACGGATTTCTTTCGACTCATCCGGATCATGACACTCGATACGAACAGGTGATAAGAGAGTCACTCAATCTTATGACAGATCGGCAGGAATACATCCGGGTTGATGAATTTCTTGAAAAGCTCAATGGTGTGTTTTACGGCAGTACCCAACAGGTCGGCGTGGTCAGGAACCACAATTTCTACCATCCTGGTCTCGGCATCAAACTAAGGTTCCCCGATAACTGGCGTCTGGTACCTACCAGGCAGCGTGTGCAATTGGTTTCTCAACAGTCGGATGCGGCAATTTTGATTGCGACGGGCAGGATGTATAAAGACGCTACTCCCGAGCACTATGCACGGACCTTGCTGTCCCTGAATGTGCGGGATGGCAGGAATATTACTATTGCCGGTTTTCCGGCCTTTATTGGTATTGCCGACAGGTTGAATTCTCCATACGGTCCCAGACCTCAACGATTTGCCATTATATTTGAGAACAAACGTAGAATTGTCTATGAATTGTATGGCGCCGGAAAACATGACCTGAGAAATATTGCCAATGACAGGGACTTTATCGCAACGATTTTCAGCTTCGACCTGATGACCAAAGATGATTTCAGGATAGCGCTTCCAACGAGATTACAGGTTGTCCGTGCAGAAGAAGGTACCACAATGGAGGCTCTGGCGGCGGAGTCACCGATAACCAACTATGCTCTGGAAAAACTTAGGGTAATGAATGGATTTTACCCCGCGGGTCAGCCTGAACCCGGACAGCTTATCAAAATAGTAAATTAGTTCCTGTTCCGAGTGTCGACTTTCGGGCGTTTAGTTGCGACATTCGCATATCGTTGGTTTAAAAATCAACGGCTTGACAGGAAGTAATCACCGCGATGTTGAATTCCCGGACAAGAACCAATTAACTTGAAATTACCAGGCCATGACCCCATTTCGCCGTTTTGAAATTGGACCTGACCCCATTTACCGTGCGGGTCGACGCCGTACTCACCAGCGCATCTCGGTGCGCAGTTCTGCGCCCCAGGCGGCGCCGTCGAGGGTCTGCTGGCGTTGCAGACCGAGCCCGATGGTCAGTTCGCGGCGCAGCCACTTGGGGTTGGCAATGTAACCGGCGCCGAGCCGAAGCGCGTCC
>JAPOOX010000049.1 GCA_026713185.1 Gammaproteobacteria bacterium
CCATGCCAGGCGATCAGTATTAGCCAGAAGCTGCAATAACATGTTTGACTGGATTGTACAGTGGCAGATTCACGCTGACCGTGACACCGTTGCCGTCAGGTAAGTTGGCAGCACTGACACTGCCACCGTGATGTTCTGCTATCACGCGAACCACGTAAAGTCCCATGCCTATATGCAGTCGGGCTTCCTTTGATCGTATTGATACCATCGAATCGAAAATGCTGACCAGCCTGTCTTCCGGGACAGATGGCCCCTGGTTGGTAATGGACAAACTGAGATTGTCCTTGTCTGTGTTCAGATCTATGTTGATAGTGGATCCGACCTCGGAAAAGTCAACAGCATTATCGATCAGCTTGTCCAGGAGTTGTTCGATCCGTAAGTCGGAGACTCTGCAAAGAGCCTGATTCCGGGTTCCCCAGTATTCAAACTGTCGGTCGGGATGGGAGATGTGGCAGTTGGCGATGTAGTTTTCGATAAGACTGTGCAGGTCGATCACATCCAAATCATCTGCCTCCAACGCGTCTTCGAGGCTTGCGGCATCAGCCAGGTTCTGAACGATTTCGTTGATACGCATCACTGCCCGTTGGGCGCTGTCCAGGTATCTGGTTCTGGCGGGTTCGGACGTTTCAGCCTCCAGATTTTGCAGAGAAGTACTCAGGGTATTCAGCGGATTATTGATTTCATGCCGCAGAGTTCGCGGCATATTTTCCAGAAACCGGGTATGCTGATGCAGGCGATTTAGCATACCGGAAAAGCTGCGTGCCAAGTCACCAATTTCGTCTCCGGAACTGGTTTCCGAGGTCAGCCTGTTCGTTTTTAGTCGGCCGTAAATATCGATTGAACTGGTGGCTTCCGTTCCGAGTTTGCTTATACGGCCAGTGAGATGTACGGAAAACACGAGTATCAGTGCAATGAAAATGAAAATCGAAAGTACAAAGAGATTTACGATACTATTAAGGGAGTCCCGACGCAGTTCAAGGATTTCATCCGTGTTTTGTCGGAGTATGACTGCACCGATAATCTCGTCCTCCGCTACGATGGGATGCGCTGCAATAATGACTTCACTTTCCTCTTCGCTGTAAAGACGCTGGTAAGCTGGCTTCCCGGCCAGTGCCTCCTTGAATACACCGCCTTCCGGTTCTACGGTCTTTGACCGTAGTCGAAAATCATCATTGCCGCCAACGTCGGCGCGTATTCTGCCCTGGCGATCAATGACCTGAATGTTGGCTGCTGAATATCCCAGGCCTTCGACAATTTTCAATACCTCGGGAGATTTCAGGACCACCAGACCAAAGGCTTCACGTCCATCTGAAGGCAGCGTACCAGTTACCGATTCGATAGATCGTGTCTGAATATCATCCACATCAACCACGTTTAGACCGAATGTAGGCGTGGCGCCCAGGAGAACACGGGGAATTCTGAACTCAACCAGATATCCGGCAGGTGTTTGAGTCATGAATCCCTGAATTCGATTCTCTGCTTCCCCAATGGCGTAACGCCAGTCACTCATCGGATAGGTCGTCGTTACGCCGGGATCAGTCATGGTAATGATATACCGCTTGGTTGTGCCTTCCTGACCCGTGAATTCAATACGTATGTGATCAGACATATCGAGGCGGAGAATATTTCGATTACGGAATACCAATTTATCGTCATTCACATGCAGCATGGTGAAAATCTGATCGTTATATTCACCCAGGACCAGGTAAAACTGATTGGAGACATCTGGATTGTTCTCCTGTGGATTAAAACCACCAAACTCGACCTGGTATTCAAGAATGTCTTCCCAGTCGTTGTCCTTGCCATCAATTTGGACCGGTTTTTCCAGGGGATGTGCAAAGAGTTGCTCATAACCTTCGGGAGAGAGAGGCAGGTCGTCAAACAGGTCAGTACGTCCGTTCAACAGATTTGAGATACCCTCAGCCGTCAGGAGTTGCGCATTGGCCTGACTTTCTACCAGGAAGTCTTCCATCCGGCTCAGATACTGGTAGCTGAACCAGGGAAAAACGACCAAAGCCATACTCATGAGAATGATTAGCTTAGTGCGCAGACTCAGTCCAAGCAGCAGAGATGAAGTTATGATTTTACTGAAGAACCCTGATAACCTGTGTTGCTGATCAGATTTCACAGGAAGATCACTTGGCTGACCAGCGATAGCCAAAGCCGTATTCTGACTTGATGCAATCGAATTCAGGATCAATTTCCTCAAACTTTTTTCTGATATTGCGCATGTGAGTATTGATCGTGTTGTTGGTCACCAGACTCTGCATGGTCGCATTCATCAACATGTCATAGGAAACTGCGTGCCCGGGGGCACGGACCAGTTTTGCCAGCATCCGAAACTCTGTTCC
>JAPOOX010000043.1 GCA_026713185.1 Gammaproteobacteria bacterium
CTACGCTGACTTTCCGGCAGATAACGGCATGACCACCTGCCGGTAAGGTGGGATTACATCTGAGATCAGCAGGGAAATATTGAGATTGTGGCCCAGAAGCGGCAGAAAACTCCTGAAAAACCCAACAGCGCAAATTCCTCTTTTACTCCGGCACTTTACTCTGACCCCGGTATATGCTTGAAACGGTCCGGGGTCTGGGTTATTTTGACTTCTTTTTCAAGATAATGGAGAAGCGATGGTATTTGTTGCAATTCTGATGGGTTCTGACTCCGACCTGCCGGTAATGGAATCGTCAATAAGTGTTTTAAAAGACCTGGATATTAATTATGAAGTCAGAATTACCTCTGCTCACCGGACACCGGAAGATACCCGGGATTATGTTCATGACGCCACGAGCCGGGGTTGTGCAGTGTTTATCGCTGCGGCTGGCATGGCAGCGCATCTTGCGGGAGCGGTAGCGGCCCAGACAGTGAAACCGGTCATTGGTGTCCCCATCGACGCCGGTCCGCTTCAGGGAGTGGATGCACTTTTATCGACAGTGCAGATGCCTGGGGGCATCCCGGTAGCAACTGTAGCCATTGGCAAAGCGGGTGCAAAGAATGCTGCCTATCTCGCAGCTCAGATACTGGCGCAATCAGACCCATTGCTGGGCAACAAGTTGATTGCCGACAGACAGGAAATGGCTAAAGCCGTCAGGCAGAAAAATACTGATCTGAATGTCTGACAATAATAAATTGTCACCGTGGCGGGTGAGCCATATTGCGAAGAGATTGAGACACGGCGCGGTGATTGCTTATCCTGTCGAGGGCGTCTGGGGTCTTGGATGTCTGCCCGAAAAGGAAGACGCGGTAACCCGTATCCTCGCCATGAAACAACGCTCCAGAAGCATGGGACTGATCATGATAGCTGCCGGGATTTCGCAGTTCGAATCTTTCCTTTTTGGGTTGGCCGCTCCGTTACGCAAGGAGCTTGAACAGGTCTGGCCGGCAGCGGTTACCTTTCTGGTACCGGATAACGGGGTGGCGCCATTGTGGATCAAAGGTCAGCACGACCGTGTTGCATTGCGCGTTTCACCACATACGGTGGTGCGCCAATTATGTAATGCGCTGGGGGGTCCCATCGTTTCGACATCAGCAAATCCAGGAGGCAGGTCTCCGGCATTGACACCTCTCAGAGTCCGACAGTACTTTTCGAAGGATGTAGACCTCGTGGTTCCCGGGAAGCTGGGCGCCTCTATCGGCGCATCCGAGATCCGGGACCTGGTTTCTGGTGAAATTATACGTCCCGGGCAGCAGGAGGCTGTCCGAGAACTGCGACCGTAGCGAGGGCGAGACTGATTGAGTCATATTTTTTGGTTATTTGAGGCAAATATTGGACATATTAAACGAAAATAAGCGGAAAATATGGCCAATCAGGCTTGTCCGCAGTAGGTCAGTCTGTTCTCGGACAGCCTCCTAGCATGTACCGGCTTGCGGTTTTCGGAAATCCTGTCGCGCACAGTCGTTCACCGCAAATACATGCGATGTTTGCGGCTCAGTGCGGGATTTCCCTCGATTATCAACGTGTTCTGGTGCCCCCGGGCAGGTTCTTGAAGTCTGCTTCTGATTTTCTGGATCAGGGTGGTATGGGTTTCAATATCACCATGCCTTTCAAATATGACGCCTTTCAGTTTGCGCAACGCCACTCGACATCAGCCAGGTTGGCCGAAGCGGTAAACACCATCAGTGTTACAGATGATGGAACAATTGTCGGTGACAATACGGACGGCCCTGGTCTGGTCAGGGACATCCGATTGAATCTTGGATGGACACTGGAAAATCAGCGTGTCCTGATAGTAGGCGCGGGAGGCGCCATCAGGGGCGTAATTCGTGACCTGATGGTATGTAATCCTGCGCAGGTACATATTTACAACCGTACCCGGAGAAAGGCGGAAGACATTGCGGACAACGTAAATGACGCCCGCTTGAAATCGGTGATAAAAGGGGATCTGGTGGCAGGATATGACCTGATTATTAATGGAACATCTGCCGGATTACAGGGGAATTCCCTCGCGCTGCCTGCATCGATTATTACTGGCAGTACCCGCTGTTACGACTTGAGTTATGCAAAAGGGTCAACTTCTTTTTTAAACTGGTGCAGTGAGAATGGCTGCACGGCGCTATCCGATGGCCTGGGCATGCTGGTAGAGCAGGCAGCAAAGTCGTTTAATATCTGGTTTGGTGAGTCAGTTGCAACCGGGTCCGTTATTGCCGCACTCAGAGATGGGGCTCAGGATACGGGTCCATGATCAACAGTGATTGATGAATAACACCTGTCA
>JAPOOX010000146.1 GCA_026713185.1 Gammaproteobacteria bacterium
GCGGAAGCACTGCGTGTTCTGCCAGGCGTTGGTCCAAAGACCGCCCAACGTATGGTATTGCACCTGCTGGAGAGGGACCGGGATGGTGGAAAACGCCTGGCCAGTCGATTATCCGAGGCCATGGACAGGGTTGGTCAATGCCGGTCCTGTCGAAATCTGACCGAACTGGAAGAATGTGAAATTTGCAGCAATCCCAAGAGGGATCACAACCTGTTATGTATTGTGGAAACCCCTGCCGATCTGTTTGCCATCGAGCAGTCCGGCAGTTATCCGGGATGTTACTTTGTGCTGATGGGGAATCTCTCTCCCATTGACGGCATTGGACCGGAAGAACTGGGTATTGATCAATTGACTGCCCGGTGTTCTGAAGGGGTCAGGGAGGTCATCCTGGCCCTGGGAACAAGTGTAGAGGGGGAAGCAACGGCCTATTATATTTCTGAAGCCATCAGGCCATCAGGTATAGCGGTCACCAGAATTGCCCGGGGAGTACCGGTGGGCGGGGAACTCGAGTTCGTTGACGGCAGTACGCTTTCTCTCGCCCTGACGGGTAGAAAACCGTTTTGATGGACTATCAATACATAGATAGTCCCGGTCAACTGGCTGGCGTTGTGAGTGCCTGCAATCAGGTTGATGTATTGGCGATAGACACTGAGTTTATCCGTGTCAGTACCTACTATCCTATTGTCGGGCTGGTGCAGATCTACAACGGACAGGAATGTTTCATCATAGATCCGGTAACCGTAGACCTGTCGTTCCTGGCGCCTGTATTGACAGCTCCGGAGATTACCAAGATTTTTCATGCATGCTCCGAGGATCTGGAAGTCTTTCAACATACGTTGCGTATACATCCCGCTCCGGTATTCGATACACAGATTGCCGCCGCGGTTTTGGGCGTTGGTTTTTCCATGAGTTACCGGAATCTGGTTAATTACTATATGGGTATCACCGTGCCCAAAGGGGAAACCCGGTCTGACTGGTTGCAGCGTCCCCTCACCAGGGGGCAGATTGAATATGCCGCACTGGATGTGATCTACCTGTATCAGGTCTATCAATTACAAAAAAAATGCCTTTTGGAGCAGGGTCGGCTGGCGTGGGTAGAAGAAGAATGTCAGCAGATGGGTGTTGACAATGCTATTACAATGGATCCAAACGACTTCTACAAAAGGTTGAAAGGGGCTCAGAGGCTCAAGCCACGGGAGTTAAACGTATTAAGGGCACTATGCTCCTGGCGGGAGGTAATGGCACGAAGACAGGACGCACCTCGCAACAGAATCGTCGATCAAAAATTCCTGATAGCCATGGCAAAGCACCAGCCCCGGAATAAAGACGAGCTTATAGATATTGGAATTTCTCCCCGTCAGGTTCGCAAGTATGGTGAACAATTGTTATCGGTTACTGCAGAAGCGCTTGCAGCCCCGGAAGATGACTATCCTGAACAGATGATCCAGGAAAACACGTCGGTTAACAGCCAGAAATTGAAATATCTGCGGGAGATGGCTGACAGACGGGCGGGGGAAATCAGCGTAAGTCCGGAGTTGCTGGTGAAACAGCGCCTTCTGAAAGAATTGATGCAATCCGGCAAGTTGCCGGACGGGTTAAAAGGCTGGCGTGAGGAGGCCGTGGGTAAATTTTTGATAGAGGCAGCCAGAACATGGCGGTAGAAAATCAATACAACCCGCTGAAGATTGCAGAAGCCATTGACTGGAGATAGATGTTGATGCCGTTCTGGAAAGAGAAGTCGCTGTCCGAAATGAGCCGGGATGAATGGGAATCGCTGTGTGATGGTTGTGCCCGCTGCTGTCTGCTTAAACTGGAAGCATGGGATACAGGTGAAGTACATTATACCTCTGTTGTCTGCCGGTATCTGGATGAATCCCGCTGTCGATGCACTGACTATGCTAACCGCCATAGCATCGTTCCTGCCTGCGTTCATCTCACCCCGGAATCATTAAAGACGTTTGACTGGTTACCCAATACCTGCGCCTATCGACTCGTTGCCCAGGGAGATGATCTGGCCTGGTGGCATCCACTGGTTTCAGGCAGTCGGGAGACGGTACATGAAGCCGGCATATCCGTGCGCGGGAAAGTTTTATCAGAATCCCATGTGCACCCGGACGATGTTAAGGAGAGCATAATCAAATGGGTAGAAACCTGAACGATGTTTGAACTGCAATATCTGATTGCCTGGACCATCTATATACTGGCCGGTGTCGCCTGTTGTTTCATCTGGTGGAAGATTACATCATATATCCGGCAATCTGCCTGGCAGGACCTGGCCAGGGGATTTGTTGTGGTTTTGATATTCACACCCTGGTATGCCGGTGAATCACCCGAGTTCTTTGCTCCGGCCATTGTCGTATTACTCATGGACCTGCTGCTGGAAGGCGCCAAATCCGGCATGAAGGGTGGTATTGTCTTGCTGACCATGACCTTTTTTATGCTGCTGGTATTGTCTGTGCGGTTAATATTGCAACGGCGAACCGGACACCGCAAAGATTGAAATGCTGGTAAATTTGAGCCCAAGCCGTTATATTCCGTCCCCTTGTCTCACAGTTGAACTGATATATGAAATTTTCCAGTACTGATACATACATCGCAACCGATGAACTACAGATGGCGGTAAATGCTGCAGTCATCCTGGAACGCCCGCTACTGATCAAGGGTGAACCGGGCACGGGGAAAACCATGCTGGCGGAGGAAATCGCAAAATCCCTCGGAATGGACCTGATATCCTGGCATATAAAGTCCACAACAAAAGCACAGCAGGGACTGTACGAATATGATGCGGTTTCACGTCTGCGTGATTCGCAACTGGGAGATGAACGAGTCCACGATATCAACAACTATATCGAAAAAGGTAAGCTGTGGGACGCTTTTACCGCGAATGAAAAAGTTGTACTGCTGATTGACGAGATCGACAAGGCTGACATCGAATTCCCCAACGATCTGCTGCTGGAACTGGACAGAATGGAATTCTTTGTCTATGAGACCGGTGAAAACGTCAAGGCAAAGCACCGGCCAGTGGTAGTTATCACCAGTAACAACGAAAAGGAACTGCCTGACGCATTTCTGCGACGCTGTTTCTTCCACTATATCCAGTTTCCTGACCGGGAAACGATGCAGGAAATAGTTGATGTGCATCATCCCAGGATCAAGAAAAGCCTGGTGAAAGAAGCCATGGAGATTTTCTTTGACGTGCGCAAGGTACCAGGTCTAAAAAAGAAACCGTCTACTTCGGAACTGATCGATTGGCTCAAATTATTGATGGCTGATGACATCCCCGAGGAGATTCTCACTAATCGCGATACATCAAAGGCGATTCCGCCACTGTACGGAGCACTGGTGAAAAACGAGCAGGATGTACAGTTGCTGGAACGATTGGCCTTTATGGATCGTCGCCAAAGCAGTTAACAGCCCAATCAGGGAAATCGAAGGATGTTGATCAATTTCTTTCTGGCTCTCAAGAAGACTCGAATTCCGGTTTCAATAACCGAATTATTACACCTGATGGACATCCTGAAGGCCAGACTGGTCTATGCCGATATGGATGAGTTCTACTATCTGTCCCGTATGGCTCTGGTCAAGGATGAGCGTCATTACGATAAATTTGATCGGGCGTTTGGCACTTACTTCAAGGGGCTGGAAGACCTTTCCAGCATGATTGCCTCTTTGATTTCCGATGAATTTCTTCGCCGTGAGTTTGAAAAATCCCTGACTAAGGAAGAATTGGAGAAGATCAAATCCCTGGGTGGCCTGGAAAAACTGATTGAGGCCTTCAAGCGCGAAGTGGAAGAAGCCGCTCGAGCAGAAAAGGGCGATAAGGACCAGGAAGGCAATGGTCGACGCGGACGTGGAGAGCAGGGCGATGATCGCAACGGTAAAAAGCGCCGTGGCAGACGAAGCTGGGACAGGCGTGACTATAAAGCCTATGACGATAACGTGGAACTGGGTACGCGCGGTATCAAAATTGCGTTACGCCGACTGCGTAAACTCGCACGGACCGGTGCAGAGGACGAATTTGACATCGATAATACAATCAGCAAGACCGCCAGGAACGGTGGTCTGCTGGATATTATCATGCGTGCCGAGAGAAGAAATACGGTCAAGGTTTTACTGTTTCTGGATAACGGCGGTTCCATGGATGCTCACGTGAAAGTGTGTGAGGAACTATTCTCCGCTGCCCGCAGTGAATTCAAACATCTGGAGACCTATTACTTTCACAATTTCATCTATGACGGCGTTTGGAAGGAACACAGACGCCGGATGAGCGAACGCATCGACACCTTCGATATCCTGCATAAATACGCTCATGACTATAAGGTCATTTTCGTAGGTGATGCCACCATGGCGCCTTACGAGATAACGCATTCCGGTGGTAGTGTCGAACACTGGAATGAAGAAGCCGGCGCCATATGGATTCAGCGTGTCATGGATGTGTACGATAAAGTTATCTGGATCAATCCAACTCCTCAGGATACCTGGGAATATTCGACCTCGGTTGCCCTGACAAAAAAACTGGTCGACGATCAGATGTTCCCGTTGACCATCCGGGGCATTGAGAATGGCATGAATTTTCTGACTAAATGATCCTAGTCACTACGTAGATCTTTCTTCAGCAGATCGCCTTCATGGTCCCAGGCGGGTCCGGTAATAACACCGGTTTCCAATTCCTTGTGGGTTTGCCAGAGCAATTCCGGGATATCCAGTTTTTCCGGACATCGCGGCAGACAATCACCGCACTTGGTACACCTGTCTCCCTTTTCGCCGAGGATCCAGGCGCCACCTCCACCGACTCTGGCATACCGCCCCTGAGCATACTCGGTCATGGAGAAAGCCTTGTTCATCTGTCGCCAGTTGAGCAGTCCGGGAATGTTGATATTTTCCGGGCAGGGCAGACATTGATTGCACACAGTGCAGAAATCTTCACCAAGGCTGTTTCTGAAATGCGTTTCCACCTGAGTTGATACACGGTCAAAAAGACTGCGCTCCTGACCTGTGCCGTCATAGTCCTGTGCTATCAGGTTGTCATCGATCTGGGCCGGATCACCGGCGCCGAACGACAAGGTATGGACTTCCGGCTGGTTCAACAGCCACATGTGGTTAAAGGTCATGGGTTTGAGTGGCAAACAGGCTTGCTTGAGTTCATTGGTTGGTTTCTGCAACTTGCCACCCTGGTTGTTGGGGCTGATGATAAACACGCCCATATCCAATTCTGCAGCTCGCTCCACGACATGCCGAAGTCCCTGATAGAAATAGTAGTAATGGAGATTAATGGACTCGAATTCGTTGGTATTGACCAGATCCATGACCCCTTTGGGATATCCATGAGTCGAAAAGCCGAAGTGTCGAACCACTCCCTCGGACATCAGTTTTCTGACATAACCCAGACATCCCCGATCACTCATTGCCGGAGCGATGGTCTCGTAGCTGCCAGGACCATGAAAATCGAGATTGTCCAGATAGTCGATGCCCAGGTGTTTCATGGACAGGTCAAAGTTCCGTTTGAATTCATCCACATTGGACGAGGGGCCAATTTTAGTGGTGATATACAGTTTGTCTCGAGGTGTCTTTTTCAGTATACGTTTGAGC
>JAPOOX010000041.1 GCA_026713185.1 Gammaproteobacteria bacterium
AAGCCTAATGTCGAAGCGCCGAGCTGGAGGAGAGAGACTACAGGCTCTCGGGGGAAGTGAGGAAATCCCGGAGGGACGCGCAGACGCTGAAGCAAATGAATGCCCCAAAGCCATCTGCGAACAGCTTCGTTAACGAAACAAGCTCTAATCAAATCCGAAGACAGGCGGTGGTTCATCTGAAACTGTTCTGTTACTTGCCGCCACCCCTACCGCCACCACCCACCGAGAATGGATCATCCCCGGACTTACTACCACTTTGGAAACCCCTGAGCGGCGGCCTGCTTAAGAAATTGTTCTTGCCCTCTGACCGGGAAAAGTCGACCGAGAATGTATAGTTCATTCCCTCTGTAGGAACAGGTTTCCCTTCAACAAAACGGGGAGCATAGCGAAATTTCCCAATGGCTTCCAACACCACCTCATCCATGTCTGCATGTGTCGAACTGGTAACACCGGGATCTCTCACAAACCCGTCTTCATCAATCGTGAATTCCAGTGTAAATTCCCCAACCAATGCAGTGTTCGTCAACTCAGGCGGAAAATCAGGCATCGAAATGTATAACGGTTGAGCAGGTACCTTCCAGGTCTGATCTCTTCCCAGTGCAAGACAATGGGTGGTTGCCAGTTCGCTCTCTTTTGCATTTTCCAGGGTATTCACCAACATCATCCGGACCGTTTTCTCCAGTTCATGCATCTGGCTTTCATCCGTTTTGAAAGCAATGAGAGAAGCATCAAGATGAGACACGGCTTCTTCGAACTGGCTGTCTGCCAATTTCCAGAGTGCCATGTGATAAGACGCCAGTCCCAACCTGATGTCGCCTGGTGTCAGTTGATTTGTATAGGATTCGTGTGCGGCTTCAACATATTTCCTGGTAAAGGCATTACCCTGCCGCCTCAGCAGAATCTTGACGATATCCCAGTTCTTCATTCCCCGATACAGTTTGTTTTCATGTTCGTCCAGCATGGCTGAGATGCGTTCAAAATAGGCGAGTCCATCCTTGGGTCTTCTCGTATCGAATTCAGCCCTGCCCAGTTCCATCAGTATCGCTACCAATTCATCCGCATCTGTATCGTATGCTTCTTCCATGATCTTCAATTTGCCCTTTAAAACCCTCCGGGCACGTTTGAATTCACCTGTATCGTTCAATAAAGTGGCATAGTTAATAGCGAGTTTTGCCGCATTCAGACTCTTTCTCCCATATAATCTCGAGCCGAGATTATAGGCATCTTCCGCTGCTGGCAGTGCCTGTTCCAGATTGTTGGCCTCAATGTGCTGCTGATAAGACCTGTAGGCGCGTTGAAAATCTTTCCCCTTGTCTGCTGCCGCAACCGGTGTGATGAAAAAGACGATCAGAATTAAAGGTATTAATTGATATCTGGCACTATGTGGCATGATAAGTCCCCTGTCGTTTCCTTAGGAATCAGGCTGCACCTGTAGAATAGATAAATCAAGTTTCCATAACAACAAAATCCTGCAACTGCAAAACAATAACCGTTGCATTGTCCTGATAAGGCTCTTCGT
The DNA here is from genome assembly GCA_026713185.1 of Gammaproteobacteria bacterium. Lineage (GTDB taxonomy): Bacteria > Pseudomonadota > Gammaproteobacteria > Pseudomonadales > Azotimanducaceae > UBA7455. The sequence goes on from JAPOOX010000041.1 coordinate 1,520, forward strand.
GAGATTCAACCGCATCGAGTATGTCCTGAACCAGTGCTTGTGCACTGCCGCTGTGCCCGCTGACAATGTCTCCAAGTTCTGCCAGTGAGCAGGTTTCAACACCGTCACTGGCGAGCACCAGCACATCCCCCGCACGAACCGGCAATGAAATATCCGGTGCATCAATCATTTTAATTCTTGCACCCATTACGGCTTCGAGTAATCGGGAACGCCCTGGCCTTCGGGCGGCTTGTGCCGCTGTAATCTCACCGGCGGCCACCTGCTGGTCCAGTATACCGGCAACAGACTGGTTCTGATTGAGACGCCGTCCCGTGCCATTTCGGAAAAGCCAGAGTGGGCTGTCGCCAACGCTGACCCACCAGAGCGCGTCCTCCTGAATGTAAGCTGCAATGATCGTAGTGCCCATTCCCGCCAGTTCTGGTGCAGTCTTGACCTTGTCGTATATTGCAAGATTGGCTTTATCCAGAGGAATTTGCGCTGTTGGGTTTTTCAGGAGTTTTCTGCCGCTTCTGGGCCACAATCTCAATATTTCCCTGCTGATCTCAGATGTAATCCCACCTTACCGGCAGGTGGTCATGCCGTTATCTGCCGGAAAGTCAGCGTAG
>JAPOOX010000040.1 GCA_026713185.1 Gammaproteobacteria bacterium
CTTCGCACTCGGTTACATGATACTGGCATTGCCAACTTTTAACTGGAAATTGACGCAAGTTGTCCGATTGCCGGAAGAGTCCTGGCATCTTCTCAATTTTATCAGTCACCATAATCCGCAGTGGCAAATTCCTGCCAGCTTTATGTTGCTGATCATTGCCCAGGGAATATCCATTCTGATTGAACCGGCATTCTTCAATGCAATATTCCTGTGGAGTCCACTCGTACTGCTCACCCTGGTAGCCGCCAGGTATCAGGAACCACTGAATTACATGCCGTGGTGTCTGTTTCTCGTTCAGGCAGTGGTCTGGCTTTTACCGCAAGCGAATCTGCAGGACAACGGGGTAAGCCTGGAACTGCTGACTGCGCCCGAAGACAACCAGGCATTCTGGTACTTCGGCATCACGAGTCTCCTGTTTTCCGGAGGCGCACTTGCCAACTTCGTCAGTTGCCGATTCAAGGCAATCTGGGCATCTCTTGCAGCGCTTGCTCCGGTACTGCTGTTGCTCGTATGTTACCTGCTTACACCTCGATCACTGGTGTCACTGGAATGGGGAATCCTGACGGCAATGATCGCCATGGTTTATCTTGGACTGGCTACCGCAAGCATCCGCAAACAGACACCGGATACCCTGGTAATCTGGCTGTTTTTCGGCGGTCACTTTGCCCTGTCTCTTGCCGCTGTCATGGTTTTCGAGGCCGCAACTCTGACCCTGGCATTTGCCGTGCAAATGATATCCACCGCCTGGATTATCAGACAATTCAATCTACCCTCTCTCGGATGGATTCTCAAAGTCGTCGTCGCCATCGTCATCATCCGGCTCACTTTCAATCCCTGGCTTGCCGCATACAACGATGAAAGTCACTGGACACTGTGGACTTATGGCGGGGCGACTGGCTGTGCCGTTATTGCCGTCTGGCTGTTGCGCCAATGGCCCCTGGTATCACGCTGGGCAGAAGGTGCTGCCCTGCATTTGTTTGTTCTGACACTCTGGTCAGAAATACGATACTGGCTATACGACGGTTCCGTGTTTGAGAACGACTATACCGTGCTGGAGGCTGGTATCTACGTGTTTTTATTCGGCACTTTGTCACTGGTCTATTACCGCAGAAGCCTGCTCAGTCAGAACCTCCAAAGGATATACCGGATTTTCTCCGGTCTGCAGGCTCTTATGGCCCTGTTCAATTACGCGGCGATCCTGATTACAACGCTGTTCAGCAGCCCATGGATAACGGATGAAATAAGCCAGACACCACTGATTAACCTGATGCTTCTGTTGTATGGCGCACCTGTGATCCTGGGCGTTTTATATCTGTTCTTTCATGTACCCCGGATACGCTCATTGGCGGCGGCTTTTTCCGGAGTTGCAGCATTTATCTTCATTTCCCTGCAAATCCGGCACCTTTGGCAAGATACCGTCAGTCTGGATAACCCGACATCCAGCGGCGAACTTTACACCTATTCCGCCGTCTGGCTGGTCATGGCAATCGCCACCATCCTGTCTGGCGCCTGGAAACTTGGCATCCAATGCTACAGAGCGGGCATGCTCCTGCTTGCACTGGTGATCGCCAAGATATTCATCGTGGATATGTCCGATCTTGAAGGGTTACTTCGGGTAGCCTCCTTCATGGGTCTGGGACTCGCACTGCTGGGTATTTCATTCCTGCATCAGCGTATTCAACACCTGCAGAATTGAATTTCGGTGGCTAGAATGACCGGGGCAAGTCAAGTACATGTTCTCCCAGATAACTCAGGATCAGATTAGTGGAAATGGGTGCTATCTGGTAGAGTCTGGTTTCCCGGAATTTACGTTCAATATGATATTCTTTGGCAAAGGCAAATCCACCGTGGGTCTGCATACACACATCCCCTGCCCGCCAGGAAGCCTCTGAAGCGAGCATCTTGGCCATGTTTGCTTCCGCCCCGCAGGGCTCACCGGCATCAAACATCCGTGCTGCTTTTTCCACCATCAGGGATGCCGCTTCAACTTCCGTATAGCAGCGTGCAATGGGGAACTGAACACCCTGGTTCTGGCCGATCGGACGACCAAATACAATGCGTTCACGGGCATAGGCACTGGCTTTATCGATGAAATACCTGCCATCGCCAACGCACTCCGCAGCAATCAGGATACGCTCTGCATTCATGCCATCCAGAATCACCCTGAAGCCTTCGTCCTCTTCTCCCAGCAGGTTATCAGCCGGGATGTGCAGATCATCAAAGAACAGTTCACATGAGTGATGATTGATCATCGACTCGATGGGGCGAATCTCGAGTCCATTCCCAATCGCGGCAGAGACATCAATAATAAAGGCTGACAAACCCCGGGTTTTTCTGCTCACCTGCTCTCGAGGAGTGGTCCTTGCCAGTAATATCATAAGGTCCGAATGCTCAATACGGCTGATCCATACTTTTTGACCGTTGATGACATACTCATCGCCATCACGGCGCGCGACAGTTTTCAGGTTTGTGGTATCAGTACCGGTCGAAGGTTCCGTAACACCAAAGCTTTGCAGACGAAGTTCACCGGCAGCGATTGCCGGCAGATAAGTCTTTTTCTGTACCTCGTTGCCATGTCGCAACACTGACCCCATGACATACATCTGGGCATGACAGGCACCCGCATGGGCGCCGGACCGGCAGACTTCCTCCATCACAGCCGCTGCTTCATATACGCCCAGTCCGGCGCCACCGTATTCTTCCGGTATCAGTACCGTGAGGAACCCCGAGGTTGTCAATTCCCGGACAAATTCCGTGGGATAACCGCGCTCACGATCCAACTGCAGCCAGTAATCTTCTCCATACTGATCGCAGAGATGCCTGACCGATTTTCGGATCTCCAGAATGTCATCTTGTTCTGCCATATATACAGGCCTTTGGACGAATTACCTGATAAAAAAACCGAATGTCATTCAGTTGTCTCTGGTTTTGAATGCAGCCTGTTGTTCAGCGGTCGCTTCCTGTTGAAAGTTTTGCTTCCACTCCGCATAGGGCATGCCGTAAATTATCTCTCTGGCCTCTTCATAATCCAGATCAATTCCTTTATCCTCTGCTGCTGCTTTATACCACTTGCTGAGACAATTGCGACAAAAACCGGCAAGATTCATCAGGTCTATATTCTGAACATCCTTGTTTTCATCCAAATGCTGAATCAGACGACGAAATGTTTCCGCCTCTAACGTCAATCGAGTGTTGTCATCCACCTGGCTATACCTCTTGAATAAATTATGGAACATACAATAACGCAACCTAAATCCAGGTTACAAACGGATGACTGAATTCAGACCCGGTCAAAAGTGGATCAGCAACGCTGAACCGGAACTCGGCATGGGCAAGGTCACTCAGTTACAGGAACGTCAGGTTTCCCTTTACTTTGAGATAACCGGTGAAGAGCGAACCTATGCCAAACGGGAAGCACCCCTGACCCGGGTGAAGTTTAATCCGGGAGATGAGTTGTTGACCCTGGATGCAGCCCATGTGACCGTCACTTCTGTAACGGAAGAAAACGGATTTTATACCTATTTTGGCGACAGTAACGGCGCCAGTATCAGTGTTGTGGAGACAGAACTGGACCCGGGTGTACGCTTCAGCAAACCGGAAGAACGTCTGTTTACCTATCAACTGGATGATAATAGATGGTTTAACCTGCGTTACAGGTCGCTGCTGCAATCGGCAAAACTTGCGGCGTCGAATTCAAAAGGATTGTATGGTCCAAGAGTTTCCCTGATTCCGCATCAATTTTATATCGCCAATGAAGTTGCCAACCGCTTTGCACCCCGTGTGCTCCTGGCAGATGAAGTCGGACTGGGCAAAACCATTGAGGCAGGACTGATCATTCATCAGCAACTGCATACTGCTCAGGCAGACCGGGTGTTGATCATCGTTCCACAGCCGCTCACCTTTCAATGGTTTGTTGAGATGATCCGGCGTTTCAACCTGCAATTCACTGTTCTCGACGAATCACGATGTATCCAGATTGAACAGGATAATGCCTCCGGGTCCGAAGATCAGGATACCGGGTTGACGAACCCATTTGAGGCACAGCAGCTTATGCTCTGTTCACTGGGATTGTTTATGGACAATACAAAACGGCTGTCCCAGGCGCTTGACACCGATTGGGACCTGGTTGTAGTTGATGAAGCGCATCACCTGAGATGGACACAGGAGAATGCCAGTAACGAGTATCGTGTGGTGGACCTGATTTCACAGGTATCGAGAGGACTTCTTCTCCTGACGGCAACTCCGGAACAATTGGGTCGCACCGGCCACTTTGCCCGTTTGCGATTACTGGACCCGAATCGATTCCACGACTATGACTCATTCATCCTGGAGGAGTCCAGGTATGAGCATGTGGCGAATGTAGTCAACAAACTTGTCAAAGGAACAGATTCAGAAAATGCCAGGCTTGCCATCTCCAATCTGGTTGCAGCGGGGGCTCAACTTTCTGATGACGAACTCATCAGGAGTCTGCTGGACCGACATGGTACCGGACGCGTGTTGTTCCGCAATGTACGCAACTCCATCCGGGGACTGCCGCGGCGAAACCTGATCAGTTACCCCCTGAAGGCGCCTGATCATTATTCGACCGAAAGATTCAATCCGGAGGCGGAACACGATGGATGGGTTGATATCGATCCCAGGGTATTTTGGCTGGTTGATCTGCTGGGCAGTTCTGATACCAAATACCTGGTGATCTGTTCACGCCGGCAAACAGCTATTGAACTGGATAAAAAGATCCGGGAAACCACCACAATCAGATCAACTGCCTTCCACGAAGGTATGGACCTGGTGGCCAGAGACCGGTCCGCCAGTTATTTCTCGGAAACTTACAAGGGAGCTCAGGTCATGATCTGCTCTGAGATCGGAAGTGAAGGGCGAAATTTTCAATTCGCCAGCCATCTGGTGATGTTTGACCTGCCCGCGCAGCCTGACCTGATTGAGCAACGCATTGGACGCCTGGACCGGATCGGTCAGATGAATGATGTCACGATACACATGCCTTACCTGACAGGAACTGCTCAGGAAAAATTATTTCACTGGTTTCACCAGGGAATGGATCTGTTCAAGGAACCCAATCCGGTTGCACAGACTCTGGCTGATGAGTTGCTGGTCGAACTCCCCGACACAGACCTGACGGAACTGATCGACAAGACAAAGAGACTCAACCTGGAAAGAAAAAATATTCTCAGCAAAGGACGGGACCGTCTGCTGGAACTCAATTCTCACAATCCTGATAAATCAGCCCGGATTGTTAAAGACGTTGCAAAAAATCAGGGTGGAAAGTTTCTGGAAGACTATATGGAGACCTCCTTTGAGATGTTCGGTCTGGAATCCGAATTTCTGGGGGATGGTGTATTCAATGTAATACCGACTGAGAGCATGATTCGGAATTTTTCCGCCAGTTTTGAAACCTGGAATCGTTTCCATTACCCGGAGTTACCGGAAGAAGGCATCCGGATAACCTATGACCGGGAGACAGCATTGGCCAGAGAAGATGTCAGTTTCTTCACCTGGGAACATCCGATAGTCCGGCAGGCACTGGATATCGTGCTGTCCGATGTAACCGGCAACAGCACCATGATTGCCATAAAACATCCAGCACTGAAACCAGGGACACTGCTGCTGGAAACACTTCATGTCTTCGATTGCGCTGCCCCTGCAGAACTCAACTTTGGCCAATTCCTGCCAGCGAAGGTACTGCGCTGCCTGATAACGCCCAATCTCGACGATATGGCACATCGTATTCAATTCCAGACTTTCAATAAAGAGGTTCTGGACGTTCCTGCATCTGCACTACAGAAAATTATCGACAGTCAATCGGATGGTATCAAAGCCATGCTGGAAAAGGCGAAATCGAAGGCGGACAAATATCTTGTTGAACACATCCAGAAAACCCGCATGAGGACCAGTGACACCCTGGGTGCAGAACTGCTAAGGCTCACCGAACTCAAGAAACTCAATTCCAATGTCCGGGAAGAGGAAATCGAATACCTGGCCTTGAGCAGAAAAATTCTACTGAATGCAATCGACAACGCTCAAATGCGTCTTGATGCAATTCGCATTATTGTTGTTGCCTGACGGATTGATAAAAAAAATCTACCCGCAACAGACAAGACAAACCAGTGTCAATTTTCTGATTGGTTGTGAACTGGCATTACCTCAGATTCGACGATGTAAATCCGGTAGAATATGACGCTTTGTCGATTGGCAGGAGGATAAACATGGCGGGAATGGTCATTGCAGGAGGGGGACAGGCCGCCGGGCAGGCCGTTGCAAGCCTTCGGCAGGCAGGATACAAGGACGCCATTACTCTGTTTGGTGCAGAAACCTACCCACCTTATCAACGTCCACCATTATCCAAACAGTATCTGTCAGGAGAGTACGGGCTGGATCGTGTCTATCTCAGACCTGAAAAATTCTATGCTGACAGAGATGTCGACCTTAAGCTGGGCGTGACCGTCTCCGGGATCAACCCTGCTGCTCATACCATTTCCACATCCGAAGGCAATGGCATTACGTACGACAAATTGCTGATCGCCACGGGTAGCAGACCGCGGATTCTTGATATCCCGGGCAGTGACCTGGATGGCATTTATTATCTGCGGACCATTGCAGATGTGGACGCCATACGGCAAGCCATGCAATCAGCACGAAACTTATGCATTATTGGCGGCGGTTATATTGGACTGGAAGTAGCATCGATCGCCGTTAATTCAGGTCTCAACGTGAATGTCCTTGAGATGGAATCGAGAGTCCTGAAACGGGTAACCACTCCGGAAATGAGTGAATTCTATCATGAACTACACACCAGCCACGGCGTAAACATCACACTGAATTCGACAGTGGAAAGGTTTGCAGGAAAGAACAAAGTTGCAGAAATATTGTGCGGTGACAGCCGTTTCGAGGCGGACCTGGTCATCGTAGGCATAGGCATTCTCCCCAATATTGAACTGGCTGAAAAGGCAGGGCTTGAATGTGATAATGGCATCCTGGTTAACGGGCGTTGTCAAACTTCAAAACCCGACATCTATGCTGCGGGGGATTGTACAAATCATCCCAATCCGATATTGGGCCGTCGCCTTCGTCTGGAGTCTGTACCCAACGCAATGGAGCAGGCACGGGTGGCCGCCACGAACATGAATGGCGGCGACAGCATCTATGATTCCGTGCCCTGGTTCTGGTCTGACCAATACGATTTGAAACTGCAGATGGTTGGTTTTTCATCCGATGGTGACAATCAGGTAGTACGGGGTGACAGAAAATCCAGTCAGTTTGCAGTTTTCTACCTGAAGGATGATGCAGTTGTCGCTGTGGATGCCATAAACAGTCCCAGAGAATTTCTGGTCTGCAAGCGGCTTTATGGGAAGACCGTGGATACCGGGAAACTTCAGGACCCCGGGGTCGACCTGAAATCTCTGATGTCCTGACCTCAAAGAAGAAAATCCTGTTCGACAAGTAAGCAGAGACAGTTTAAATAGAATATCATGCACTCATGAACGCATGGAGATGGTAATGCCACAGATCAGATTTATAGAGCACGATGGTACGGAACATGAAATTGAAGCCATCAATGGTGACTCGATTATGGTGACCGCGATCAACAACCTCGTACCCGGTATTGATGCCGATTGTGGCGGGGAATGCTCCTGTGCGACGTGTCACGTCATCATTGATCCCGACTGGATGGACTCTGTTGGACGACCTTCAGAGAGAGAAGACTCCATGCTGGATCTGAACCCTGACCGTGAAGAAAATTCCCGCCTGAGTTGCCAGATTCAGGTCCGTGATGATCTTGACGGTATAATCGTCAACCTGCCTGAGTTCCAGTATTGAAGCAGATCAGGATTGAAGATCCTAATCTGGCAACCATTCAAACGGTGGGTCCGGCAAATGGCTGATGGCTGTCTGCTGGTAGGCGACATAGGTGGCACAAATGTCCGGTTCGCGCTCGCAAATGAAGATGTGGATGAAGGTTATGCCCAGGAGCTCTCGCTGAAGTGTGCCGACTTCGAGTCACCTGAGGAAGCGATCAACGCCTATCTCCAGGAGGTTCAAGCTCCCGCACCCCGGGTCATCTGTCTTGCCGCTGCCGGACCGGTCATCAACGGTGAGGTACAATTTACCAACAATTCCTGGCGCCTTATTGAAGAAAATCTAAGGGTAACATTTCACACAGAACACGTGCGGCTGTTGAATGATTTCGAAGCAATTGCCTACTCGCTGCCCCTGCTGAGTGATGCAGACTGTATCAACCTGGGTCCCGTATTGAAGGGAGGTCTCGGCGGTGGCAACTATACGGCTGGTGTTCTCGGCCCCGGTACCGGACTTGGTGCGGCTGGTCTGGTGAGTCTGGGTGATGCCACCCTGCCCCTCGTAACGGAAGCCGGACATGTTGGTTTCGCACCGGAAACACCTCTGCAACTGGATTTGTTAGTCCAGCTACGGCAACGCTACGATCGGGTTTCGGACGAACGGCTGGTGTCAGGCGGTGGGTTGGAAAACATCTACTGGGGGCTGGGACGAATACAAAACATTGCTGCATCACCACTCTCCGCCGGCGAGATCTTCAGTCACTGCCAAAAGGAATCACACATGCTTGCTGTTCAGGCTGTCGATCTGTTTTACGAAATTCTGGGTCAGGTGGCCGGTAACCTGGCACTCACACTTGGAGCATATCAAGGCATCTATCTTGCCGGCGGGATGGTAAAGCGATATCCGGAGATGATTGCCGGGAGCCGTTTCCGTGAAGGATTCGAGAACAAGGGACGGCATGGCAGGATCATGCGAACGATCCCGACTTTACTGATTCAGCACAAACAACCGGGTTTACTGGGAGCAGGCAGAGTTGCTTCGAGGCTCCAAGAGGCTGCCCGGGAACTGCGACCGTAGCGAGGGCGAGACTGGTTGATGTCCGGGTAACTCACTCTGATATTGAACCGGTATGCCTTGCGTATCAACTTACACCTATTGTACCGTAGGTCCTTACGGGGTCATTACAATTCAGGAGAATTCAATGGAATTTGGCGTTCAGGTCAGCGTATACACTACCGAATGGTCGGCAATTTGCGCGTCTGTCGAAACAATGGAAGCGGGCGACTGGGACAGCCTGTGGTTTGCCGACCACTTCATACCACCCGGCGGCGGCGGTAATGATGAACAGGAAGCAATGACGGCATTTGAGGGTCTGGCAGCGATCGCCACTGTCGCAGGAATGACCAGGAAGTTACGTCTCGGCAACCTTGTATTAGGTAACACCTATCGCAACCCGGGACATACAGCATTGATCGCTGGAACCATCGACACGATGAGCAAGGGTCGGTTTACACTCGGAATCGGCGCCGGGTGGTACCAGCGTGAGCACGAAGCCTATGGCTGGAAATTTCCTGCCATGAAGGAACGACAAGACCGGCTTGAAGAGTCCTGCGAATTGTTACGTCTACTGTTTCATAACCAGAAACCGGTAGATTTTAAAGGGAAGTATTATCAACTGGATCATGCTCAACTATCACCCGGGAACTATGACAACAGTAAGCCGATTCCAATCATGGTAGGCGGTACAGGCCCAAAACGCACCCTCAGAACCCTGGCGAGACATGGTGATATCATGAATCTTGATGGCTGGGCAGGTCGTGGTATGGCGCTCGAATATTACAAATACAAGTCTGGTATTCTGGAACAGCACTGTGAAGACTGCGGCCGTGACCCGGCAGAAATACGCCGCACCCTGACCATGCCGTGCTTTCTCACTGAAAATAAGTCTCTGATTGAGTCCGCGGTGAAGCGTTATGGCGAAGGTACTGTAGCCGGTCCCAGACAATACATAATCGACCGTATTGGAGAATTCCAGGATGCGGGTATCGACGAGATCTTTTTTGGCGCCATTGAGACCGGCAACGTCGCGAGACTGAAACAGTTTGAGGAGGAAATCGTCAGCGTATTCCGTTAACGAACATTTCCTTCAGGTCAGAAGGCTATCAGACTGCCATTGAGCTGAACATGCTGCCTTCCTGTAGCAGCACGGCGAATTGTGACGCTGCCTGCCAGTGGTTAACTTGCGGACTGTACAGTTGGGGGAAGCTGTGACTGAAGACTCTCGGGGAGTTTTCGTACGATGATCAGTCGTGTACGTTGCCAGAATGC
>JAPOOX010000155.1 GCA_026713185.1 Gammaproteobacteria bacterium
GAGCCTTTGTTTTTTTGCCGGCGCCAACTCCATATTCGGCGGCGACAAGTTGCTGACAACCGCCAATCCGGAACAGGATCAGGATAAAGCGCTGTTGGACACACTGGGTATTTCCACCTTTGCGGGATGACAGGTGCTGTTCCTGGATCAGATCCCGGTTGGTTATACTTCAACCATAGGTACCTGGCAGCTTTCGGAAGATGAGATCATTTCTTTTGCCAGGGTCTGGGACCCTCAGCCATTCCATATCGACAAATCGGCTGCAGAAGATTCCGTTTTTGGTGAACTGGTAGCGTCATCACTGCACATTTTCGCCATATGTACACGTCTGTTCTTCGACCACAGAGATGATATTCAGATACTGGCAATGCTGGGTAAGGACAACATCAGACTGCACCAGCCTGCACGGGCAACAGATTTGCTGATCTACACAACAGAATGTATCTCGAATACACCATCGTCTTCCAGAAATGATCGCGGCGTTATCGTACTGTCAGATTGCGTTGCCCGTGACTCGGGAGAGATAGTCATGACACAGGAGGTGACACTGATGGTCGCCAGAGACCCTTACAGAGACCCTTACAATGCTGATTAAACTTCCTGCGATTTGAAACACTGTTGGAAACAAATTTCGAGGGATGCCGGATTCAAATCGGCTAACTGCTCGATTTCCGCCAGTATCGGCGCCTCTCCATAGAATTCCAGGGCTTCTCGATTACCCTGGTTCTTTGGACCGTTCATCACTACACCGATAATTGCAATTCCACATCGGCGAAGCTGTAGCAGCGAGAGTAACGTGTGGTTAATAGTACCAAGTTGACTGTCTGCAACCAGCAATACGGGGATATCCAGTGACTTGATCAGATCCAGCATGTAGTGCTGTCGATTCAGAGGCACCATGATGCCGCCGGCGCCTTCAACGACCAAAAAATCGTCAACCGGAACATCCGGAATTGCAAAAGCATCAAGTTTTATTTCAACATCCTCGAGGACGGCAGCGGCATGTGGTGACAAAGGCTGCTGCAGGGAATAGGTTTCCCGGTGTATTCGAGACTCTGGAATTGCGGTGTGACGTCTGATCCAGTCCGTGTCTGTGCCTTCATTCAATCCTGTCTGAACGGGCTTCCAATAATGTGCTCTCAGGCCAGCTACCAGTACTCCCGAAACCACGGTTTTACCGATATCCGTACTGGTGCCGGTGACAAAAATGCGGGTTGGCAGTGCCATGTCAGCGCCTGAATACCTCGACCATGGCCTCAATCTGATCCCTGGTATGGGCTGCTGAAAGGGCTATTCTGATACGGGATTCTCCTTCCGGTACCGTTGGAGGCCGGATTGGCGTCACTAAAAATCCGGCTGTTTCCAGTTTCTGTGACATGGCCATTGTGCTGTCTTCATCACCCAGAATTACCGGGATAATCTGGGTGCTGGACTGGCCTGTGTCATAACCCGACTGTTGCAGTGCGTTGCGCAAAAACTGTGAACTTTCACGAAGCATCCTGCGGGATTTATCCATGGCAGGCACGAGGTCCAGTGCCGCATCTATGGCGCCGAGTGTGGAGGGGGGCAGCGCCGTAGTATAGACAAACCCGCTGCAACAATTGACGAGATAATCCCGGATCTTCGGGGAACAGGCAATGTAAGCGCCAAACGATCCTAAAGCTTTACTGAAGGTCCCCATGGTCACATCCACTTTTTTCCCAGTGGTTAACCCCATGCCTTTTCTGCCCAGCACACCAGTGGCGTGGGCGTCATCCACATATAAAATTGCATCATATTCACTGGCCAGGTAGATCAGGCGGTCAATGTCACTCTGGTCACCGTCCATGCTGAATACGGATTCAGTGACAATGATCGTTCTCGAATAGTGCTTGATTTTGCTCTGTTCAAGCAGATTTTCCAGGTGGTCCAGATCATTGTGATCGAACAATTGTCTGGTACATCGGGCGAGATGGATACCCTGGATGATACTGTTGTGATTAAGACGGTCAGACAGGATCAGAGCGTTTGTATCGGCGAGTGCCGGTATGACCGACACGTTTGCCTGGAAACCGGAATTGAAAATGAGAATGCCCTCGACTTGCTTCAATTCGGCAAGTTTCCGCTCGACAGATTCAAAACAATCCAGAGAGCCGCAGATCAGTCTGGAAGCGGTTGAACCCGTACCATACCGTTGGGTGAATGCTGTGGCCCTGGCCTGCAGCTCCGGATGCTTTGAAATACCAAGATAGTCGTTAGAGCAGAAGTTGACCATGGTTCGGCCATCGACTTTGACCAGGCTATCGGAAACTGGCGTGACACTGCGCAACTGTCGATGCTGTCGTATTGACATGCGTCGCTGTAATTCTTTATCAATGAAGTCAAACTTATGCATGGGCATGTCAGGCGAGTACATCGACGATGGCGTTGGTCAACCTTGTTAGATCCTCACGGGAAATAATGTATGGGGGCATAATGTACACCAGTTTACCAAAAGGCCTTATCCAAACTCCTCTTTGTACAAATTTTTTCTGCAGATCGCCGACATTTACAGGATCGTGGCATTCCACCACACCAATGGCCCCCAGTACCCGCACATCTGCAACACCGGATATTGTCAGGCAGCTTGCAAGTTCTTCACGGAGTTGAGATTCGATACGGGATACACGTTCCTGCCAATGACTGTTGAGCAGTAAATTTACACTTGCAAAGGCAACGGCGCAGGCGAGGGGGTTTGCCATGAATGTAGGTCCATGCATGAAAACTCCCGTGACTCCGGAAGAAATGCCGTCACTGACCTTCGTATTGGTCAGGGTAGCGGCAAGGCTCATGTACCCGCCGGTAAGCCCTTTGCCGATACACATTATATCGGGTTCAATGCCGGCATGTTCACAGGCAAACATTTTACCCGTTCGTCCAAATGCAGTTGCGATTTCGTCAAGAATCAGCAGCGTGTTGAATTCATCGCACAGTTCCCGGACTCGCTGCAGGTAGACGGGTGAATAGATACGCATACCACCAGCCCCCTGAACCACCGGTTCCAGAATCACTGCACAGGTTTCTGAATGATGGTCAGCCAGTAGCTGCCGCAACGGTTCGATGTCCGATTCGATAAACGGTTCTTCAAACCGGCAACCAGGCGCCGGTGCAAAATAATGTTGGGGTAGCATATGGGTGAACATCTCGTGCATTCCGGTAACCGGGTCGCAAACCGACATGGCGGCAAAAGTATCGCCGTGATATCCGGATCGGATCGTCAACAGGCGGGACTTCTGTGGCTGACCCAGTGCATACCAGTACTGAACTGCCATTTTGATGGCGACTTCTACGGAAACCGAGCCGGAATCCGAAAAGAAAATTCTATTCAGCGATGCCGGCGCGAGATCCAGCAGAAGTTCTGCCAGTTGAATGGCGGGTTGATGCGTAATGCCTCCGAACATGACGTGTGACATGCGGTCGATCTGTTGAATGACAGCTTCATTCAAGACCGGATGGTTATAACCGTGAATAGCCGCCCACCATGAAGACATCCCGTCAATGAGTTCCTGGCCATTCGCCAGCTTGAGTCGTACCCCGGATGCGGAGACCACTGGATATACAGGCAGAGGATCATGCATGGAAGTATAGGGATGCCAGATCTGTTCACGGTCCAGGGTCAGCCATTTCTCGTCGAAAAGTTCGTGCATTTATAGTTCCAGGTTAAACACAGGGATGGCAATCTAACACCAAAACAGTAATGCTTTGAAGTCCCTGTGATGATCAATGGGCAGCAGCAGTCTTCTCAAGCTGAGCATTTCACACTGAAGACGGCCAGACAACTTCCTCTTTTATATGGAAACAGGGAGTATAGTGTGTTGTTAGATGCATGTTTGTGTTGTACATTCAATGCCACGAAAAGGATGATCAGTCCGAAATTCTGGCCAGATGGAGTTTAATCAAGATGGTTGAATATATCCCGACTCCCATCAAGTGGGTTCGTGAACAGATTGAAAAATACGAATCAAGTGGTGGTACTGAAGGCACCACGCTGTTGGATACCGGTTTGCCTTGTATCATCGTAACTCACAAGGGTAACAGGTCCGGTGCGATCAGAAAGACGGCATTGATGCGGGTCAAGGATGCCGATAACTACATTCTGATTGGTTCCAGGGGTGGCGCCCCTAAAAATCCGGTGTGGGTATATAATCTCCGCAAGCATGGCGATGTGGAAATACGTGATGAAACGGAAGTTTTCAGTATGCGGGTTCGAGAAGTAGTGGATGAGGCGGAACGGGCAAGAGTCTGGGCAATCGGTGTCGAGGCTTTCCCGCCTTATGAAGACTACAGAAACAAGACTGCGCGCAAGATCCCGGTATTTATTGCTGAACCCGTATAGGGATTCCTCTGAATGACGCCCTTTTTCAGTCAGGAAATGAACGTGTATCAGACTGACAATGACCGGTAACCCGCTTCGTTCAAATTCCATAAGAGATACCCTGACTGTCTGGCTACCCATTGTTTCCTGGTTGAGCCGGTATAGTCGTATTGATTTGCGTGCTGACCTGATTGCCGGCATTGTGGTTCTTTTTATAACAATCCCTCAGGTAATTGCCTACGCCTTCCTGGCCGGACTACCCCCTGAAGCTGGCCTGTATGCCGCCTTGCTCGCCATGATCTGTTATGCAGCATTCGGTAGCAGCAGGACTCTCGCAGTAGGGCCCACGGCGATCATTGCCATGATGACTCTGGAAGTTGCGTCTGAGATGGGTACTCCGGGCACGGCAGATTATGCTCTGATCACCATCAAACTGGGTTTGGTAACCGGTCTTGTGTTATTGCTGTTGCGTCTGGTGAACTTTGGGAATGTAATCAGTTTTCTGAGTCACGCTGTAGTGACTGGTTTCATCGCCGCGGCTGCGATCCTGATTATTGCCAACCAGATTCCGTCCATGGCAGGACTGCCATCTTCCACCGATACCGGTCTGGCAGGGGTTTTTCAACATTTGGCCAGCAGTCAAAATGAGTTCAATGTGACGGCATTGGTCATTGCCC
>JAPOOX010000059.1 GCA_026713185.1 Gammaproteobacteria bacterium
AACACAGTTTTTGTGCTAAACTGGAAGGAGATAAATCGCGTTGTGAGCTAAGACAATATGGACATAAACCCATTCCAACCGGGCAGCGGCCAAATGCCGCCACTCCTGGCCGGACGTGACGCAGCACAAAATGACATCAAAAAGCTGCTGGTAAAGCTGACGCTGCCTAGTGGGATACCGAGCGATGTTTTGCTGTACGGGCCACGCGGCACCGGGAAGACGGTGTTGCTGCAATGGTTGGAAGAGTACTGTATGAAGGAACACAAGTGCAGGGTACTCCCTATAGTGCCTTCAGACACAATGACATTAAAGGATCAGCTGATGGAGGCGCTGGACACACCACAGGCCCAGGTGACGACAGAAAAATCAAGTTCGCTGGGTATTAGTCTCTTCAAAGCGCTTGTAAAGCGCACTGTAGTACAGTCATCCCAGGCACGATCCCTGGACAGTTTTCTGATAGATTTAGCAAATAAAAAACCTCTGGTGCTTCTGGTTGACGAGGCCCACACTATGTCTGCCAAATGGGGCCGGGAACTGCTTAATGTCAGCCAGAACGTGCGCAAGAATGCGCCCTTCCTGCTGGTGCTTGCAGGCACCCCAGGCCTTAGGGATTGTTTGCGTCCCATGAAGGCAACATTCTGGATTCGGACTGATAAAATACCAATGGGTAGGCTTACTAAGTCGGCAGCCAATGATGCCATTTCCACCCCCCTGCACAACGCAGGTATATCACTTGACTCGAATGTGCTGTCACAGGTGGTCACCGAGAGCCAATGCTATCCGTATTTCATCCAGCTTTTGGGGTCGTTTTTATGGGACGCAGCCAAGGAGGCCGAAAGCCATATGATTGACCAGGCATTGCTGGATCAGGCCTGGGACAAGTTTAACCGCAAAAAGGGGCTGTTCTACCAGGATTGCTTCAATGACATATCTGAGGATAATCTAGAGAAGGAAGCCCTCGCTGTGGCCAAAGCATTTGCTTCCCAAGAGAAGATAACGACTGGTGAATTACGCGAAATAGTGGCTGGGAGACCCATTTACCTTGACCCACCCGAAGAAGTAAAAACAACTATCAGTAAATTGAAAAATTTGGGCTACATCTGGCAGGGTTCAGAGGAATCTGACTGGGAACCAGGCATTCCCAGCCTCATGGCATACGTGAGGACGGAGGAGCAGAAACTAAGACCCAGCAATAGCGGTGATTTATCACTAGGGATGTGATGCCCAGCGGCGACATTGGCTGCCCCTTGGTGGCGTGAAGTACAGTAAAATGGGGTCAGGTCCATTTTTTTACTCGTTAACTCCGTTTGAGGGTGTTCGCAGATGGCTTGGGGGCATTCAATTGCACCAGCGTCTGCGCATCCCTCCAGGATGCCCTCAACCTCCCCCGCAAGCCTGTAGTCTTGCTCCTCCGGCTCGGTGCTCCGACATTATGCTTTCGCAAACGAACGCCCCCAAACCATCTGCTGTGTGCTGTACACTGTGTGTATCAGGGGATAATGAAGGCTTTCAGGATTATTTTATTCCTTACTATAGGCTTTTTTCGGTGAGTCATTCTGTTGTCTGAGTATGCGATTCTTATCGTCCACTATAACTGTTGGGATTATCTGCGGCGTTGTCTAAATTCGCTGCGGGAACAGACTGTCAGGGACTTCAGTCTGTATGTGTTGGATAATGGCAGTGACGAGCCCGTTCCCGATGACATTCGCCAATGGCCTGATCTGCATCTGATCGAGAGTGAGAAAAACCTGGGTTTTGCCGCTGGTTGCAACCTGTTGTTGCGGGAGGCCCGGGATTCAACCTGGTCACTGTTGCTCAATCCGGATGCTGCTGCAGATCCCTCGTGGTTCGAGAACATGGTGCGGGCTGGTGAACAATTTCCCGAGAACACGTTTTTCTGTTCCCGTCTGCTCAGTGATGACAGACTGTCGCTGGATGGCGACGGCGACTGCTATCACTTCAGTGGACTGGCCTGGCGGCAAGGGCATGGCAGGGCTGTACCTGATAGCAAGGGTTACCAGGAAGTGTTTTCGGCCTGTGGCGCAGCCGCCATGTATCGCACATCGACAGTGCTGGAAGCCGGTGGGTTCGATGAGGACTTTTTCATGTATATGGAAGATGTCGATCTGGGTTTCAGACTACGGCTGCAAGGCGAAAGTTGTCTTCTGGCGCCTGATGCTGTGGTTACTCATGCCGGCGGTGTATCCAGTGGTGGTCAAAGGAGCAGATTTGCAACCTACCACGGTCACCGGAACCTGGTCTGGTGTTATATCAAGAACATGCCGGCGAGTCTGCTGATACTGTCGTTACCTCTGCATCTGTTGATGACTATTATTGTTGTTATTCGCCTTGGTTTTCGCGGCCAACTGGCAACAGCGCTTGCCGCCAAAAGAGATGCTTTAAAGTTGATTCCGTCAATGTGGCGGAAGCGACGCGAGATTCAGGCTGGTCGGAAGGTGTCGTTATTCGGGCTGTTATCGGTAATGCAGTTCATGCCCTGGATGAGTCGCTATACCGGGGGGAGGAAGAATCGCCTGGATTCTTCCCGTAATTCACCCATTATATAGGGGGGGCTGGGAAATCCGATGAAGTCGAATTCCTGCCCTCGCAGCGCCGCATATTCAGCCTGATATTTTTTCCAGGGACTGTCGGCAACGGGAACATTGGTAGAAACTCCACCGTGAAACTGGTGAAATGTCGCCTCGCCAACCAGCATCACCGGCGAAATATCCGGATCGGTGGTAAATTTTCTAAACACATCCAGATTGACCAATCCACCGCCCGGGGATTGAAACGCCTCATCAAATCCACCAATGTCGAGAAGGGCTGATCGCGCCACAGAAAAACAATTGCTTTCATAAATGGGGTTGATGAAACCATCCTTGGATGACCCCGCCAGGCAGGCAATGTCGAACAACGAATATCCATTCTGCTGCCAGTCGACAGAGGCCAGCAGTTCATCCTCGATGTGTTGATCGTACCCCTCCTGCATGGCCTGATTCTGTCGAATACTGCCCAGATGCATGCCGATGGTATACACCAGGGGGCGTTTGAACAGCATCGTCGCCCGCTGCATGTTCTGCAGAATTCCCGGCGACAGAATCCGCGCCCCATCGACCAGGCAGGCCACCGTTTTTCCCCGTGCCATTTCGATACCAGTATTCATTGCCTGACATGGCGTCGGCAGTGATGTCTCGACAAACTGGTACCGGAAATTCCGCTGCAGCGATGTGACGTGGTTTTTATCCAGCGGTTCCTGTGAACCGGAGTCTATGACCAGCACTTCGTAGTCATCCTCCGAAATGCCTTGCTGGTAGCGGGTCGTCAGTGAATACAGCGTCCGGGCTGCTTCCCGCCGCATATTATAAAAAATGACGACGACCGATATTTTTGGCCTGGGGGTTCTTCTAAGCAACGGCACTGTTCAATTCCTGGAATACCATCGACACTTCATCGATCATTATGCAGTTATCTGCATTAATTTCTGTCTGGTGCCGCAGTGAGGAATCAAAGAAGTCCGGCGGTGCTTCCGATGTTAATCCAAGACGTTCCAGTTTCTGCTGCACATCCTTGAGGTAGTCGGATTCCGCCATGTCGAAATCGACCACGGGAAAGTGGTGTTGTTGCCGCAATTTCAACATCAGACGATTGTATGTCAGCCACAGGGCAATCCCTTCTTCAATGGATTTCCGGTCCCTCTTTGCAATTGACTGAGCCACCAGGAAGGGATGTCGAAAAGTGCCGATAAATTCCATCGGACCGATCCCTTCCTGCCAGAATGGCAGGGTCAACATGACCCTGGGGTCCTTGAATCCCCACCAGATATCCGCCCGCTGGCTGATCTCTTCGATAATCCGGTCCCTTCGATCCACCAATTCTTCATTCCAGTGACGGACTTCTACCGGCCGGTCCCAGTTTCCACCATTGCAGGTCAGCACATCATTATTCAATGCCTGAATGTCGGCATGTTCGCGATTGCCTCTACGATTGTGGGGATTTTCCGTAAAGACCTCTCCCAACTCCACGCCGTACTGCTGCGCGATACCCGTCAGGCAACTCGTTCCGCTGCGGTGCATACCCAGAATGCAAAGGCACTTTTTGCCAACCGGATGCGGCATTGGGGTTTGTTCTCCAGGTCAATGGGGATTTTATGGTACCAGAACTGCCAGGCGGGTTGGTGAATGTCGTTGGATGCAGAAGTTGGGATTTGTTACTTGGAGGCTCAGAATTCTTACTGTGCCATTCTGGCAGGTGTGGCTGTTTACAAGGTTTCTGTCAGGCAATGCCTGTGCCTTGAACCAAATCAGTCCTGTATTACTCGGCGAA
>JAPOOX010000035.1 GCA_026713185.1 Gammaproteobacteria bacterium
CTCAGGTCTGCTGCCGATGGGGCTGACATGGTTGAGATAGAAGCAGTCACCATACGTGATCTGTTGACCAGAATTGTCGAGCGATATCCAGATATGAATCAAAGCCTGGATGCGGGTATAGCCGTTTCCATTGACGGCGAGATTTATCGGGATAACTGGGGGATGGAAATCCCGGCGGATGCCGAAGTCTTTCTCCTGCCGAGAATCCAGGGTGGTTGATTAGCCCGTTTTTCTCACTGGCCGCAGCAGAATCAGAAGAAATAAAACATCACATAGCAACCCAGCAGTAATATCACCCACAGTGCCATACGGCTGGTCTGTGAAGTCTGCGGAGGCGTGTAGCTGTCGGTTGCAAATGCAATCATCCAATGCAGAATCCTGACCATTAGCTGCAACGCTTCAGAGATCAGATGCTGTATGAAATCTCTTGTCCTGTTCCATATTACCGGTCCGGCTCTTCGGTAAAACCATTCAGCGTCCAGATTAACGGATCGAAGTTCCGGGGGATAAATACCACTGAGTTGGAGCCAGATAAATGCCAGGGCAGAGAAAAACAGAATCTGCATCTGGGCAATCACATGTGTTGCATCAAATGGCCAGTAACCAGTGTCATATGGCAGCAACTGATACAGATACCCGGGGAAGCAACCGATGCCGATACACAAAGCGGCGGCTATACCCATGGCAATCAGCATATTGCGTGGAGGTTCGGATGTTCTGATACCGGCGTCATGTGCAAAAAACGCAAAGTAGGGAATTTTTATGCCTGCGTGATGAAAGACCCCGGCAGAGGCAAACAGCAGAACCAGCCAGACACCGGAATATCCTTCCATCAAAGCTGCACTCATCACCATGGATTTACTGACGAATCCGGAGAACAGGGGAAAAGCGGATATTGACGCAGCGCCGATGATGCATAACGTAGTGGTTATCGGCATGGACTTGTACAACCCTCCCAGGTCGGAACCATTCATGCGGCCGGTCATGTGCAATACGGCCCCCATGGACATGAACAGCAGACCCTTGAAAATGACATCATTGAAGGCATGCGCCACTGCGCCATTGACCGCAAGTTCCGTACCGATACCGATACCACATACCATGAAGCCCAACTGATTGATCATGCTGTAACCAAGTACACGCCGCAGGTCGTTTTCGATCACCGCATAGAAAATCGGAAATGCAGTCATCATCATGCCGATGTAGACCAGTTCTTCGGTGCCGGGGAATCCTCTGGCCAGTGCGTAGATGGCGACTTTTGTGGTAAAGGCGCTGAGGAAGACCGTACCCGTCGGTGTCGCCTCCGGGTATGCATCGGTCAACCAGTTGTGCATCAGGGGGAAGGCGGACTTTACACCCAATGCCAGCAATATGAGTAATCCGGCAGTTGAATTGGCGCCTATGTAGCCGAATGCAGAATCACCGCCCTGGTCGCCAATCAACAGTACACAGCCCACCAGCAGTAACATGCCTGAGGTGACCTGGACGATGAGATAGCGCATCCCCGCATGGTAGGCACGACTGGTGCCGCGCGCCCAGATCAGGACGACTGAACTGATAGCTGCCAGTTCCCAGAAGATGAACAAGCTGATCAGATCACCGGACATCACTGCACCGAGAGCACTTCCGGCATAGATGAAGACGGCAATCTGCTGCGTACGATCCCGGATATGCAAAGCATAGACACCACCGATGAACGCGGCGATATGAAACAGATAACCGAACAACCGGCTCAATTCATCGAGACGATACAATTCTCCCTGATAGGAAAACATCTGGTAAGCATAATAGTCACCCAGGTCCGTATTGAACAACAGCAGACCACCAATGACTGGCACAAACACCGTGAGCGTTGTACGGACAATGGCCGGGCTTACCGCAGCCAGAACGGCAGCGGCAAAGAAAATCAGGAACGGCGGCAGCGGAGAAGAAAGTGCTTCAATCATCTTCATGCCGCCGATAATAATCTTCTCCGCGCATGATCAACTTGCGCAGCCAGGTTGCCGTGATGACCAGAATGACACAGGCAATGAATCCATAAACGGCATAAAAGCCCCACCAGCTGTCGAAATCGCTTTCTCCATGACGCAATCCGGTAAGGTCCAGCAACACCAGAAGAGCACAGATGATGTAAAAAATAACGAGACCTCGACGGACTTTTGGTCCGGGCTGTGGTCTGTGCTTGTTCACAGATTTAATCCCTCATTCAGAAATGCCACCAGTGCCGGCGCCTGGAAGAACAGCACAATACAGCCAATTACGGTAATACAGATAGCCAGCAGACACGCAAAGGGAGCTTCCTCCAGGGTGTCGTTGCCTCTTTCCGGCCCATTCATGAAACCGCGTATTGGAATGGGCAGCAGATACGCGATGTTCAACAGGGTACTGATGACCAGTACGGCGATAATGCTCCAGTAACCTCTGTCCAGAGTGCCGAGTATGAGATACCACTTGCTCCACATGGCGCCGAGCGGGGGCAGCCCGATAATGGCAAGGGCGCCTATCAGAAAAGCGCCCATCGTAATGGGCATTTTTTTACCCAGCCCCCGCATGTGGGAGATTTCGGTCTGGTGTGAGGCTACCAGGATGGCTCCTGCACAGAAAAACAGTGTGATCTTGGCAAAGCCGTGCATCACCATGTGCATTGTTCCGGCTATGATGCCATGGACATTTGCCAGCAATGCCCCCAGTACAACATAGGAAAGCTGACTGATGGTTGAGTATGCCAGTCTTGCCTTGAGATTATCTTTGCGTAAGGCAATGAGTGACGCCAGCACGATGGTAACAGCTGCCACTGGCAGGAGATAAACGCTGGCGCCGGATTCGCTCAGAGTATCGAGACCAAACAGGTAGACAGTACCCTTGAGGATCGTGAAGACGCCTGCCTTGACAACAGCCACGGCATGCAGCAAAGCGCTGACCGGTGTCGGTGCTACCATGGCTGCGGGTAACCACCGGTGAAATGGCATTAATGCAGCCTTGCCAACTCCAAATATGAACAGAGTGTAGACAATTGCCAGAATGGCCGCCGGGATATTTTTATTGAAGACACCACCGGATTGAAAATCGAGTGTACCTGTCAAATGCCAGATGGAACCTGTTGCCAGCAGCAGGAACACCATGGAAGTCCCAACCAGTATACCCAGGTAGATCCTCCCGCTGCGGCGTGCTTCTTCTGTCTGACTGTGAGTGACCAAAGGCCAGGTAGATAACGTCAGGATTTCGTAAAAAACAAACAGGGTCAGCAGGTTGGCTGAGAATGCAACGCCCATGACCGCGGCAATCGCAATGGCAAACCAGGCGTAAAATCGGGTCTGGTTCTGTTCATGATGGGCGCGCATGTAACCGATGGAATAGATGGATGTAATGATCCACAGAAAACTCGCCAGGACGGCAAAGACATATCCCAGGGGTTCCACATGGAAAGCCAGCGTAAAAGCGGGCGCCAGTTCAGCCAGCACCGTTGTTTCCACGTTGCCGGGAAGTTGGATGACCAGCAGAAACAGGCTGCCTGCGGTCAGCAGTGTCATTGTTTCGCGCAGGTTCTGCCAGCGTCCGGTGATAACCACCAGAGCAGCGCCTGCGACCGGTATCAGCAAGGCAATCAGCATGAGTGTCGTCGCTGTACTCATGGGGAATTACCGATCAGGGCCAGTGCGGCGCGCTCAGCAATACCCACTGTCATCCCGGTATCAATACCCGCCCAGACAACCAGGATGACCATCAGCCAGGTCGGGATGAGCATTGCAAGCGGTGCTTCCTTCAGTGAAGTGTCCTGCTCGGCATCGTTGAAATACAGGGTTTCAACAGTTCGCCACACATACACAACAGCAATCAATGATGCGAGTACTATTGCTACCACAACAACCCAGGCGCCATTCTCGATGGCAGCGATGACCAGATACCACTTGCTGACAAATCCGGCGGTCAGTGGTACACCGATCAAGCCACATCCGCCAACGACAATGGCGCCCATGGTCCAGGGCATCGCCCGCCCGACGCCTTTGAGGACTGCGAAACGTGTGCTCCCGATGCGCAGACACAAACCGCCGATGGCCATGAACAGTCCGCCTTTGATGAGCGCATGATTGAACATGTGCACCAGGGTGGCGGTGAGACCGGAAGTGTTCACCAGAGCAATGCCAAGGGTCATGTAGCCGATCTGTGCAAGGCTGGAATAAGCCAGCATCCTTTTTACGTCTTCCTGAAAAACGGCGATGATCGATGCAACAAAGATCGCAAGGATGGATAAAGGTAGCAGGATGACATCCAGACGCAGGTCTGTGAATACAAAATCAACACCAAATACGGTAAAGAAAAAGCGCAGCAGAACATATAGTGCAACCTTGGTTGACGTTCCCGCAAGAAATGCGGAAACAGCCGAAGGGGCGAAAGTATAGGCGTCAGGTAACCACTGATGCAGGGGCAGAAGAGCAACCTTGAGACTCAGACCCACGGTGAGGAATGCAAATGCTGCGCGCACAGTAGTCGTGTCCCTCAATGGAGGCAGCCGTTCAGCCAGATCAGCCATGTTGAGGGTGCCGGTCATCATGTAGAGCATGCCGATGGCGATCAGAATGAAAGTGGCGCCAATGGTCCCCATCACCAGATAGTGGAAACTTGAGGTGAGGGCCCGGCGATCCCGGCCCATTGCAATCATGGTATAGGAAGACAGAGAGGAGATTTCGAGGAAAACGAATACATTGAAAGCATCGCCGGTGGCGATGATACCCAGGATACCCGTCAGGCACAGCAGGTACATGCAGTAGAAAAGGTTGATTTGATCCCGCCGGATTTCATTCTCGACACTCTGCTTTGCCCAGAAGATAACCAGACTGGCGATCAGGCCTGTCAGCAGCAGAATAAAACAACCGGTCAGATCAATTCGCAGGGCAATACCCCAGGGAGCTTCCCATCCGCCAAGGGCGTATTCAAGAGGGCCGTTGTTGAGAACCCGGGTCAACAGTAACACTGCGCAGGCAAATGCCCACAGGCTGCCGACAAGTGCAATGACCCATGCCAGACGGGAATTGCGCAGCAAGAGACATAGAGGCGCCAGTACTAATGGTATGGCAACCTGCAGGATGGGCAGATGTTCCAGAATCAACTTTCTCCGTTCTGGCGATGAATCAAATCGTCATCAATGGCGCCATAGGCTTCGTGAATGCGAACTATCAAAGCCAGTGCCAGCGCCATAGTAGCTACGCCGACGACGATGGCGGTAAGGATCAGTGCATGTGGCAGTGGGTTCGCATAACTTGTAATTGATTCGGAGAGAATCGGTGCACTCGCCTGCCGGACTGCACCCGCCGATATGAAGAGAATGAAAACCGACGTCTGGAATATGTTGAGGCCGATCACCTTCCGAATGAGATTTGCACGGGCAAAAACCAGGTAAAGACCCGTCATCATCAGAAAAATGACGACCCAGTAGTTGTAATGCAATATCCAGTTCATTTGTTCCGCCGTCCGGCAAATGCATAAAACAGCGTTATCAACACAGCGGCAACGGTTATGCCAATACCCAGTTCAATCAGCAAAATGCCCAGATGTTGCCCGGCTAACGGAGTTTTGCCCAGCACGCTGTAATTGAGAAATTCCCCGTCCAGGAACATCGAGATTAATCCTGTACCTGCAAACAGTAACAAACCGAGGGCCATGCATACGTACAGGATATTGTCTGGAATGGATTTCCGGGTTTTCTCCAGGCCATGAATCAATGCATAAAGGATGATGCCCACGGCAAAAATGACCCCGGCCTGGAAACCCCCGCCAGGTCCGAAATCTCCATGGAACTGGACATACAACCCAAACAGCAGTATGGCCGGTACCAAAAGGTCAGAAACTTCACTGACAACTGGATTACGTCGCATGTCAACTCCGGTCTTTTCGGCGGTGGCCGAGTAGCATTATGACGCCCACACCTGCTGTAAAGATTACCGTCACTTCACCCAGCGTGTCGTAACCGCGGTAACTTGCCAGCACGGAAGTGACGATATTGGGTGGACCCACTTCGGCGCCGGATTTCTCGATGTAGCGGGGAGCCACATGCTGGTGAGCAGGCGCATACGGGTCACCAAAAGCCGGCATGTCACGGGTCGCATAAATCAATGCTGCACCTGTAATCACAACGACAGCCATAGGCAATATTTGTAACCGGTGAGGTTCCTTACTATCCGGGGATTCCCTGATCAGCGCCAGCGTCCCCAGCAACATGATGGTGATGATTCCAGCACCCACTGCAGCTTCCGTAAAAGCAACATCCACGGCGTCCATAAGCACAAACAGTGATGCACACAGAAGACTGTAAATACCCGTCAGCATGGCTGCCGCAAACAGGCTGTGCAG
The DNA here is from genome assembly GCA_026713185.1 of Gammaproteobacteria bacterium. Lineage (GTDB taxonomy): Bacteria > Pseudomonadota > Gammaproteobacteria > Pseudomonadales > Azotimanducaceae > UBA7455. Next base: position 6,349 of record JAPOOX010000035.1, read on the forward strand.
ACGTACCAGTGCAATTGCTGTTACCGCCAGCAAGGTCAGCAGGAAGATGTCAATCAGATGTTCGATGGGGAACTATCCTCGTCAAGTGGTGGCGTGTAACCATCATGAAGCGCCGCTCGTGCAAGAGCATGAGTGGCAGTAGGGCCGGTGATCATGATGAAGACCAGGATAAGACCGAGTTTCACGGTCACCAGGGTAAATCCGCCCTGCAACATCAAGCCTGTCAACATGGCGCCCACGCCCATTGTATCCAGTATACCAACGGCGTGAATGCGGCTGAAATAGTCCGGCAACCGCAGCACACCAAGGGCGCCGATCAGGCAGAAAATGCTGCCGGTCAACAGCAACGCCCAGCTCAACAGATCAACGATTATCACGGGGTTCTCCGGGATGACCAAGGCCGCCATAACGAAAGAACGCGAGCACAGCCAGAGTGCCCACGAAATTGATCAGGGCATACAGCAGGGCGATGTCCAGAAATTCTGGTCGATCCGTCAAAAATCCCAGCAACGCGATAAGCAGCACCGTCGCCGTCCCAAAACCGTTGATCGCAAGAATCCGGTCATACAGCGTAGGGCCTAGAAATGCCCGGGACAGCAGGAGCGCCATGACCACCAGAATGGCGATTGTAGCTGCAGCGTACATCATGGCCTGCCCTCGATTCCGGCCACCCGCTGGTTCATTTCATCACCCAGTAAATCATCTGCACATCTCCTGGTCAGTACATGGACAGAGAGATCATCAGCTTCGGCATCCAGGGTGACGGTACCCGGGGTCAGCGTGATGGAGTTTGCATAAATCGCAACACCCAGTGTGGTACGTTGTTTGACTTTCGAATGGACAACACGGCGATGTAATTCTGGTCTGCGGGATAGAACAATACGGGCAATCCTGAAGTTTGAAGAGATGATTTCCTGCACTAACCAGATGAGATAGGCAACCAGGCGAATCAGCGATATCCGACGTGTCTCCTCCGGCAGCAGTTCAAGTCGTACCGATAACCAGAGTACAAACAGGCAGGAGATAGCGCCCAGCGATAGTTGCAATATGGTGAAATACCCCGATAGCGCGATCCACAGGAGGGCAAGAACCACTATCGCGGTAACGATCCCGAGTCGATTGCTCTTCAAGTATGAATCCTCGTTAAATACGCCGTCTCAACACGATATTACGGAAGCAGTTCCCAGCAACTGAAAATCCTTGAAATAAGCCGATTCTCCTTCCTGCAGTCATGAACCACTTTATTCCAGACCAGGGTCACAGAACCAGATTCCTGATTAAACTGATCAAAGGCGCCGGATAGACACCGAACAGTAACAATGTCCCTGAAAGCGTTAGCATAACCGATCCTGCAGTGACTGGAATATGAATTTCTCCAGACGTTTCGATTCGTTGGGTCATAGTGAAAATAATCCGGAGATAATAGAAAAGTCCGATGCCGCTTCCCAGAATTACAACGGCAATCAATAGCCACAGAGTCATCGATACGCCACTGGCGAAAATATAGAATTTACCGATAAATCCGATGGTCAGTGGTATGCCGGCAAGTGACAGCAGCATCAGTGTAAACGCCAGAGCCAGAACTGGACGCCGCCAGAATAGTCCCTGGTAATCAGACAGATTACTGATGTCCTTGTCAGGAGAAGAGATGGAAAGGATAGTCACGATGCCAAATGCGCCTGTAGTCGTGACGAAGTAGGCAAACAGGAAGTAACCGGCTGCTTCAGTGGCAAGGTCTCTGCCTCCACTCAAACCGGCTGCGATAAATGCCACCATAAGATATCCAAGGTGAGCAATCGAAGAGTAAGCCAGAATTCGTTTGACGCTGTCCTGTCGCAACGCCAGCAGGTTACCGACGAGTATGGAGGCAATGGCGACCAGGACCAGTCCTGACATGACGGTTTCCAGTAAATACAGCCCGCTGTCGGCAAAAAATCGTAGCAATACAGCAAAAATGGCGCCTTTGGATACCGTGGCAATAAAAGCAGTAGCCGGCGCCGGGGCTCCTTCATAAACATCTGGTGTCCACATGTGAAAAGGCACTACGGACAACTTGAACAGGATACCCGCCAAAACCAGTGTCGTGCCGCCGGCCAGATACAGTCCTCCTGATTCAATGTCGGATTCAAAGTTCAGTGTACCGTTTGCCGCATAGAGTAAAGCTGTGCCAAACAGGATAAACGCGGATGATACACCGGAAAGGATCAGATACTTGAGGGCAGCTTCCAGAGTCAGTACACCTTTTATGGGATAACTCATCATCGTGTACAGTGAGACGCCCAGTAATTCCAGCCCCAGTATGAAGGAAGCAAAGTGAGTACTGCTGACCAGAACAAGTGCGCCCAGGGTTGCCAACAGAAGCAACAGAAAAAACTCGTCCTGGTTTACTCCCCGGTCTTTGAAATAGTCATATCCCATCATCGTGACCGCAAGTGCTGCGACGATGATCAATCCGGAAAAGAATACCGAGTAGCCATCAACACTGAGCAATGGCGTTACGGCAACAGGCATCATCGGCAACACAGGATTGAACGCCAGCAGCGTCAACAGAAGTCCGACACATGAGATGATGACAGTCACTTTGAGATTTCTGGCGAATGCGATCACCATCATCTGAATCAGAATGACACTGGTCAGGGTCAGAAGGGGTCCGATTGCGCTTAATTCATGGAGGCTCATTGTAGTGCCCCCACCCAGGGCTGACCTGTATTTGTCAGGGAATAGAGGCTGGACAGCGCAGGCTCTACCATGTCAAAGACCGGTTGTGGATAGATTCCGAGTATCAACAGACCCGCCATCACCAGTCCCAGCACGGAGACATCCCGGGCGCCAAAATCCTGAACATCCAGAGATGGCGCCGGTTCACCCTGAAAGGCCTTCTGCATCGCCTCCAGAGAATATATTGCCGCGGTTATGAGTCCCACCGCCGCCAATATGGTGATCGGCATATTGACTTCGAATGTCCCCAGCAGCACCAGGAATTCACCTACGAAATTACCCAGACCGGGCATCCCCAGAGAGGCCACGATAAAGAACATGGCAATGGCGCCCATGCGCGGCATTTTGACCCACAAACCGCCCATCTCGGACATGGCGCGTGTATGCAGTCGATGCTGCAAGGCGCCGGCAATCATGAACAATGCGGCCGTTGACAATCCATGAGCCACCATCTGCATGACAGCGCCCTGCAGGGTCAATTCACGCCAGGCATAAACGCCAATCAAGACAAATCCCATATGACTGACGCTGGAGTAAGCGACAAGGCGTTTGAAATCATCCTGTGCAAAGGCCAGCACGGCGCCGTAAACGACGCCGACAGCTCCCAGCAGCATTGCCGGTTGTGAAATATCCAGAGAGGCTTCCGGGAACAGTGGTACTGTGAAACGGATCAGTCCGTAAGCGCCTGTCTTGAGCAGAATTCCTGCAAGCAGAACACTTGCCGCCGTAGGCGCCTGGGTGTGGGCATCCGGAAGCCACGTATGGAAGGGGAATCCCGGGAGTTTGACGACAAAGGCAATGAAGAACCCGAGCATCAAATACCAGGCCACCGTGGAGTCAATCGGTATTCCAACAAGATCGAAGTAGCTGAAACTGAAGCCTCCCAGTGGACCTGCTGCCGTGAAAACCAATCCCAGAATAGAGACCAGCATCAGCAGACCGCTGATTTGTGTGAACAGGAAGAACTTCATTGCGGCGTAGGCTTTCCTCTCGTGGCCCCAGATAGCGATGAGAAAGTACATGGGAATCAGCATGACTTCCCAGAAGAAGAAAAACAGAAACAGGTCCAGAGC
>JAPOOX010000157.1 GCA_026713185.1 Gammaproteobacteria bacterium
AAATCCGGGTCTGTCCAGGTGGTAGAGAGTGAGTGACTACCAATGGAATTGAGATAGCTTGCCGTCTTAACGTCGACTGACGAACCAACAGCGGGAAGTTTATCGTCCTTGCCAATGCTGCGATCACCTGACCAGGCGACATCATGAATCTTCTCGTGCAGTCTGCCCTTTATATCCCGCCATCCCTTGATAATCTGAATGCGATCCAGATTTGCTCCGACCGGATCTTTGACAGCATGTAACAAAAAGGTGGGCGCCTCACTGCTTGCTCCTGTTTGCACCAGATCACCCCCCATGGGAACGCCATTGCGATAACCAATTTCAGCAAGGTGCGGATCAAACGCATCATTGCTTTCGAAGTTCCAGCCGCCAAAAAACCGCAGGGTGATCCGTGGCCCGGTGGTCGCGTAAACCTCGCGTCGCTTCATGGCGGAAAAGATCGCCTCTCGTGTGTTTTTCCTGGCCCAGACAGCCGCGTATCCGGAAGCAGAAAACTGCAGGCGCGAGATGTATCGATAGGGTCCGGAGTCTGCCAGGTTATCTTCGTCGGCTGTGGCAAGCCCCTGGTGTGTATCAGTGGAACCAATCATGCCAAGCTTGTAGGGATTCACCCCGAGTTTAACGGCAAACTCGAGCCCCGTCTTTAGCGCACCACGGGCATAAGACTGCCGGGCTATCTCCTCTGTTTTCGGTTCTCTCAAGGATTCGAAATCTGCGAACTCATCGTTGGGGGAGATGAGTGGATGCGTCTCACTGTCACCCTTGAACTGGGTCACTTCCATGATGGGTTCTATAGATGACTTGGTGCTGGCATAGTCTCTTGTCAGTGGCTTGCCGTGATATGTGACAGTATTGAACTGTTGGCCGTTGCTGAGATTTGAGTTGTGAGGAATGGCGATAACATCACTGCCGGATTCCTTCCGATAGCGCTCAAGATGTGACCACAAATCCTCAGGGTTTTTACTGTCATACGATGAAAAAGGCAGCCATGCCCTGGTATGCGTGGGTCCACCGACATACATCACGTTTCGGTGCAGCATGGAGGGAGTGGAACTGCTGTATTCGTATCCGGCGAAGGTGGTGAATTTGCCGGGCTCGTTGTGTTTCTCCGCAATGTCGACAACGCCTTCCCATACTTCGCGTCTGAAGTCAGTGTCAATACCGTAGTCGCCACCCTTTGCCGCTTTAGCGGTAGCCAGGGCCATGTATCGGGTTTGGTATTCTTCAAGACTTTTAGCCTTTAACATCTCGCGCAGAGTCGGGAGTTTAGAAAGTATTTTGAAATTGCGTTGGCCGTCTTTCGTTTTTAATAATCGGGGATCACCGGCAGCAAGTCTTGGCATAACACCCATGTTCTCGGCGTGATCGGATACCATGAGAAAGTCAAGGGGGCGCTGCAATCGCACTTTGTCGCCGCCGCTCGCGACAATGGTTTCTCCTTTGGCGAATCGATAGGCCTCATCGGGTGTTACCCGGCTCCCCAAGGGATAAGCATCCGGCGAGAGGTAAGTATGGACATGAGTATCACCCCAGTAGAGGTTGTCTGGATAGTCCTGTCGTAGTGGCGGGGAGTAGGGTTCAGCAACATTCACCACTGCTGTCAGTGAAGTGACAAGAACCAGGATGAGACGCGGTAAAATGGGGTCAGGGATATGGATTTTCATAACTCACTTGCCTCGCTCACCATTAATGCCGATCTCGAACCCGTGACCGTTGCCGACCCCTTCGAGCGTGTCACCGACGACCCTGCCATCAAATTGGATGTCGATACCAAAACCACCTTTGTCCAAAATAAAGTCAAAGGTGACTTTATCACCTTCTGTCTTGACGTTTTTCAGTTTGCAGCTAAAACCCATCCCATCATCGAATGTCCCGGTGAGATCAGGTTCTACATTCATGACCCATCTGGTGTAGGATTGGTCGATAATCCAGTTGCCGACAAAAGGGCTGTCACTGGGCTCTCCAGGTACTGACTCTTCCTCTGGCTCATGGTCCGGCATTGTCATGACATCTTTGGCGATCGTCCGGGTGCGTTCGGCGAGTTCAGAGATCTTATTGTCCTGATTGCCACGGACTGATGAAATCAGACGGTCATTTAATACACCAATCCACTTGTCGGGTAGTGCAGCGGCACCGAATTTCAGACCCAGGATGGAACCCACGGTTGCCCCATTACAATCGGTATCCCAGCCACCCCGCACAGACACCACTATGCCATTCTCATAGTCGTTGTTGCCAAAGTAGAGCCCAAGCACGACTAGTGCGGCGTTGTTAATCGTGTGTACACCGCTGTAGTGGCCATAGCGTTCATTGATCTTGTCCCAGACTTTGTCCCAGTCTTCGAGTTCCTGACACCATGCAAGCGTGTCGTGTATGGCTTCCGCGAGACGACACTTTGCAGGTATTTCGCTGAGCCCTACATTAATGATCTCTATGATGTCATCAGTGACATAGGCGGCTGCCAGCATGGCTGCCACAAACATCTCTCCGTAGATGCCATTCTTGACGTGGGAAATACTGGCATCACGAAAGGCAAACTCCGCAGCTTTTTCCGGCCAGCCAGGTGCTGCATAGCCGAAAATGTCGGCGCGAATTTGTGCGCCAATCCATTCACGCTGCGGATTGCGGTAGGATGCCGATTCGGGTGGCCAGTAACCGATCGCGAAATTTCGATAGGCTGCCCGCTCAGCCGTGTAAAGCAGATTGATTGGCATATGATCCATCCAGACATTGGCCATGATTCTGGATGAGAGCTGCGCGCCGCGTCTTTCCAGCGCAATAAGACCCAGGATCGGATAATCCATATCATCATCCCGCGCCATAAAATCAATGTTGTCCCGCGTGCTGGTTTTCAGGGCGGGACTAATTTGCTGTTCGTCATAGGGGATATAGTTGTCGAGTGGCAATGAATTGTGTGATTCAAGAAACTTGTCAATACGATCCCTTGGCCAGCCTTCCACGGGCTTGCCCAGAGAACATCCGGCTGCGCGCCCGAGCCAGCCACCGTATATACGATCGTAAAGGTCTTCGTCGCTGACCGAGAGTTCCATGCGACGGGGTCCGTCGGGTCTAAGCGCCTTTATTTCCTCGAGCGTCGATGGCTCATCGTAGGTAAAGGAATCAGCTGGTTCCAGCGCATCCAATTCATCGTATAACGTGACCAGTTGGTCCTCAGTATTGTTTTTAATTGCTGTATCAATGCGTTCGTCAAGGTCGCCAATATCGCAGCCTTCCTCCTGGCGCTGCGTGACTTCCTGGCGGATATACAATCGTTCGATGTTTTTCATTAACGGGTAACCAACAATGTGAATAGCACGGTGGAGTATACCGGAATCTATGGGGTCGGAGTACAGTGCCGGAGTAAACGCCGGAATCTATGGAGTCGGAAAGTGCCGGAGTAAACGCCCGGGAGTCAGCGACATAATCTCACAGATCAGAGCGCCCATGTAGTTTTCCTCATTGCGCAAGCAAGACCTGGTACTGGAGATCGCTCCTCCTGAGCTTACTCCGGCACTTTACTCCGACCCCATAGATTTGTACGCTGCACCTTAGTATGCCGCAATTCTTAACTAAAACGCGCGATTCTGCTATTGGCATTTACCAGTATGTCCGCCTCATGCCCGAGTTTACAAAATTACCGATTCTATACATCCTGTTGGGGCTGATAGTCTTCATCCCGGGGTCAATTCCCGCCAGTGAACCCAGTCACGGCTTTGCATATTTTGGGGAACCCAAATACCCGAAAGACATGGCGTATTTCGACTATGTAAACCCTGATGCGCCGAAAGGAGGGATAGCCAGAGTAGCTGGCATTGGCACTTTCAATAATCTGAATCCTTTTGTCGATAAGGGAATACTGTCCGGTTATATCGACCCGCGAATATTCTCGATCACCCATGAGCGACTGATGATGCAATCAGACGATGAACTGGCAACCTACTATGGTCGCCTGGCAGAGACCATCGAAGTCGCTGACGATTACAGCTGGGTCGCCTACACCCTGCGCAAGGACGCGTACTGGCATGACGGTGTGCCAGTAACAATGGACGATATTCTCTGGACCTTCGATGCATACAAAAATAAAGCGTCCATCAGTTGGAGAAGCGCCTTTCGGGACATCGAGCGGCTGGAGCAGACCGGAACCTGGTCCTTCAAGTTCCACTTTACAGAGTCAGCGGAAAAAACCGGCCAGTTGATAATACAAACCGCATCATTCACTCCGCTACCCAAACACTACTATGAGCACCACAAGATTGACGTAACAACGATGGAGCCACCACTCAGCAATGGACCCTACCGGATCGTGGAAGTCGACCCGGGACACAAGGTGGTATTTGAAAGGGTAAAAGACTATTGGGCCAAAGACCTTGGCAACGCCAGGGGCATGTACAACTTTGACCGTATTGTCCTGACTTATTTTTTCGACCAGAACATCATGTTGCAGGCGTTCAGGGCCGGGGTAATTGACTATCACCGGGAACAGAATGAAAAGAATTTTCACACTGAGTATGACTTTGTTGGCAGCCGCAAGGGTCTGTTTAAAGCCGAGACCTATACCATGGGTGGTGCTTATGGAATGCACTATAGTGTCGCGTTGAATACGCGAAAAGCGTTATTCAAAGACATACGTGTACGGGAAGCCCTGACCCTGGCGTACAATTTTGAGTGGGCCAATCGTGTGTTCTGGCACAATGGATTGGAGCGTAATAACTCGTTTTTCATACGCTCCGGTTTACGGGCCAGGGGATTACCTTCGAACGGGGAACTGGCATTGCTGGAACCATTTCGAGATCAGTTGCCGGAACGGGTTTTTACGGAACCCGTGCCGCTACCGGAAAACGAGCCTTTTGGACGCAATCGCGACACGCTGTTACAGGCCGATGCGCTATTGCGTGAAGCCGGTTGGGTGGTCAAAGACTTTGTGCGTGTCAATGAGAAGACCGGTGAACCACTCACCTTCGATTTCGTCATCTCGCGTAGCGAGTTTGAACTTATGCTGACGCCCTATGTGGATAATCTCAAACGTCTTGGTATCCACACCGTGCTGCATAAGATAGAAAACAACCTGATGGTCAATCGGCTCAGAAGCTATGACTTTGACGCCACCATTCGTAAGTTTTATACGTTTAACGTACCCTTTCCCTCCCGCATGCGCAGTCAGTTCTCCTCACAGTATGTGGATCCCCCCAATATGACGAACTACGTGGGAATCAAAAATCCGGCAGTAGACTTTTTGGTCGAGAAGATCGCCAGGGCTACCACTGAAGAAGAAATGAATACCGCGGGTCAGGCTCTTGACCGTGTATTACTGTGGAATTTCTACGTCATACCCGATGGACATCCTGTTGGCCGGCATGCCTGTTACTGGGACCGGTTCGGACATCCACCCATCGGGGCTGAATATATGCGATGGTCTGGCTTTCCCAACCTCTGGTGGATCGACGAGCAAAAGAATGCCAGAGTAGATGCGGGGATCGCCGAAATGTAAGTCCAGGAAAAAGGGGTCAGGTCCATTTTTCCTACTGGATCAAAAAAGGAAAAAAGGGGTCAGGTCCATTTTTCCTACTGGATCGAAATCAGCAGTGGAGAAAATAATACAATAATGCGATTTGTTATACTTATTTTAGCCAATGTGATCTTAAGGCAACAGCATGCGCATTAACAACGGCGGCCCCGCCACCAGCCTCGACTCCATCGTTCTCTTTCCGTTTGATGACCACAGTATCCCGTTTCAACACGGCGTGAAGCTGAATCTGATGGGCAAGCAGACCGGTCACGGTAACAAACCGGTAGTGCCACTGGGAGAGACGGGCGCTCACGATAGCTTGTGGATCGCATACTACGGAACCGTCCTTGAGATCGATGGCGAGCTGTGGATGTGGTACCTGGGACAAGGGCCAGACGAGCACTGGCACCAGCGCGTCTGCCTGGCCAGGAGCAATGACGGCCGTACCTGGGAAAAGCCCGACCTCGGGCTGGTCGAGTGGCACGGCAGCAGTCAAAACAACCTGGTGGACATGGGGGAGGACATGCACGTTCAGGCGTTCGTAATCTTCCACGAGCCCGACGAACCAGACCAGGACAAGCGCTTCAAGATGGCCTTTGAAACGCGTAAGCACTCGTCACGTCTCTGTGTCGCCTACAGCGCCGACGGGATGACCTGGCGCGAGTCACCTGACAATCCGGTGGCGGGCTGGTTCGAAATGTCGGGTGGCGCCAAGGTGGATGGTTGCTATTACCTGGCCGGCCAGGGAGGGAAACACGCTGTAGGAATAAGACAGCTGGCCACCTGCGCCTCTTATGACTTTGAACACTGGGCCGATGCAACCTGCTCCGGCCTGCGGCGCAGCAACCTCTCTCCCATGCCACTGGTAACGGGCAAGAACACAGGCGAGCAGGTGCACCTGGGCGCAGCACTGTGGAACCGCGGCAACGTCATCATTGGCTTCTATGGCAAATGGAATGGTCACCCGTCCAATGATCGGCGTATGGTGACCATGGACTTGGGCATTGCTGTCAGCAACGATGCCCTTCACTACAGAGAACCGATTCCAGACTTTCCCATCGTTTCAGCTGCCGAAGACAGCTGGGGGTCGAAGCGCAGAGAGTCGCTCACGCTCAATTTCCCCGCCCTCATCCAGGGTCAGGGCTTTGAGAATGTGGGTGACGAGACCTTGTTCTGGTACGCGCCATGGCCGGAGGAGACAAGCGATGGAGTGCGCGTTACCAGTTGGCCGCGTGATAGGCTGGGCTACTTTTCCCCATATGAGAGCGGCATTTGGGTGTACGGGGGCAGGTCGGACCCACACTTCGTCTCCGCACCCATCGACCTGGAGGGTGGCGCGGCACGACTCACAGTAAACGTGGAAGGTATCAACGAACACAGCTCTATCACCGTCGAGATTCAAGACCATGCGTTTCGGACGGTTCCAGGCTACGATCGCAGTGCCAGCCAGGGTCCCACCGGACCCGGCCTGGCTCAGCCGGTTACCTGGCAGGGCAAAAACGTCATCGACGGTGTGACCGGCCTGATCCGGGTGCGGGTGGACTTCGGCGGTGTTCGACCGGAGGACGTCCGGCTCTACGCCGTATATCTCGATCCGGTGTGATTGGCGGGTAAAAAATGGACCTGACCCCATTTTTATGACCCCATTTTTACCTGGGAAAATTCCGTAATCAGTTTCTGCTTCTTACTGGAGATCGCTCCTCCTGAGCTTACTCCGGCACTTTGACTCCGACCCCATAGATTCTGATTGGTGGGTAAAAAGGGTTACCGCTTCACGCTCCTGCCTTCTTCCTTGTACTGCTCCAGCAGCGAGGTCAATCTCTCCACCACCCTGGGATGAGCCGCCCAGACGTTGGTGGTTTCGCCGATGTCCCGCTCCAGATCGTATAACTGAACCTGTGGCAGATTCATTGTTGCTGCCTCTTTCCGGGTTGGTGAGCTGCGTCCTCCGGAACCGGCGCATAACTCCAGCTTCCATTTCCCCTGACGAATGGACAGTGAACCATCGTCCGCCTGATGCACGGTCGCTTCCCGAACAGGACCGGATAACGCCGCTCCCAGGATCGCCGGCAGGATGTCATAGCTGTCTTCACCAGCATCAGCGGGCAGTTCGGTACCGGTGAGTGCGGCACACGTAGCCAGCAGGTCGGACAGGCAGATAACTTCATCGCAGGTGGTGCCCGGATCAACCCGGGCAGGCCAGCGCAATACAAAGGGAATACGGTGTCCACCTTCCCAAATGTCATGTTTGTAGCCTCGAAATATGTAGCTTGGATAATGGCCTTTATCGATCATTGCCGGTACGCCGATGTACGGGGCGCAACCGTTGTCAGAGGTGAATACCACGATGGTATTGTCACTGATTCCCCGATGCTCCAGGACAGCCATGACCTGCCCAACGGCGTCATCGACCTGAACACAGAAGTCACCGTAGGGCCCGATGCTTGTCTTTCCCTGGAATTCGGGCGTTGGCAAAATGGGCAGGTGAGGCGCCGAGGTTGACATCATTACAAAAAACGGTTCTGACTGCTGTTCAATGTAGGCAATCGTTTCGCTGGCGATTCTCGGCATGACATCAATGGCTTCGAAGTCTGGCTCAGCGGGGCCTTTGTCATACCCGCTCGTGGAAAAACTCTTCTCCGTGGTGCACTCACCCACAAACCTGTCGTTGTGTATGTAGATATATGGATGATGATCAAGTGATGCAGATATCCCAAAGAACTCTTCGAACCCTAATGAATTCGGACCGTTTTCGATTCTGGCCCGCCAGTCGATATCGGGCTTGTAGGCAAGAGATCTGACACGTCCACTGTTGTCATCAGCAATGGCGCCATCGGTAGTGCGCATATCCATGCCCAGGTGCCACTTGCCAAAAAACGCAGTGTGATAGCCCTGTGCTTTAAGCAGGGCAGGAACCGTCAACCGTTCCGGATCAATGAGGTGTCTGCTGTATCCCAGTAAAACGCCGCGTTGTAATCGTGAACGAAAGCTGTATTGGCCGGTAAGTATGCTGTATCGACTGGGGGAACAGATCGACGAGCCGGCATGTGCATCGGTAAATATCCTGCCCTCATGAGCAAGGCGATCGATGTTCGGTGTCGGGATCTTCGAGTTCTCGTTCAGGCAGGAGATGTCGCCATATCCCATGTCGTCAGTGAGAATATAGACAATGTTGGGTCGTTCGGTCATGTGAACAGTGTACTACCATGTGGTAAAAAGGGGCCATAAAAATGGACCTGACCCCTTTTTAGAGCCGCAACGCTAGCGGCGTCTGGCGCCCGACCCGGCAAGCATGGAACGATACAGCCAGTCCGTGGTGTTCGGGAAGTTGGGCACATCTGTGTCCAGGTCCTGGTCCATGGATTCGAGCGTGCGCCACAGGTCGGTTACACAATCGCCGTATCGCTCCTGCCAATCCTGCTCCACCCTGGCGACGAGATGCGGATACGCGTCACGTGCCTGTTTACCCTTGGGTGTGAGGTACACCTGTCGGGACTGGGTTCGGCCCTGTCTGGGTTCCACGACAACTACAAGATGACGCTCCAGCACTGAGCGGCCGTTGCCAACCACCCCGCCCATCTCGGCAGCCATCTTGAGATCCACCCCGTCGTCGCCCACGAACTGCAGGAAATTCGCTACGAAGTCGAGTCCGGCGCCATGCCCTCGCATACCGCATTCGTAGTCGATTCGGAATGCCGCCAGGGCATGCGAGAGCAATCCAACTAATGGCAGACAAGCTGCATCGGCAGTCTGGTCACGGAGGACCACGGGCCAGTCCGTGCCGTGGGCGGGAATACGCGGTGGGCCGGGTTGCTCCGGGATATGACTGCCGCCGGTCAAGCTGCTGTCGGCGAGACCGTACCCGGTCAGGTACCACGGCAGTTCTATTTCCAGTTGATTGGTGAGAGCCGCCAACGCCTCGCAGAGCCTGGTGGTTCGATCCTCGCCGAACTGCGTTCTGAAGCTGTCTTCGGCTGTATTTGCGAGTTGCTCGCCCGCGGTTCGTGCCCGCTGCCCTTCGGGCGTCAGTTTGAGCAATGTCTGCCCACGTGCCGGTTTCTCGACGGTGAGCCAACGCAGCCGTTCGAGATCCCTTACCAGGGCACGTGCCGCACGCTTCGAGATAACGGCGCGGCGAATGAGTTCACGCTGATCGAGCATACCATCGTCGAACGGACGCAACACGTTGCACCAAACACCAAGCGAAGGAAAAAAGGGAAAAAAGGGGTCACTTTTTTCATAGATGCGGCAAAGCGTCTGGAAGGCGTGACTCAGGAGGATGAACAGAGGTTCAACTGATCTTGACTTCAGGATTTCAACGACTCCGTTTTTTGTTCGAGCTTTTCCAATGCTGCAGCGACGGCGCCGGGGGACCCGGTTCCTCTTGCCAGCAGGTTGTAGAAGACCGGTACCACAAAGAGGGTGAGGATAGTCGCCAGTGATACACCGGAGAAAATTACGATACCCAGGGTGACACGGGATTCCGAACCGGCTCCGGTAGCGAGTATCAGGGGAATAGAACCCATGATGGTGGACAGCGCGGTCATCAACACAGGCCGCAGTCTGATTTTTGCAGCTTGCAGGAGCGCCTCACTGAACTCTATTCCCGCATCACGCAGTTGGTTGGTGAATTCGACGATCAGGATTCCATTCTTGGTTGAAATACCCACCAGAATGATCAATCCGATATTACTGTAGATGTTCAGGGTATCCCCCGTAAGGTATAACCCAAGCAGTGCCCCAAATGTTGCCAGGGGTACTGTCGTCATGATCACAAATGGGTGGATGAAACTCTCGAACTGCGCCGCCAGAACAAGAAATACCACCAGCAGTGCGAGCACGAATGCGAATATCAGACCGCTTTCGGAATCACGGAGATCACGAGATTCTCCCTTGTAATCAATCTGGGCGGTGGGTGGCAAATCCGTCTGTACAATGTCCTCAAGAAAAGCCAGTGCTTCACCGAGGGAGTAGCCGGGTTTAAGGTTGGCCGAAATCGTAATAGCGCGCAGTCGGTTGTAACGGTTCAGCGTGCCCGCGTCTGCATTGGCCTGCACCGTGATCAGGCTTGAGAGTGGTACCAGTTGACCAGTGGTATCTGATTTCACATAGATGTTGGACAGGTCAGAAATCGAGGCACGTTGATCATCCTCGGCCTGCAGAATGACGTCGTATTCCTCACCGTCTGAAATATAAGTGGTGACGCGCCGTTCACTCATCATCGTCTGCAGGGTCTGACCAATGGTCTGAATGGATACGCCGAGGTCTGCAGCCCGTGGCTTGTCGACTTCAACAACCAACTGTGGCCTGGTCTCTTTGTAATCGGTCTGCACACGGGTAAAGGCGGGATTGCCTGAAATGCCGTCCAGCATCTTATCTCGCCATTCAGCGAGTTCCTGGTAGGTCGAACCACCCAGTACAAACTGAACCGGCTGACCGCCGCCGCTACGCTGTAGTCCGGAACGCATGAATGGGAAGCCCTGTAAACCTGGAATCCCGGACAGACCCTCGAGCAAGGTGTCCATGGCTTCACGGGTACTCATTTTGCGGTCGTTCCAGCTTGGCATGATCACCAGGGCGACAGCGCTGTTGACCGATTCGGCGGCGCCCCAGCCTGGCAGGAATAGTAGTATCCGGTTGACATCTTCAGACTCGATCAACGGGAGCATGTGCTGTTCGATCTGACGCACCTGATCTTGCATGAATTCGAAACTGGCGCCTTCCGGACCGTTTAACATTGTCATGAACGTACCCTGGTCTTCTTCCGGTACGTAGGCAGTTGGCAGTTCTCTCAGCAGCAGGTAGGTCCCTGTCGTCAGTCCGACGATCAGCAAGCCCATCAGTGCCGGGCGTGGTAACAGGAGTTTGAGGGAATTTTCGTAACCCGACTGCAGCCTGTGCAGAAAGTTTTCCATGACCCGGGTCAGCCAGCTTTCATGCTCAGAGTGAGTCAGCAGTTTGGAACACATCATGGTGGTCAGTGACAGTGCCAGGACGCTGGAGAACACAACTGCCGTGCCGATAGTCACTGCGAATTCGGCAAAGATAACACCAATGTTACCTTCCAGGAATGCGATGGGAACGAAGACTGCTATGAGTACCGCGGTGGTCGCGATCACTGCGAATGCTACCTGGCGGGAACCCCGGAAAGCCGCGAGCAGCGGTGGTTCACCCTGTTCAATACGTCGCATGACATTTTCCAGGACCACGATCGAGTCATCCACGACAAGGCCAATGGCAAGCACCAGGCCCAGCAACGTGATGAGGTTGACGGTGTAACCGAAAACAATCAGTCCCATAAAGGATGAGATCAGGCACACCGGGATGGTAATGGCCGGAATGATGGTAGCCCGGAGGGTACCCAGAAACAGGTAAATCACGAGGCTCACCAGGGCCAAAGTAATCAGCAGCGTCCGGTATACGGCGCCGATAGCACTTTCAATATATAGCGATGTATCCAAACTCGTAATAAGTTCCATGCCTGCAGGTAACCCACGATTAATGGCTGCTGCTTTCTTGTTGGTTGCACGCAGTACATCCAGGGTATTTGCCGTTGACTGCTTGACGATTCCCATCCCGATATTAGCCTTCGCATTGCCGCGAAACTCTCTGCGATAGGAAGATGAACCGACTTCCACACGTGCCAACTCTCCCAGGCGGACCAGGTGACCATCGGCGCCCCTGACCACAACCAGGTTGCGGAAGTCATCGGCACTTTCATAGCCGCGTTGTACCCGAACGGTAAACTCTCGTTTCAGGGAATCTATGCGTCCGGCGGGTAATTCGATATTCTGTCGACGGAGTGCTGATTCGATGTCTGATACGGTCAAGCCGCGTGCGGCAAGGGCTGTTCGATCGAGCCATATACGCATTGTATAGCGACCTGAGCCACTGACGTTGATACTGGCAACGCCGTCAATAACCGTAAACTGATCTACCAGATAACGTTCCACATGGTCAGTCAGCGCCATTTGATCCATAGTCTCACTGGCCAATGTGTACCACTGGATTGACCGGGTATTGCTTTCCGACTTGGATATCCTGGGAGGATCCGCGTCTATTGGCAGATAGTTCGCCATCCGGGCAACTTTGTCGCGGACGTCGTTCGCTGCCTGGTCGATATCCCGCTCAATCTTGAATTCGACAGAGATATTTGATCTGCCATCGGTGCTATTGGATGTAATGGATTCCACGCCCTCAATACCGCTGATCTGGTCTTCGATGACCTTTGTGATCCTGGTATCAATGACATTGGCGGACGCACCGCGATAGGTAGTACTCACGCTGACTTTGGGTGAGTTGATGTCCGGATATTCCCTTAGCGGCAGATCATTAAAGGACAGGATCCCAAAGGCACAGATCATCAGGCTGATAACGGTTGCGAATACAGGTCTTTTGACCGACAGGTCTGAAATAATCATCAGATTGAGCCTTCCATCAGCCTGATGACTTCCTGACAACCTTGACACCGGGTCGAACCTTGATGATCCCCTGGGTGATGACTTCCTGACCCGGCGTTAGTCCAGACAATACTTCGACAGCGCCTGGTTTTCTGCGGCCGGTTTCGATCCGGATGCGCTCTACTGTATTCGATTCGGAAATCGTAAAGACGTATTCCCTGTTCTGAACAGGAATGACGGCTTCTTCAGGTACAACCAGGGTATCGCTTTGCTCCCGTGTCAGGCTGACCGTCAGAAGCATCCCGGGATGCAGCAGCCGTTCGTGGTTTTCCAGTCGGGCACGGACGGAGATGGCTCGCGTTACAGGATCCACCCGGGAATTGACAGCAGTCACCTCGCCACTGAAAAGCATGTCAGGATAGGCAACACTGCTGGCGGTGATCTGTTGTCCCGTCTCGATCATGGCCATGTAACTCTCCGGGACAGCAAAATTCAGTTTGATAACACTGATATCATCAAGGGTGGTAACGATCGTACCGGGACTGAGCAGGGTTCCAGGACTTACATTCCTGAAACCCAATATGCCGGTAAAGGGTGCGCGAACCAGGCGGTCATCGAGTCTGGCAACGATTGCCTCCAATCTTGCCGCAGCGGTCTGTTGCCGTGCACGTTCCTCATCAAGTTGCAATTCGGAAGCCAGATTCTGTTCGATCAGACCTTCGATGCGCTTGAGTTGTCGAGTCGTCTCATCAAGGGTTGCCTGGGCTTCATCCAACTGGGCGGTCTGTTCTGCATTGGTCAGTTCAATCAGGATTTTCCCAGCCGTCACGAAGTCACCATCCTCGAAATTGACCTTGCTGACGATTTCTGTGACCTTCGATGTAAGATTGACGGATTCATTTGCCTGGGCTGTGCCGATTGCTTCGATTGAATCAACGAATGTTGCCATGGTAGCAGTGGCGGTGACCACCGGGATGGCGCTGTCAGACCCCCAGGATGAAGTCAGCGCCTGATTCTGTTGGTATGTATAGGCGGTAAGTCCTGATACCACTATGACGATCACTACAAAGGTTAACGCGATCGGATGATTTTTGAGCAAGTGTAAGCGCCTCTATTATTCCCATGTCATCAGGATGGTATATAGCAAAAGACACCTGGAAGTATATGGATTAATGCGCAAGAACACTATATCGGAAATCAGAACTTCTCTTGATGCCTTTCCGGAAAAGAAATATCATGCCGAATTCCAAGCCCGACACCTTTTTTCTATTCTCCAACCTGATGCATGGTGTCTGGTTGAATTGTAGAAATGAATTCGCCTCTGACGCTAGACGTATAAACCAGCGTTAACAAAATACCAGGGAGCAAGGATGAAACGTATCTGTTTAATATGTATAACAATTTTTCTTACAGTCTGTACGACAACACTCGCTGAGGATGTCCAGAATGACAGTGGTTCCATGTTCAGAGACTGCCGCGACTGTCCTGATATGGTTTGGCTTTCCGGGGGTACGTTTATCAAGGGATCACCCCAGGACGAAGAAGGTCGAAGCGAAGACTCAAGAAACCATGACGAAGACGACATGGTTGGTCCGGGTGGCTCGCAAGTGAGTGTGACCGTGCCTCCTTTTGCGCTTGGTGTATATGAAGTGACCAATAAACAATTCAGTGCATTTGTTGAGGACAGTGGTTACGAGATGCCAGGTGGCTGCATTGCAGACCTTCCTGGTGACGGTTCATGGGGCAT
>JAPOOX010000034.1 GCA_026713185.1 Gammaproteobacteria bacterium
CAGCCTGGGGTGAAAATCCGGGAATTGACAATTTGGCCGCCCGCCAGCCCGCATTCTTTCGTTTTTTTGTGGGGTAAAGAGATCTGACCCTGCTCTGGAGACCAGTAGAATCAAGCCCTAACAGACTGCGCAAATGCCTCTTCAAATCCCTTGTTGCCGGAAAGCAGATATTCCAAGGGAATTTCGACCATTTTGCGGAACAGAATGATCACCAGTCCCGTTACCAGCCCTGGGCAAATGCCGAGGATTGCAAATTGGGGAACCGAATCAATGGATGCCAGGCGGCGCCGGAATGTTTTTATTGAAACGCGCAGTGGTTTCATAAGGTTGGATGGTGTTTCACAGTAGGGTTGTCTCCTGTTTCCTCAATTTCTGCTAAGCTATTGGAATCACAACTACAAAAAATAGTCCAATGGCAGCGGTCAAGGGCAGTAAACAACGTCAGATGATAGTGGTGCCTTATCGTCGGCCCTTATACAAAGTATCGGTTATCTTTGTATCTCTGGCTACCCTGTTCATTATTGGCTGGGGCATTTATGAATTCGGCATGACCCAGGGGAAGAACCTGGAAATCAAGATGGTCCGGGAACACGCTGAATTTAAATCCGGGTTGGCGAAAGCCATGGTTATCAATGATGACATGCGTCGTGAGATTGCGAATCTGAAACTGGGTAAAGAGGTTGATTCCAGAGCTTTGGAGGAAGTCCGTCTGAGAATAAAAGAACTCCAGAACCAGATAGCACAACTTGATGAGGAATTACTGTTTTACAAGGTTGTAATGTTGCAGGACGTTGGTGATCATGGACTTCGGATCAGAAGTCTGGATGTGAACGCAACAGCTCCCAATCGGTACCGGTACAGTCTGTTGTTAACCCAGGTCTCGGACAGGTATGACTATATTCAGGGCGATGTACAGATCAACTTGAAAGGGTTGGAAGGTCAGCAGGAGAAAGCGCTACCATTGCGTGAACTGGACAATAATCAAAAGGAACAGATAAACTTCAGATTCAAGTACTTTCAGAATATCGATGGTGAATTGGCTTTGCCACAGGAATTTGAACCTCAGGAATTCATTGTTGTGGCTCAATCATCGGGTCAGAATGCAAAACGCCTTGAGAAGAGATTCAATTGGTAGTTAAAGTGAGGAAATGCTATGTTTGGAAGAGACAACAATTCAGAAACAGGCACTACGCTGATTGCAACCAACTGTGAACTGGTTGGTGATATACACTTCAGCGATCATTTGCTGATCAATGGTACCGTCAAAGGAAATATATCTGCCCAGGAAGGGTCGAATGCAACTGTTAACATCGGTGAAACGGGGCGGGTAACGGGGCAGATAACTGTTCCAAATATCATCGTTAACGGGAACGTTCTTGGAGAACTTCATTCAGACAGACACATCGAGTTGGCTGCAAAGGCCGAAGTAAATGGGAATGTCTACTACAATCTGATCGAAATGGTGATGGGTAGCCGGGTTGTAGGCAATCTTGTATACCAGAAAGACGGTATGAATGTCAGCAAGGATGAGGCCGGTACACCTCAACCGGAAGCCAGTGGTACCGAATCACAAAGTATTGGAAAGATTCCACAGGTCGCTGTGATAAAACAGCCACGGAGTTGAAAAATTCAGCTTGTAGTTGTATATAAAGACTATGACAGACGTTCCCAGCATTGTTGATCCCCCTGGAATGAGGTTTTCCGATGCAGCCGCGAACAAAGTAAAACGGCTGATCGAAGAAGAGGAAAACCAAAACCTTAAACTGCGCGTTTTTGTGACGGGTGGTGGTTGCTCCGGATTTGAATACGGTTTCACCTTTGATGAAGAGATCGAAGAGGATGACTCGGCATTTGAAAAAGAGGGTGTCACGTTGCTGGTTGATGCTTTAAGTTTTCAATATCTGGTTGGTGCGGAGATTGATTTCAGGGAAAATCTGCAGGGTTCAGGATTTGTGGTAAACAATCCGAATGCGGCTACAACCTGTGGTTGCGGGAATTCTTTTTCGATCTGATCTGGGGTCAGTATACTGAATTGAAGCTGTTCGCAGATGTTGTACTTGTTTGATAGATCGTTTTATTAATGAAGCTGTTCGCAGATGGTTTTGGGGCATTCATTTGCTTCAGCGTCTGCGCGTCCCTCCGGGATGCCCTTGTCTCCCCCGCATGCCTGTAGTCATGCTCCTCCAACTCGGCGCTGCGACATTAGGCTTACGCAAATGAACACCCCAAAGCCATCTGCTGTGGGTCGGACTTTGTGTAGGTTTGTCAGCTGGTTTTGTGGATTACCGGTTAGTTCGGCGAGTCAACTTCCATTTGCGCAAATGAGCTTTCGCCCTGTATTGCTGCAAGCTGCATGAGTAGCCCGGAAGTGGTTTTGCGGAAATGATCGATATCGGCAGATTGGACCGGATTGGCCTTGGGGAGTTTGACAGTCCTTGGATTCCGGTGTACGCCGTTGACGAGAAATTCGTAGTGAAGGTGCGGACCAGTTGCCCACCCTGTGTCACCAACATAACCGATAGTCTGTCCCTGACGCACAGTTTTGCCTGGTCTGATACCAGTTGCGAATCCTGAAAGATGTAAATACTTGGTGGTGTACTGCTCACCATGTTGAATCACCACGTACTTGCCGGATGGGTTGTTCTGGGTGGCGAGAGTGACGATCCCATTTCCTGCTGCAACCACCGGTGTTCCTTTTTTTGCTGCGTAATCAATACCCCGGTGTGGCATGATCCGCTTTTGGATCGGGTGAAATCTCCGCATGTTGAACTGGGAACTGACGTAGGAAAAATGAACAGGGTCACGAATAAAGGCTTTGCGCATGCTCATGCCGTCTGGAGTGTAATATTCCTCTTTTCCGTTTTCCCGATAAAGTACAGCGGTGTAGGAATTGCCCATATTGACGAATGTCGCAGCCAGGATTTTCCCATCCTTTGCTTTTACGCCTTCGGCGTATATTTCCTCATACAGCAAGGCAAAGGAGTCACCCTGCCTTAAATCAAGGGCAAAGCTGATGTCCCACTGGAAGATATAGCTCATTTCCATCAAAATATTGTCTGACAATCCGGCTTTTTTCCCGGCGAGAAACAGGTTCGGTGAATCCTCTTCGATTTCAGCTACCCGGAACGCAGTGATGGTTTCGGTATTCAAATGGATAGTATCGGCAAAATACTGCCCGTCCCGTTTTTCGACAAGCAAAGTCTGAAGATTATTTCTGTAGTAACGAAGGCTTTCCAGTTCACCATCTGGTCCGATTTCAAGATCCAGTGATTTGCCCGGAAGAATGCGCCGTAATATGACAACATCATCGCCGATATCCATAATGGCCTGTAAATCTGAAGCGGAAAGGCCTTCACGTTTGAATATGGTGGACAGGTTTTCGCCAGGTTTGATGGTTAATTTCAGCCAATCGGCCGGCGATTGGGAAATCGCCTGGTCAGGAACAGGAGCTTCAATAGGAGAGTAGGGAACCGGGACTTCCGGTGGTATTGGTATAATGATGTTTCCATCGTCTTTCTTTGCCGGCAGAGTCGTGATGACAACCATTAGTCCAAAAGCAAGGAACAGTGCTATTCTGATATGAGATCTGGGATGTATATTCATGAAACCATGGATACAGTCATTCTTTATTCATATAAAAATTTACGAAACAGTTACCAGGCTTCTATACGAAAATATACCTTTGGACTGTAACATTCTGTGTAATTATTGATGTATAAAACAACGCTGCAATCTGCCGCAGCATCGTGGTGTTAAATATACACTCTACTTGCGGATACTAACTATATAAAAAATAAAAGAAAGATAGAAGTGAAATTTTTCTTGTTTCAAATAATGGATTTGTGGAACTCAACCCGGCTTGTAATACAGTCATCTGGATAAATGCTATGAAAAACCTGCTGGACCAATTACGCGATCGGGAATTGATTGCCCAGGTGAGTAATGAAGATGAACTGGCACAACATCTGTCAAGCGGTGTGCGCACGGTGTATGCCGGCTTCGACCCGACTTCCGATAGCCTGCAGATTGGCAACCTTGTGCCCCTGTTGGGTTTGCGGCGTTTCCAGCTGGCGGGGCATCGTCCTGTACTTCTGGTCGGTGGGGCCACAGGAATGATCGGTGACCCGGGTGGGCGGGATTCAGAAAGGGAACTCAAATCTGCAGAAGAAGTACGTGGCAACGTAGCCTGGATTCGGCAGCAGGCCAGTCGTTTTCTGGATTTTGACTGTGGTGAAAACGCCGCCATTGTTGTCAATAATATGGACTGGACCGAAAATCTCGGAGTCATTGAATTTCTCAGGGATATCGGAAAACACTTCAGCATCAACGCGATGATCAGCAAGGAGTCGGTTCGGCGTCGCGTTGAAGATGATTCAACAGGAATCAGCTATACAGAATTCAGTTACATGATTCTGCAGTCCTATGATTTTGTCATTCTGAATCGTCGTTATGGTTGTACTATTCAGCTTGGCGGCAGTGAACAGTGGGGCAATATCACTGCCGGTCTGGATTTAATACGTCGAATGGAAGGAAAGCAGGCTTACGCGGTCACCTTTCCCCTGGTAACCCGGGCCGACGGCGCCAAATTTGGCAAGAGTGCCGGTGGCGCCATCTGGCTTGATCCTGAAAAGACATCGCCATACTCTTTTTACCAGTTCTGGCGAAACTGCAGCGATGATGATGTCATCGGATATCTGAAAATATTTACCTTTCTGGATTCCACCGAGATCGAGGGATTACGCATCGCAATGGAACAGGACCCGGGTTTAAGGGCATCCCAGATAAAACTTGCAGAGGAATTGACCAGGCTGGTGCATGGTGAAGAGGGTCTGGCAACAGCCATTCGTATCAGTAATGCCATGTTCACCAATGCCATTGGTAGTCTGGCTGAAAATGATCTGATGCAATTGGCTCTGGATGGATTGCCCGCCACCCGTCTCGGTGACCGGGAAATCATGCTGACTGATCTACTGGTCGCTTCCGGATTAGCGGTGACCCCAAGGGGCGAAATAACCCTGGGTCAGGCACGAAAACTGATCAAGAGTAATGCTGTATCGGTTAACGGTGAAAAAATCATTGACGATTCGTTTGTACTCAATCGTGAAAACAGCCTGTATGGCCGATTCCAGATTGTGCAGAGAGGAAAGAGGAATCATCATCTGCTGGTTTTTGATTGAATTCCTGCAGTGAACAGGATTAACTGGTGGAGCCAGGCGGGATCGAACCGCCGACCTCCTGCGTGCAAGGCAGGCGCTCTCCCAGCTGAGCTATGGCCCCATGGTCCAGTCATGTCAGGTATTGCCTGTTGGGTATCTGGTGGGTCTGGGTGGACTTGAACCACCGACCTCACCCTTATCAGGGGTGCGCTCTAACCAACTGAGCTACAGACCCGACAAGGCAGGATAACTGATCGTAAACAAGGGCGCACATTATACGGATGTAATGTGTTTATACAATAATGAGATCAAACATGTATCCACTTTACAAAAGACCATATCAAGTCGACCTGATAGTGTCTTTGAGAGCCTTCAGCGGGCCAAAATCCGCCCTGCCGTTGTCGCGTAGCAATCAGGCCGGCTTACCTGGATTTTTTTCGTTATGTTTGATAAGTGTTTTCAGGGCAGCCATTGAAAACGCTGCAATGGCTGGATGCGGCATGGATATTGAGTCACCAGGTACCGGAGTCTGGCGTGGAATTGCTTGATGCTGATCGGATCAAGGGTATTGTATCAAGGGATGATGTTACTCTGGAGGTGCTCTGGTCAACAGGGTCAACCAATACTTATCTGATGGGCATGTCGGCAGAGCGGTTCAGCGGTTATAAAGTCTGTCTGGCGGAGCAACAGCAGGCTGGTCGAGGTCGCCGGGGACGCCGTTGGATCAGTCCTTTCGGATCTAATCTGTACATGAGTCTGGCACGCAGGTTTACACGGGAATCTACCAATTTGGGTGGGTTAAGTCTTGCTGTTGGTATTCAGGTGGTTAAGGCGCTCAAGGCATACGGGGTGGCAGGTGTTGGACTCAAGTGGCCAAATGATGTGATGATGGATCAGGGAAAACTGGCTGGAATTCTCGTTGAGGTGGGACCGCCGATCAATCATCATACCCATACAGTGATAGGCATTGGACTCAATACTCACCTGTCAAGGGAGGACCGACTTAAAATCGATCAGCCGCCAGGGACACTGGAGGGTATGGACCTGTCAAGAAACGAATTGGCAGGACAGGTGTTAAACAGCGTTATTTTCGGTCTGGACAGATTCGCTGAAAAGGGTTTTAGTGATTTTTACAGGGAATGGGACAGCTATAATCTTTATCGGGGTAAGGAAGTGACAGTACATCTTGGAGATCAAGGGATTAACGGCGTCGACGCAGGTGTTGATACGTCCGGCAATCTTCTGTTGAATACCGTTGACGGTGTCAGGGTTTGCAACGCTGGTGAGGTCAGCCTGAGAGCCGGAGCAGGCCGGTGAGAATTGTTCTGGTTGTTCTCATCATCCTCAATCTGCTGTATTTCCTGTGGCAGACTGTGCCACTGGAAAAAATTGTGCCCCAGG
>JAPOOX010000038.1 GCA_026713185.1 Gammaproteobacteria bacterium
CAGGTTCACACTGGGAGGCTGTCCGGGAACTGCGACCGTAGCGAGGGCGAGACTGATTGAGTCATATTTTTTGGTTATTTGAGGCAAATATTGTACATATTGAACGAAAATAAGCGGAAAATATGGCCACGCAGTAGGTCAGTCTGTTCGACAGCAGGAATCTTTGGGAAATTCAGGTTTTGAACAATGCATGAGTTACTTGAACACATAGAAGTTGAACCGGAGCATGATGCTGTAGCGTCAGTGATATTTCTGCATGGCCTCGGTGCAGATGGACACGATCTGGAACCGATCATCAAGGAACTGGACCTGCCGGATGACCTGCAAATCCGGTATATCTTTCCACATGCACCCAAGCGGCCCATCACTATCAATGGTGGAGAAGAAATGCGGGCCTGGTACGACTTTATTCCCCACTCGGAATCTGAAGGGAGTGAAGACATCAAGGCATCTTCAAACTCGATTTATGAATTCATCAGGCGTGAAATGAATCGTGGAATCTCATCGCAAAAAATTCTGCTGGCAGGATTCTCCCAGGGTGGCGTTATCGCACTATATGCAGCATTGCGATTTGAACATCGTCTTGCAGGCGTGCTTGCCTTGAGTACCTACCTCTACGACGCCGCCACCACAGAAATTGAACAATCCGATGCCAACCTTGCAATACCGATAATGCTTGCCCATGGTCAATACGACGCCATGATCCCTGTCATGCGAGCTGCAACCTCAAGAGAGAATCTTATCAGACTTGGCTACGATGTCAGATGGTTTGACTATCCCATGGAACATCAGATATGTCTGGAAGAAGTTCAGGAGATGTCCCGATTTATCACCGAAACGCTTGGATGAGTAACATACGCCAGGAACATGTTAAAATTGTCCCCCCGACAGACTGCACCCTTTAAGGGTTTATGTGTCAGATATATCAGTCCGCCGGAGAGTTTAGCCGCGAAAAATCCAGGATTTCAGGAATGTACAGGATATTCATTGACGGTCATGTCGGCACAACAGGTCTGCTGATCCATCAACATCTGCAAAATAGAGATGATATTGAATTATCAGATATTGCCGATGCTGATCGAAAGGATAACGAAGCAAAAAGAGCGGTCATGTCAGATGCGGACCTGGTCATACTCTGCCTGCCGGACGATGCGGCAAGAGAATCGGTTGCAATGGCGCCGGATTCAACACGATTCATTGATGCCAGCACTGCACATAGAACTCATGCAGAATGGATCTATGGACTGGCAGAAATAAACCGGCAACAGCGGGACAGAATCAGAAATGCACGCTGTGTTTCCAATCCCGGATGTTGGGCCACGGGATTCCTGCTCCCTGTTCTGCCTTTGATTAATACCGGTCTGCTTTCACCAGCAACCCAATTTGTCATTAATGGTGTCTCCGGATACAGTGGTGGCGGTCGTGAAATGATAGAACGCTACCGCTCACGAGCATCCCGACATCCAGATAATCTCTGGTATTCAAGACCTTATTCCCTTGGTCTGCAGCACAAGCATCTTCCGGAAATGCAGCAGGTGGCAGGGCTTGACCATCGTCCGGTATTCCAGCCAAGTGTGGGTCATTTCCACCAGGGGATGCTCGTCAGTATTCCCCTGTTCAGAGAACAGTTCCTGACAGGCTGCTCGCTGGAGCTGATATATCAGCTTATTGCAGAACAGTATGAAAACGAAGCGTGCATCAAAGTCCATGAACCTAACGATGATGCCGCACTGGATAGAGGCTTTCTGGACCCACAAGCCAATAATGAAACAAACAGGCAGGATATTTTTATCTTTGGGCATCAGGACCAGATACTGCTTATTTCAGTTCTGGACAATCTGGGCAAAGGCGCATCCGGAGCCGCAGTGCAAAACATGAATCTGATGCTGGGTACTGCAGAATTACAAGGACTCTCAACAGAAAAACAGGGTCAGCTTCCATGAAAATCGAAAATTTCAACCCTGCAGAGTTAGAGTCCAGACAGCAGGAACTGCTACTCGGATTTAACGATTTCAAGGCAAAAAAACTGTCCCTTGACCTTACCCGGGGGAAACCGTGCCCTGAACAATTGAGCCTTTCCGATGAAATGGATGGCATCCTGGAAGGTTTCTACCTGCTGCAGGACGGCACGGATGTGCGTAATTACGGCGGTTTACCGGGAATCCCCGAAGCCAGGCAACTGGGTGCGAAAATCATGGGCATTGACAGTAGCCATGTGATGGCAGGCGGCAACAGCAGTCTTACGCTGATGTACAATTATATCGAACACATGTTGCCTCGCTGGCGGGAATCATCCGCCAACATCAAATTCCTCTGTCCTGTGCCTGGATATGACAGGCACTTTACAATCTGCGAACACTTCGACATCGAAATGATATGCGTCCCATTTGTCGAGGATGGTCCGGATATGGATGAAATTTTCGATCTTTGCAGTAATGATTCCGCCATCAAGGGAATATGGTGTGTTCCCAGGTATTCAAACCCTACAGGACATACTTACAGCACTCAAACAGTCAATCGATTCGCAAAGCTTGGCAATATCGCCGGAGCCGATTTCAGAATCATGTGGGATGATGCTTATGCTGTTCATCACCTGCATGATAAGCCAGACCGGCTCAGCAACCTGATGTTGGCCTGCGAGAAGGCAGGGACCGAAAACAGTGTGGTTATGCTGTCCAGTACCTCCAAAGTGACCTATGCCGGAGCAGGTATTGCTTTTCTGGGTGTTTCCGTCACCAACCTGAACGCATTTGAAGCCTTCCTGATTCCCCAGTTGATCGGTTTTGACAAGGTAAACCAGTTACGTCATGTCCGTTTCCTCAAAGACCTGGAACACATCAGGGCTCACATGAGCAAACACAGTGATATCATCAGGCCCAGGTTCGAACTGGTAGAGCAAAAACTTAAGGATGGTCTGCAGGGCAAGGATATTGCCTCATGGACAAAACCAAATGGTGGTTACTTTGTCTCTCTGGATACCAAAGCCGGAATCGCCGACAAAGTTATACAACTGGCATCAGACCTTGGGGTCAAATTAACGCCTGCCGGCGCTACTTTCCCCTATGGGAAGGACCCGGAAAACCGTAACATTCGAATAGCGCCGACTTTTCCTTCAATGGAGGAGTTAAGTCAGGCTCTGGATGTGCTGGTTTTGTGTGTTGAACTTGCCGCGATTCAACATGCTTCGGATGAAAACTGAACCGTTGGTCAGACGGTCAACGTCTCTATCAGCGTTCAGGATGGCATTGACAACTATGTCGGGAAACAGAATCTGCGGTAGAATCACCGGAGCATCCAGCGACGAACCCTGTGGGAAATACAGGTAGAGAGGGACACCGACGCGGCCATAACGGTCAAGCCAATCCGTGATCACGGGATCTTCGTTGGTCCAGTCGGCTGCAACGACCTTGATACCATTTTCATGAAACGTCGAGCCAACCGTATCAGAGGCCAGCGCAACCCGTTCGTTTACTTTGCAGCTAACGCACCAGTCAGCAGTGAAGTAGAGAAATACCGGCTGACCAGAATCGATATAGCCGGTTACGCGTTCCGGAGTGAATGGTTCCAATTCCAGTTGACCCAGCGTTCCGGCATGGGTTTCGGAGTCCGTGGTCAATCTGAAATCCTCCATGCTTAAACCGGTCAGCACTGTTGCCAGAAGACCAACAATCCCCAGGGCGCCCCAGGTGTAGGGCCGTCCGGTTTGCATGACTCTCCCATAAGCCCATAGCGCAAATGCAAAACAGAGTGCGGCCAGCAGAGCGATTGCCATGGCGTTAACACCGAGTTGTTTGCCGATAATCCAGAACAGCCAGACAGCGGTCATGAGCATCGGAAAAGCCAGGATATTCTTGAAAGTCATCATCCATGGACCTGGCCTGGGCAGCATTCGCCCCAACCATGGAATGAAGCTAAGCAGCAGATAGGGGAACGCCAGACCAAAACCCAGCACCAGAAAAATGGCCAGCGCCACTGCTGCCGGCTGAACCAGTGCATAACCCAGTGCACCCGCCATGAAAGGCGCCGTGCATGGCGTGGCCACCAATACGGCCAACAGGCCGGTAAAGAACGCCGATTTACGTTCCCCGCCCTCAGTCAGCGTCTGACCGACTCCTGTGATTCGCGTACCGACTTCGAACACTCCAAACAGATTCAGTGAGATGGCCAGCATCAGCAGTCCCAGGCCGAGGTTAATCGCCGGGTTTTGCATTTGGAAACCCCACCCGACGGCTTGTCCGGCCTCTCTGAGGGCAAGCAAAATGCCTCCGGTCAAGGAAAAGGCGACCAGTATGCCTGCCGTGTAAAGCAGACCGCTTTGCCTGGTAATCTTACGGTCAGTATGAGCCATTTTGACCAGGCTCAGGGCTTTCATGCTGAGGATGGGGAAGACACAAGGCATCAGGTTCAGAATGACACCCCCGAAAAAGGCAAAAATCAACGCCAGACCGAGGGAGAATTCATCGAATCCATGCCCGGAGGAGGAACCCGCAACACTGATTCCCGCTGTAGACGCCGCCGCTGCCCCGGTTCCCTGTTGTACATCAAGCCAAAAGGCGTGGTCGGCGCCGCTACTGTCCTTGAAAACCAGAACAGCCGAAAATTCGCTCGCGGTGTTTACACGTGGACCGGGATCAAACGAGAAGACCAGACTTCGCGGTGTAAACGACACTGATTGTTGTCCGTAACGCACCAGGTGTCGTGAAACAATAAACAGATAGGGATCGCTCAGTCCGGATTCCAGTTCGGGCGTCTGAATGGTCACTGTTACCTTGTCGTTCAAATATTCGAATTGCGCCGGCCAGTCTACGGATTCGGGTACTTTGCCGCGTGCGACTGCAAATCGTTCTTCCTGCAGGACGTCATTGTTTCCATCGCCAACAGGCAGGCTCACTGACAGTACAGTGCTTTCCGGGACACACAGCTTGTCATCGCATACCACCCATCGAACCTGTCCCTGCAACTCGACCATTTCACCTGGAGGCAGTCCCGCCGGAACCTCGATATCATTCAACAGCAGTATCGGTTCATCAAACCCGTAAGTAATCAGATCAACGAATGGAATGATATGCGGTGACGGGAATTGAAGCTCGCCTGCTTCGAATCCCTCTGGCAGGCTCCAGCGAATGGTTGCCGGAAGACCGGCGTCACCTGGATTGATCCAATAGGCATGCCAGGTTGGGTCCGGCTCAAGGTACAGGCCGACAGTCACCTTTCCTCCACCTGAGGGTAGTGTAGTCTGCTCTGCAATCAGATCAACGGTTGAATATGTTGTCTTGACCGGTTCAGCGATCACCGTGCTCGAGAGAGCCAGACCGGTGAGCAATACTTTCAACCAGACCCGGAGAGCCTTCAGGTTTGTCGAATGTATGACCGAAGGGCTTTCATTCATTTCAACACTCCATAGTCG
>JAPOOX010000197.1 GCA_026713185.1 Gammaproteobacteria bacterium
CCCAGTGCTGAACGGTTGTTAGAAGACAGTGTCTGTCCCTGCACCCTGACTATGCCGTCGTCAAGGTCGATAATGCCCTGACAGACTTTGAGCAGGGTCGTTTTGCCGGACCCGGAAGGTCCGATGACGGCAATATGTTCTCCAAGTGGAATTTGCAGGTCCAGGTCACGGAATACAGTCAGCCTGTCGTATGCAAATGATGCAGCTTCCAGGGCCAGCACGTGTTCCGCATGAGTGTCGATAACGGGAGGACGATCTGCAACAGGCTCTGCCGGTGTTTCGGTAATCTCTGCCAACCTGTCCAGATGCAGCCGTAACATCAGTGCCTTCAATACTTCAGATGTCAGCAATTCTATAGCGCCCATCAAGCGATCAAAATAGGCGAGAAAGGCGTATAGCATGCCGATAGTAAACGCCTGGGCCAGAACCTCTTTGGCCAGAATATAGACAATCACAAGATACAGAAATGACCGGATACCGTTGCTGAACAGTTCATAGGACAGTTCCACATAACCTACCCGAACACTGGCATTGCTGAAATCCACCAGCCTGTTCAGGTAATCATTTTCCCTGATCGATTCCCCATTGAATCGCTTTATGGCGCTTATCGACCGAACGGACTCCATGAAGTGAGAATCCAGGTTTGCGTGTTTTACGATCTGCTCGTGGACTCTGAACCGCATGGGCCAGTAGAAAAAGAGTTTGCCGACAACCAGGACTATCGCGGAGACCAATATGATGGCAGTGAGCCATGCCGAATAGATAAACAGCATAACAATGGTTATGACTATCAGTACTGTATTCAGGACCAACGAAATAACACTGGAGGTGACAAATTCCTGAATAGGGGACAGTGAATGGAACCGGGAAATGATATCCCCCATGTGTTTTGTCTGAAAATAGCTTACAGGCAGTCGAATCAGATGCGTAAACAGATGATTGGCCATCTGGATTGACAGCCTGTTGCTGAGATAGAGTCCGGTTAACTCCTGTAAACATCGACTGGTCAGGGTAATGATATTTAATCCCAAAAATCCGAGAAAGAGGACCAGAAGAAAATCCACATCATGTTTGACCAGTACTTCATCCACGACCAGTTGCAGGTACAGTGGAGTGGTCAGGGAGAACAACTGTAATAAAATGGTGAGCAGAAATAACTGGCTAAGCGCCGGCAGCATTTCTGATATTGAACCGATGTAGTTGAATTTTTTCGGCCTCGTAGAAGCCATTGTTTTTTGAACCGACGCACCCGGATTCCCTGAAGGTGTGAGTTCAAGAACAACTCCGGTAAAGTGTTGTGCCAGTTCCCTGCGGGTTAATTTTCGGATACCGGCGGCCGGGTCGTAGATGATCACAGACCGTCGGTTGACCCGCGCCAGAACAACGAAGTGCTCAAAGTCCCAGTGCATTATGCAGGGCAGCTTCACCTGATTCAGATCACCGGTCTCACAGCGCAGGGCACGAGGCTGAAAAGACAGAGCAGTGGCAATATTCATCATTTCCGAAATGGTCAGTGGCTTGTCTTTCGGCATGAATCGTCGACGCATGTCTATCAATCTGACCGGCTGACTGTAGAAACCCAGAATCATGGTAAAGCAGGCCAGTGAACACTCGTTGACATTGGACTGGAAAATCATCGACATTCTAGACATCGTGCCGGGCGCCCTTGTTCAAGACACGCAGAGGGTGGATGAGCCATTCAAGTAATGTCAGTGTTGCAAGCGGCACACTGCAGAACAGTGACATACCACTTTTGAGTACTACTTCATTACCATTGATATCGATCGGATGATCGCTCAATTCGACTCGGGCCAGGAAGACCGGGTTACCCTCCGTATCAGGGATGGGATGTTCGGAGATGTATACGATTTTGCCGGGGATCACGGTCATTTCACTGTTTGGCGAATCTTCCAGCCGGAGTTGTACGCTGTGCCGGCCATTTACATGGTGATAGGCATAGGTAGGTACGTACAAAGTGGCAGTGGTCTTTTTGGTCTCCGGTATGATTGAAATCAGGACTTCTCCCCTGGATACCGCGGTACCTGGCTGTACGGAAATCACAGATATCTGTCCCTTGACAGGCGCTGTCAGTTGTTGATGATCTTCATCAAGCAATTGGGTTCGGGACTGGCGCAAATCGGACAGCTTCTGTTCAAGTAAGGATACCTGCTGGGCGAACCTGATAGGCAGTTCACTTTTTTGTTGTTCCAGGTCATGTAACTGTTGCGATAACAGCGAACTGCTCTGTTGCAGTTTCAGAAATTCCTGTCGTTCCAACAGAAGATTCTGTTCAGACCGGGTCCACTCCAGTTCCGAGAGGTATCCCGCAACTTTGAGACTGGATGCCGCCTTGTATTGATTCTGGCTTTGTTCGAGCATCTGTTGTTGCAACTGCAGGAGTAAATTCTGTTGTAACAGTCGTTTGGACAGGTTTGAGTGCAGGGATTCGGCACGTTTTATTTCAATCTCATATACCAGCCCGGCTGATTTTTTATCCCTGGCTGTCTGTATGAATTGTTTTTCCACTTCTGCGAGCATGTCATGTCTTGCCTCGCTCTCAATTTCATTGCCACGACTCAGGATGGCCAATGGCATGCCAACATCCACCTGATTCCCTTCCGAGACCTGCAATGTTTTGATTCTGCCATGACCGCTGGCAGAGACTGAGGCGACATGGTGACTGTCAATATGGCCGTATAGCGCCTGCTTGCGTGTATAGGTGCTGTTTGCCATGAACAACATGGCGATTGTGACGATACTGACTACCAACAAGGTACACAGGGTAGTCCCCGGGTAGAGAAACCGTGTTATCCCGCCGTTATACTGGTTGCGGTGATATTGAATTGCTTCCGTCAGATAAAGTTTGTTTTCCATGGAACTGCTCGTGTGGGCAATTTCAAGGTTCTCCTGTAAGCAGGATTTATCAAAGTCGAATGGGTTGAATTGTTGCCGGGAGATACGCCACGGAATGACTGGCATGTGGCTGTCCTGTGTAGGATATTTTCTTATAAAGAAAACCTTTAACGGTTTTTGAAATTCACAGGAGTTTTTTATTCCATGAATCAACGGTGGTATAGTCTGGACTCTTTTAACGACAGAATAGCAAGGAGCCAGTTCCATGGCCTTCAACCAGGACAGTATACTGACTGTACAACCAATTCCCGGGTTGCCTGACGAGGTAAACCAGATTCGGCTGGATACCGCAGAAATCGTGGGTCAACGAATTATCCCGAATGAACACATTCTGGCTCGTCGCTGGAGTGACAACACAGAGTCAAAAAGACTATGGACGGATATCACCAATGAAGTGAAGGAACGAAAATTGTGGGCGCCACATCTACCCCAGGAATACGGTGGCAACGACCTGGGTTTTCTTTCACATGCCTACATGAACGAAATTCTGGCCTGGAGTGGCGTGGCGGCGCCCATGTTTGGTGTTGTGGCCCCAAATTCCGGTAATCAGAAGGTCCTGGTACGCTATGGCACACCGGAACAGAAAAAGAAGTGGCTGGCGCCATTGGTGGCGGGTGAAACGCAATCCTGCTTTTCCATGACAGAACCGGATAACGCAGGTTCTGACCCGAGGTCGATTCAGACCAGAGCCGTGAGAGACGGTGATGAATGGGTCATTAACGGTCACAAGTGGTTTACTTCCAATGGCGTTCGGGCGGACTGGGCTCTGGTTATGGCGCGAACAGAAGAACCGGATGGGGCAGGGGGCACCAATGAGAAGATGTCGCAGTTCATCGTGCCGACAGACTCTCCGGGATTTGAGATCATCCGTAGCGTTCCGGTCTGGGGGCATACCGGAGGGCATCACTGTGAGATCAAGTATACCAATGTCCGCATCCCCTATGAGAACATACTTGGCCGGGAAGGCCAGGGCCATGCGGCTGCCCAGGAGCGATTGGGCGCCGGCCGCGTTTATCATTGTATGAACAGTATTGGCAAAATGTGGCGCGCATTCGATTTGATGGTGAAACGCAGTATCGAAAGACAGGTACACGGCGGCAAACTCGAAACCAAACAGTTCATTCAGGGATTTATTGCCGAATCCTATATGGACATTCAGGCTGCCCGGTTAATGACGATTCATTGTGCCGAGGTCATAGAGAGCGGCGCCGATGCCAGAACCGAGATTTCTTCCATCAAGGTATTCGTTCCTGCTGCATTCACCCGGGTTGTCGACCGTGCGATACAGGTGTTTGGCGCCAAAGGGGTATCAGGCGATACACCACTGGCCAGCATGTATCTGGGCGCACGAACGCTCAGAATTGCTGATGGACCCGATGAGGTACACAAAATACTCATCGCCAAGAATGTACTTAAACACTATCACAATGGTCTCTCCTGGGATTTTGGAATTTAAGGACAGGTAAACGATATGGCAGTTTCAGTCAATAAAAATGGAATACTGGCGGGCAAGGTTGCGGTGGTTACCGGCGCCAGTCGTGGTATTGGTGAGGCTATCGCCTACCGGTACGCCCAGGAAGGCGCCCGGGTGGTGGTTTCCGCCAGGACAGTGGAGGATGGAGATCACATTCTACCGGGCAGTATTAATTCAGTGGTCAAACATATTCGTGATGCCGGAGGAGAAGCCCATGCAGTCCGTGCCGACCTCGCAGTTGCTGATCATCGAACCAACCTGGTCCGGGAAACACAAGAGGTCTTTGGCTCCGTCGATATACTGGTGAACAACGCTGCCGTCACTTATTTTGTTCCCATAAAATCGTTCAGGGAAAAGCACTTTCGTCTGATGATGGAGGTCCAGGTTTACGGTCCTCTTCACCTTGCACAGTTGGTATTGCCATCCATGATCGAGCAGAAGTCAGGCTGGATATTGAATATTTCTTCCCATGCAGCGATTCATCCACAAAAGGATGTTACTGGCCGTGGTGGAACTGTTTACGGTATGTGTAAAGCCGCTTTGGAACGATTCACCACGGGGCTTGCCTCCGAGGTATACAATGACAATATCGGTATCAATGTGATTTCACCAGGGTTGGTAAAAACACCGGGGGTGATGCATCACAAGCTTGTAACTGATGAGACGCCCAGTGAGCGGATTACACCGGTTGAACATATGGCAGAAGCCTGTTTGCGTCTGGTCCATGGTGATGCACGGGATATCACTGGCCGGATAACCTATGCCGCTGATGTACTGAAAGAATTCAACCTCGAACCGGCAGAGTTGATTACCGGTTAGAGTAGGTTCTCGATAGTAGGTTCTCGATAGTAGGTTCTCGATAAAGAGTGTTTTAATTTCCGTGAGAAGATACCATCGATAACGGTGTTCGCATCTCTTCGCCAATCTGACTGGCATCGAAGGGTGTCAACTGGTACACGTAATAGTTTAGCCAATTGGAGAAAAGCAGATTCCCATGGCTTCTCCATGTGACTATCGGTTCCTGCTGTGGATCATCATCCGGGAAGTAGTTTTCAGGTATCTCGGGATTTATACCTGCTGCAAGATCCCTTTGATACTCGTCAAGCAGACAGCGAGGTTCATATTCCGTATGACCGGTTACAAATAACTGTCTTCCGTCTTTACGCGCAAAAATGCAGGGTCCGGCAATATCGGAATCGGCGATAATCTCAAGATCATCTATAGTCTGAATATCTTCTCTGCGCACTTCTGCATAGCGTGAGTGCGGAGCATCAAATATGTCATCAAATCCCCTGACGATCGGTGAGAGGGGATTCACCAGATAGTGCGGATATACTCCGGATATTTTTTTGGGTAACAGGCATTTTGATACCTTGTAAAGATGCTGCATGGCGGCTTGAACTGCCCAGCAAAGAAACAAAACGGACGTTACGTTCCGGTCTGCCCAATCCATGATCTCCCGGATGGGATTCCAGAAATTAACATCTTCAAAATCGACCTGGCCCAACGGAGCGCCGGTAATAATCATGCCGTCATACTTCTCGTCCCTTATCGTATGGAAGTCCTCATAAAAAGTTTCCATATGCTCAATCGGGGTATTCTTTGATGGTCGGTCATTAATCCGCATCAGTTCAATATTGACCTGCAGGGGTGTGTTGGAAAGCATGCGAAGGAGATGGATCTCGGTTTCTATTTTCTTTGGCATGAGATTGAGCAGGAGAATCCGCAGGGGTCTGATATCCTGATGTTCCGCTACACTGCTGGTCATACAGAAAATATTTTCCTGACGCAGGATTTCAATGGCTGGTAATCCATCCGGAATGTTGATTGGCATGGCAAGGTCTCCATGGCAGCTTATGTTTATCCAAAAAAAAACCTACTCGGCAT
Organism: Gammaproteobacteria bacterium; assembly: GCA_026713185.1. GTDB lineage: Bacteria > Pseudomonadota > Gammaproteobacteria > Pseudomonadales > Azotimanducaceae > UBA7455. Next base: position 6,275 of record JAPOOX010000197.1, read on the forward strand.
CCGCCAGAGTAGGTCGCTATCTCTTTAGCGGTACTTCTATAGCGCCCGCAAGCTGAACTCAAATCGGCGCTTATTAAAACGATTCTAACCAATTTTTGACTTACGGGTCAATGAAAAACTGCATCCTGTCAAAGTTATGACTTGAATACTGGCCTCAATCAGGTTTAATCTCTTCGTTTTTACAGGGAAAATCATGGCAGAAGAATCAGGACCACTGCCCGTCGTCAATTGGCTCAAGGGAGCGGACACCGATGATCCTTATATAGAAGGACACAAGTGTACCGTCTGTGGCGCCATTTATCTGGGTGAGCGGTCAAATTGCTCAAGTTGTGGTTCCCGGGACCAGATTGAGGCAGTTCGTCTGGGCAACAGGGGAAAACTTTATTCATACTGTATTGTGCATCGGAGCTTTCCAGGTATTGAGGTGCCCTATATATCCGCCATAGTCGATCTTGAGGGTGGTGGTACCGTCAAGGGCAACTTGATCAATATCGAGCCGGAACCGGAAAACATCCAGTTTGACATGCTTGTGGATGTGGTCTTCAAGGATGCACTGGGGCGGAAAGACAGGGACGGGAACAGCTATATCAGTTATTTTTTTCAGCCCGCGGCCTGAAACGGAGAAGGCAACAGTTAAATCAGTAATTTTTTTCAGCCCTCGGACTTGAACGGTAATGCTTGAGTTCATAAGGAGAGACATATGAGTGATGTATACATTATGGGAGTCGACATGATCAAATTTGGTCGATTTCCGGAGAAAACGGTACCGCAACTGGGCGCCCAGGCTGCATTGATGGCAATGGATGATGCTGGATTGAACATTAGCGACATGGAGGCGCTTTACTGCGGTAATCTTGGTCAGGCAAGCGGCATGGTCGGTCAGAGAATCCTGCAGGAGATCGGTCAGACGGGTATCGCTGTAGTGAACTGCGCCAACGCCTGCGCCACCGGTGCGACCGCATTTCGCGAAGCCTGGATGTCGGTGAAAGCCGGAGTTTTTGATGTGGTGCTGGCTGTGGGTGTAGAGCAGATGGGTAAGGGACTGCTGGGCGGTACTGGCAGCGGTTCTGGAATTCCAAAGGAAGGCCTGCTGGGTTCGGGAACGATGCCGGCAGTGTTTGCCGAGGCTGGCATGGAACACGCAAGGAACCACGGGACAACGTTTGAACAATTCGCCAAAGTTTCGGTGAAGAACCATCACCACTCTACGATGAATCCGAAAGCAATGTACCAGATAGAAACACCTCTTGATGTGGTGATGAATTCAGAAATGATTTCCTATCCCAACACCAAACTGATGTGTTCCGTCAATGTGGACGGTTCGGCGGCCGCAGTGCTGGTCAGTGAGAAGAAGGCCAGGGAACTCGGCATGGAACGGGCTGTCAAGGTTCGGGCATCGGTTCTCACCAGTGACCCATATTCCGACCGGGATCTTGTGATGCCTGATGTCAATGCGGTTACCCGTAAGGCAGCCGCTCAGGCCTATGAAATGGCCGGTGTAGGTCCGGAGGACGTCAATCTGGTTGAACTGCATGACTGCTTTGCAACGGCGGAAATCCTGCATTATGAAAACCTGGGACTGTGCGCTGATGGCGAAGCAGGGAGTATGATTGATAGTGGAGAAGTGGCGCTGGGAGGCAAGGTGCCTGTCAATGTATCCGGAGGGCTGTTGTCCAAAGGGCATCCATTGGGTGCAACAGGGATTGCCAATATCTACGAGGTCAGTACTCATCTGCGTGGAGAGGCTGACAAACGTCAGGTGGAAGGCGCCAGAATTGGCATGACCCATGTCATTGGGCTGGGTAGTGCCTGTGGTATCCATATTCTGGAAAAAGTCGCCTGACACTACCCGTCGTATGCGTATTGGCGTTGTCTCCGACACTCATAACAACCTTCGAAACTGCCGTCGGATTGTTGGCTTGTTCAACGAGGCAGGTGTTGATCGGGTCGTGCACACCGGCGATATTACCCAGGCAAAAACCATTGATGTATTTGCCGGGTTAAACATGTCCATGACCGGTGTTTTCGGCAACAATGACCTGGAACGGGACTCGCTTGATGAGTCTATCGCCCGTCATGGTTTTCACTTTACCGAACCTCCGCTGACGCTTGAATGGGCGGGTCGGCGAATCGTGGTGGTGCATGATCCGTTGACGCTGGATGAGCAGAATTCCGGTGACTGTGATGTGATACTGCACGGTCATACCCATCGACAGGTGATTCAATTTGATTGCCGACAACTGACATTTAATCCCGGCGAATGTGCAGGCATGATGTCAGGATATAACGCCATCGGCATCGTCGACCTCCAGAGGATGGAAACTGAAGTGCTGTATTTCTGATGGTTGAACAGGTTCCGTATTCTCTGCTGGCAGAACTGGAAAACGTCAGGAATAAAAGCAAACCACCTATCCACCTGTGGCGTCCGGACTACGTCAATGACATTGACATGACTATCGAAGCTGACGGGAGTTGGACTTATATGGGTACTCCGATTACCCGTCACCGGCTCTCCCATCTTTTTTCAACCGTATTACGCCGTGAAGATGATGGAGACTACTACCTCGTTACACCGGTGGAAAAGTGTCGCATCACGGTCAGAGATGCTCCATTTCTTGCAATTCTCCTGCAGGTGACGGGAGAAGGCAGGGAGCAGTCTCTGCAATTTACAACCAATATGGCTGATGAATTGACAGCCGATGCTGAGCATCCACTCCGTATCGATGAGACTGGTTCTCCATCGCCTTACATCATGGTCCGCAACGGACTGGAAGCAAAATTGACCCGCAGTGTTTATTATCAACTTGCTGAAAGGGTTGTGCAGGAAAATGATCAGTGGGGCGTCTGGAGCAGGAATGTGTTTTTCCCTCTGGCAGCAGTCCAGTCATGCGTCCAGGAACTGCGACCCGGGGATACATGACCCCTTACATATTGCCGTAATTCGGCCCACCGGCGCCCTCCGGGACGACCCAGTTGATATTCTGCGCCGGGTCCTTGATGTCACAGGTTTTACAATGAATGCAGTTCTGTGCATTGATCTGAAAGATGGATGTCCCGTCTTCCTGCTCCAGTACTTCGTAAACACCCGCGGGGCAGTACCGCTGGGCTGGTTCATCATAGAGGGGCAGGTTGGTTTGAATCGGAATGTCCGGGTTTTCCAATTGAAGATGGCATGGCTGATCTTCCTCATGTGACGTATTGGTAATGAACACCGAGGAGAGCTTGTCGAAACTGATTTTCCCGTCCGGTTTGGGATAGTCCGGTTTCTTTGTCTTGCTGGCCAGTTTCAGTTGCGCGTGGTCTGGTTTGGGGTCAGTCAGTGTGAATGGCAGATGGCCACGGAAGATATACTGATCAATCCAGACCATTGCGGAACCTGGCAACAGACCAAGCTTGTGTTGCAGTGGCATGGTGTTTCTGGCCTGGTACAACTCATCGTACAGCCAGGAGCTTCTGTAACGTTCCGGGTAGCCAGCCAGAGCTTCCCCGCCGGTGGAACCTTCCTTGACAGCATCGTAAACGGCTTCTGCGGCCATCATGCCGGATTTCATGGCGGTATGAGTGCCTTTCTGCTTCAGGTTATTGAGGAATCCTGCCTCATCTCCAACCAGCAGTCCTCCGGGCATGATCAGTTGTGGCAACGCCTGAAAGCCCCCCTTGATCACCGCTCGGGCGCCATAGGCCACACGTGTGCCGCCCTCCAGTGTCTGGCGAATGATTTTGTGCTGTTTGAATCGTTGAAACTCGTCGAATGGGCTTAAATGCGGATTTGTGTAGCCCAGGTCGACAACCAGTCCCACGGTGACCTGATTGTTCTCCAGGTGGTACAGATAGGACCCCCCCCCGGTTCCGCCTGCAAAGTGTCCCAGAGGCCAACCGATGGTGTGCATGACTTTGCCGGGGACATGTTTTACCGGGTCGATATCCCAGACTTCCTTGAAACCGATGCCGTAATGTTGCGTGTCCGCATTTGTTCTGAGATTGAATTTCTCCAGCAGTTGTTTGCCGAGATGACCGCGACAACCCTCTGCGAAAATGGTGTACTTTGCGTGTAATTCGTAGCCGGGCTGGAATGTGGATTTTTGTGTGCCGTCGGCGCTGACACCCATGTCACCGGTAGCGACTCCCTTGATGGAACCATCATCGTGGTAAAGAACTTCACTGGCGGCGAACCCGGGGAAGAGCATGACTTCCAGTTCTTCTGCCTGTTCTCCCATCCAGCGGCAAAGATTGCCCAGACTTGTGGCGTGGGACCCGTCATTGTGCAGTGCGCGAGGCACCATCCAGGAGGGCAATCGCATTCCCTGATGATCATCAACGAGATAATAAAAATCATCCTTTGTCACCGGATTGTTCAGTGGCGCACCACGTTCCTGCCAGTCGGGAATCAATTCGTCCAGTGCTTTTGGTTCAATAACTGCTCCCGAGAGAATGTGGGCGCCAATTTCTGATCCTTTTTCCACAAGGCAAATAGTGAATTCATCACCTGCTTCCTTTACCAGTTGTGCGAACCTGATCGCCGCGGCAAGGCCGCCAGGACCGCCGCCAACGACAACCAGATCAAATTCCATGAATTCTCGTTCCATTCCCGTACTCCATACGATTCAAGCAGGTATTGTATGTAAACTGGCGGGTTAAAGGAAAGTACGCTGGCGGAACAGTATTATGATTGCTTACATAAAGGACGCATCGTTGATGCACAGAACGAGGCCCCACCGGCCAGATTCGTTCGGGAGAATTCCGTTATATGTCAGAAGGATAGGCCGAGTTCGGCCTATCGCCGCGATCCCGCCCTGAATCTACTGCAATCTACTGCGTGGGAGCGCCGCGCCGGAGTCTGTCGAGCAGTCCCGCCCCCGGCCACCACGAGAACCGCAGCAAGAGG
>JAPOOX010000299.1 GCA_026713185.1 Gammaproteobacteria bacterium
CTTCAGATACCCGGTTACCCTGGCATCGTGTCATCAATGCACAAGGCAGAATCTCTAATCCGTCACATGGTCTGCAGGCGACCCGTCTTGCCGAAGAAGGTGTCATCCTGCTCAAGGGACGAGTCGATCTCAATCTTTTTCAGTGGCAACCCTGATATGGCGCATCAACACCAGAACCAGCAGGATTGACGGGATTCCAATTAACGAGGCAGTGACGAAAAACACAAAATAACCCTGGGAATCTACAACCAGACCTGAGAAGCCACTAATAAATTTACCGGGTAACGTCATTAGAGAACTGAACAGGGCATATTGTGTTGCGGTATAGGCACGATTGGTCTGAGAGGACAGATAGGCGACAAACGCCGTGGCAGCAAACCCGCCGCTGATGTTATCTGCGCTGATCACTACTGCCAGATAACTGATGTCCGGTTCCATCAGGGAAAGCCACGCAAACAAAAGATTGGTCGCTGCAACCGCAATGGCGCCTGCCAGCAGAGGCCTGTAGATACCCCATTTCACGACGAAAACACCACATATGGCAGAACCCGCAATTGACATGAAGAAGCCAAAAACCTTTGCCACATTGGCAATATCGGTCTTGCTGTAACCCATATCAAGATAAAAAGGATTGGCCATGATCCCCATTGCAATATCACTTAGTCGGAATACCGCAATGAATAACAGAATGACAACTGCAAATTGACCGTTCCTTTTAAAAAATTCGACAAATGGACTCACTACCGCCCTGGCGAACCACGCGAGAACCGGTCCCAGTGACATCCTGGACAACAGGGCTTCTTCAACTTGCCTGTCTGCAGTGTCACGGGTTGGTTCTGCAATCAACAAGACCGTCAGGATCCCAATCAGCATTGATGCTGCCATCGCCTGATAAGCAAAAGTCCAACTGACATATTCGGCCAGATAAAGACATCCAGCGCCTGCTGCCAGCAAGGCAATCCTATATCCAAAGATGTAACTTGCAGACATGGCCCCCTGATACTCATCCACAACGGCTTCTATTCGATACGCATCAATTGCCACATCCTGGGTTGCAGAAGAAAAGGCTACCAGAAGTGCAAACAATGACAGATAAATCAGGTCCTGGGGACCAATCCGGGACATGAGTATCAATCCGGTAGCGATACCAATCTGCGCCAGAAGCATCCAGCTCCGCCTTTGACCCAGTCTACGTGTCAGAAATAATATGGGTACCCGGTCCACAATCGGAGCCCAGAACACTTTGATGGAGTAGGTAATGCCTACCCAGGCAAAGAAGCCGATTGCACTGCGACTGACTTCCTCATCCCGGAGCCATGCAGTCAAGGTGGAAAAGACCAGCAGATAGGGCAGCCCGGCCGAGAATCCGAGAAATGCCATTGCAATGACGCGTTTGTTTGAATAGATTGTCAGCGCTTCCCACCATGAGACTCTCTTCTGATCTCTCAAGATCAATCCCGGAAATTATTGAATTGAAGTGGAATGTCGAATGCCGAGTCTCTGAGAATTGAGATCACATTCTGCAAATCGTTTTTCTTCTTCCCGGAAACTCTTACCTTGTCACCCTGTATGGAAACCTGGACTTTCATTTTCCGGTCTTTAATCGTCTTGACGATTTTTCTTGCGAGATCAGTTTCAATACCCTGCTGGATAAGAACACGCCTGTAATACTGCTTACCTCTATGCTCCAGTTCTTGAATATCCATGACACCCGGGTCTATTTTACGATTCACAAATCTGTTTCGCAGAATATCAACCATCTGATTCAACTGGATTTCAGCTTCTGCGAATAATGTGACCTGTCCATCCTGATTCTCAAATCCCGCAGCAACATTCCGAAAATCATATCTGCTGCTGATTTCACGATTTGCCTGATCTACGGCATTAGTCACTTCCTGTAGATCAACCTCTGATACAACGTCAAATGAAGGCATTAACTTTCCATATTCCCTGAATGCTCACCAATTACTGGAGATTACCTTACACTAAGCACTATAATCGTTCAGCAAGAATAACAGACCTGACACCTGCGACAAGTCAGTCGGATGTAATCTGTTGTCAAGCTATTGATCAATACCGGGCAAAACATGGGCAAGCGACTATCCAGGATTTACACCCGTACCGGCGATAATGGCGAAACGGGTCTTGGGGACGGCACCCGTATCTCAAAAGATCATCCCCGCACGGAAGCCATGGGCACAGTTGATGAACTCAACAGTGTAATGGGTATGCTGATTGAGGAAATGCGGATTTCAGGTAATACGGACCTTGCATCTCTGACGTCATTTCTCCGTTATTGCCAGCATCGAATATTTGATCTGGGCGGTGAGCTTTCAATACCAGGGTTCGAAATCATCACTTCGCGTCATGTCGAAAAAACAGAACAGGCACTGGATGAACTGAATAAGCATCTGCAACCCCTTGAGAATTTCATTCTCCCAGGCGGTTCACGGCTTATTGCAAGCGCGCATCTTGCCCGGGCAGTCTGCCGACGGGCAGAACGTTGTGTGGTAACACTGGGGGCACAGGAAGATATCAATCCTGAAGCTCTACGCTTTCTCAACCGTCTTTCCGACTACCTGTTTGTCGCTGCAAGAACCTGTGCACGACTGACGAATGTCGATGAGGTTCTGTGGCAGAAAGATGAAGTGGTGGGCCCACCAGGACTTGAACCTGGGACCAATGGATTATGAGTCCACTGCTCTGACCAACTGAGCTATAGGCCCTCTTAATTCGAGGCAGGTACCTGATTAATCAGGAAGAAGTTTCGTCCAGGAAACTCTTCAAGTGACCGGACCGGGTCGGATGTCGGAGTTTGCGCAATGCCTTGGCTTCGATTTGTCGTATCCGCTCCCGCGTTACATCAAACTGCTTACCCACTTCTTCCAGAGTGTGGTCAGTGTTCATATCAATGCCAAATCGCATCCGCAACACCTTTGCCTCGCGAGAGGTCAACCCGGACAATACGCCTCGGGTGGCTTCCCGCAGACCCTCGTCGGTTGCGGTATCAACCGGAGATCCGACAAACGCATTTTCACCAAGGCTGGCATCAGAATCCAGAAAGTCTCCCAAATGAGAATCTTCATCTTCACCAACCGGAGTTTCCATGGAAATCGGATCCTTGGCGATTTTGAGGACACGGCGGATTTTGTCCTCCGGCATATCCATCCTTACACTCAGTTCATCCGGAGTAGGCTCACGGCCCTTTTCCTGCAACATCTGTCTGGAGATGCGTGACAGTTTATTGATAGTCTCAATCATATGCACAGGGATCCGGATAGTTCTGGCCTGATCAGCTATGGATCGGGTAATCGCCTGTCGAATCCACCAGGTAGCGTAAGTTGAGAACTTGTAGCCACGTCTGTACTCGAATTTATCCACAGCTTTCATCAATCCGATATTCCCTTCCTGAATCAGATCAAGAAATTGCAGCCCGCGGTTTGTATATTTTTTCGCGATGGAAATCACCAGACGTAGATTGGCTTCCACCATATCCTTTTTAGCCCGGCGCTCCTTGGCTTCGCCAATAGACATACGACGGTTGATATCCTTGATTTCACTGACCTCAAGACCGCATTTTTCTATTGTCTGAAGGATGCGTTTCTGACTGCGTACAATCTCCTCTTCATATTTCCTGAAATCCTTGAATCCTGCACTGATCTGTTGCTGTACCCAACCGAGATCGGCTTCTTTCCCTGTGAATTCCTTCAGGAAGGTTTTTCTGGGCATTCTGAGCTTGCGAACACAGGTGTTCATGATGTGGCGTTCGTAACGTCGAATCTGCCTCTGGGTTTCACGCGGGATCGCAACGACGCTGTCATACTGCCGTGGGACAAATTTGAAAAACTGGAAAGCTTGTCCAAGGTTCTTCAATTCCATTGTTCCCTTGGCGGAGGTACGACCGTTTCTTTTGATGGAATTTTGAGTTTTGGTGTACTGCTTCTTCAGTGCCTCAAAACGTTCCACCGCTAGTTTCAGATCCGGTCCCTTGTGCTCTTCCTTTTTATCTTTCTCATCCCTCACCTGTCCCGGTACAATCTGGGCTGCAGGTTTCACATTTTCAGTGGGATCAAGAAAGCCTATGAGAATATCAGTAAGCTTGCTTTCAACTCCATAAGTCACCTTGTATTGATCAAGGATTTTTTCCACAACACCTGGAAACTGTGCGGCGGCATGCAGGACGTCCCTGATGCCCTCTTCAATACGCTTGGCAATAACAATCTCACCTTCCCGGGTGAGCAATTCCACAGTACCCATTTCCCGCATATACATACGAACCGGATCCGTAGTACGGCCAATTTCGTTCTCGACGGCCACAAGTACTTCTGCGGCTTCCTCGGCAGCAAGTTCATCCGTCGAGTCACCCTCTACCATCAGATCATCGGATTCCGGTGCATTCTCATGAACTGTTATGCCCATATCGTTAATCATACCGATAATGTCTTCGATTTGATCCGGGTCTGAAATCTCATTCGGGAGGTGATCATTCACCTCAGCATAAGTCAGGTAACCTTGTTCCCGACCCTTGCTGATAAGCTCTTTCAATCGTGATTCCTGTTGCGCTAATCCGCTCGACATAAGACCTCTTTAAACAGTATGAGAATGACAAAGCAGGCTATTATAGCGAGTGATCACCTGTCATTCCACTTCACTGTGATTGAAAATGCTGTTTCCGGCTACAGCGTCAATACTATGGAGATTTCTCCATTTTCAGTGCTTTTTTCGAGGATGATCTTTGATTTTCTCACGTTCGGACGCGGATAATGACGAGTATGGTTTGTCCAGTAATTTCCTGTGGCTCTCCTGCTCAGCACGTTTATCCCATTTTGCAAGACGTGATCGCAGTATCCCGGAAAATTCTCCATGGAATTCCGATACATCCAGAATATGCTCACGAGACAACAGGCTCTCAAGATACCCGGTGCGGGATTTATCATGATAAGCATGGACAAGTTCCGCCGGTTTTATGTCTCCACTCTGCAGAATCAGTTCCATTAACTCGATCAGTAGCCTGCAGTTCTGATCATCCCTGAGACGAGAAAAGTCTTCTTCTGTGAATCGAGAGGCAAGTTCCGGTTGCTGCAGCAACATACTGACAGCATTTTCAATCTGGGCAATTTCCTGTTCACCTGGTTTATAAGGCTCCCTGGGGATATGTGGAGTGCCCCGGGTGAAGGAATGAGCTCTTTCGGAATCACCTCTCTTTCTATTCCCGGGGTATTGTGATGAA
>JAPOOX010000048.1 GCA_026713185.1 Gammaproteobacteria bacterium
CCAAATCAATACCTACTCGTTTAATATCAGTCATGGTTCGCTCCGTGTTATTGAAAGAAACGCTTATTCTGGCCTACGAGGCCGTGCGAATGAAGCGGGGCGGACCATTCCATCAAATGAACACCCCAAAGCCATCTGCTGTATGTCGGGAATAGTGTGTGTTTGATAGCATCGTATGGGGTGGCTGCCCCGAAACCCAGGTTAAGAAACAATTTGTTTGATGAGAGCTGGGAATGCCCGGATTACCTTATCCAGAGTGGTTTTCAGGCGTGTGCTACGAGATTACCAGCAATAGCAAGTAGGTTGTAATTCCTGCTATCACCAGGAGGCTGAAGATGTTTCTGAAACGGTCCGTCATAAGAACTGTACATTACATTATATTTTAATATAACTGAAACATCGTTTTTTTCTATATATATAACCTTTTGATGTAGTTTTAAGGTCTATATTGGCTTGAATCAATGTTTACCCGCGTGCGGAATGACCCTCACCTGCTCGGTAGCGTTTGACAGAACTGCTGGTATCTCATGATGTCCTCGGGACGGTCTACATCCCATATCTGCGGCAGCAGTGACCAGTTAAGTCCGTTCCGATTAAAGCGACTGCATGTGTCGGCACACACTGAATCAGTGCTCCAGGGAATATCACTGAAGTAATCAGCCTGCACTTTCCGTAGTCCAATCAGACCATATCCGCCATCTTCCGTCGGCCCCAATACAGCATCGTGGTCTTCAAGTGCTGCCAAAGCTTTGTCCAGGTATGACTTATCGACAGGCGGGCAATCGGTGCCTGCAAGAATGGCGCGTTGTACGCCAGATTCCAACAATGCGGTAGACAATGCAAATTGCATCCGTTGCCCAAGATTATCTCCCTGCTGGATTCTGACATGACCAACTTTGCCTAATTCCCCAAAAGTGTGAAAAAAAGCATGATCTTCCGTTGTCCAAATCTGAGCGGGCGCCAGTTCTGATTCAAGACATGTCGAAATCATCCTTGTCGTAAGCTCCTGGTAAAGTACCAGTGCCTGCTGTTCGCCAAGCATCGGAACAAGTCTTGTTTTCACCTGACCCAGCACCGGTGCCTTGCAGAATATCAGGATGCGGGCGTTTTTATATTTCATGGCTCATGGTAGTAATCAGTGACTGTGGGGCGCTTGATCTGTTATCCCCTGGTCCGGTTTATAGTATATTTGAGATAGTATTTCCGGTGAAACGCCAAAAAAATACAACAGTCTCAACCACGACATCAAGAGAATTGTTTTACAGAAGCCATGTGTTCGCCAGCGTCTACCAGACGTTGTCACGGGACTTTTAATGCAAAATGGCCAGTCCTGAGATTTCAGCCGTTTACACAAATCAATATCCTCAAAGAGTGGTATATCCGCAAACCCATTCAGGGATTCGAAGGTGGATCGACGTATGAATATCGCCTGATCCCCAGTACAGATTCCGGTTAAACGGGAACGCCAGTTCATCATTGAGGCGATCAACCTGAACATTGGATGATTGTCATCAAATCGCACATTGAAGCGCCCCCATGGTTTGCCTGATCTGATAAATAGGGCAAGTTTTTCAATATAGTCAGGCGGTAAACGCGTATCGGCATGCAGAAACAGCAGTACATCGCCTGTCGCTACTGCCGCACCTTCATTCATCTGATTTGAACGGCCTCTTGCAGCGGATATCACCCTTATATTTGAATGCGAAAGTAACACCAGGGTCTCGTCTGTGCTGCCACCGTCTACGGCGATTAAATCCGGTACATCAGACAAATGTGGTTTGCGGTGTGGGGTCTGGTCGGAATCATTACTGGCGCCACCTTCTACGGCAATTTCTTCGGTTGTTTCTGACAGGTGTTGCTTTAACTGCGGCATCTGAATATTTTCATCACTGCTGCTCCCGGCGATAGCAATATTTTCAGGTGCTTCAGACAGGTGTGATTTGCGGTGTGGGGTCTGGCCGGAATCATTACTGCTGCCACCTTTAATGGTCGATACTTCAGAGGCTTCAAACAGGTGTGTAATCAGATGCGGGATCTGATCAGCTTCATCCAGCACCGGAATGATTATTGAGAGAGGGGGCACTATTAATTCAGCGCTCCACCACAACTGCTTCCCTGACCTGCCGTACACGCGTAGCAATGCTCGCCAACAGTAATATCCAGGCCCTCGATATCACGAGTCATCAGATCCTTTAAATGGGTTTGAGGCCTATCAGAGGCGAGTAGCGGAATTGACAACATCTGATTGAAATCGCAATCGTAAACGTGACCGGTATAGTCGACGCTGATCAGATGGCGACACATCACATTGTTCAAGTTGTTCTCTGAGTAAGCGTTGCGGAGCAGTGTCATATAGTCGTAATACTGATTCTTTGCAATCAGTCTGGCGCCGAATCGGTTTATTGGCATATTGGCCAATACATATAGTTCATTAAAAACGATGTTGTGTCTGGACTTCAATTCACGCCTGTAGTCCTGTTCCAGCTCATCCTGGGCAGGTGGCAGAATGGGTTCGTCCGGATTGTAAACCAGGTTCAGCACCAGTCCGGTGTCTGACTTGCCGTAGCCCATCGCGTTCAATCTTTTAAGACCGGAAACGCTGTCCCGGTACACGTATTTTCCCCGCTGTTTGTCAACATTCTGTTCCTGATAGCAGGGCATGGATGCAACTACCATGATGTTGTGGCGAGCAAAAAACTCCGGCAGATATTCATATCCAGGCTCCATCAGAATCGTCGGGTTGCATCGGTCAATGACGTTAACGTCCATCTCACTGACAGACTCAACCAGATACTGGAAGTGTGGATTCATTTCGGGCGAACCACCGGTCATATCCAACGTCTTTATACCCGTTTTATCAAGATACTGGATGACGAGATCAATGGTTTCGCGATCCATTAATTCCGTACGTGACGGCCCGGCATTCACATGACAGTGCGTACAACTCAAATTGCAAAGATATCCCAGATTAACCTGTAACGTTTGCAGCTGCAGTCTTTGAAGGGAAGGAAAATCTGTTTCCAACAATAATGATCGGGTATCTCGCATAGTTTCACACTCAAGATACTGTTTAAGCCAAACTAATCGTGTTGATTAATGTTACACCAAAGTCGTGATGGTTGGCTTTTTTTCGATACGATTTTGAACCTTGGGATTTGATAAGGTGCCTTTTCTGGTTGGTTGTTGGCAGAGAAAAAGGAGTGATGTTGACCGGATACATCGTAAGTTCTGGTAATGCATACCTTTCCTGGCTGGTTGTTGGCTGTGGACTGGCTGGACTCTGGTCGGATACTCCATGGATTCTGGTTTAACGTCCCTTTCCCGGCTGGTTTTGCTGGGAACAGGCTGGACGTTGATCGGACTTTCCTTGGGTTCTGGTACAATGTCCCTGTGCCCTGGTAGCTCAGTTGGATAGAGCATCCGCCTCCTAAGCGGAGGGTCGCAGGTTCGAATCCTGCTCAGGGCGCCAGTCAGCTTTTCTTTCTCCGATGCCATCTTCCGTTGACACTCTCGGCAATTAGTTTTCCGACAATCGAGAGTTGCTCTACATCAACCTTGCTCCTGGAAGCCACGAACCACTGCTGCCTGGGATGTGGCCACACTATTTCGTTGAAAAAGATATTGCGAGGTTCAAAAAAACCTGCGAAGGTTTCCTGGCGATAGGGTACCAGCCCAGGGTATACCCATCCTGTTTGTGAACCATCCTGAGATTGTTTGTAATATGTCCCTACCATCAGGCTGTCGGTGTGCATTCTTGAAACCAGTTGACCCAGCCAGGTGGTCAGTACATCGGGGCCGGAATGACTGAAGATTGACTGCAGGAAGAGATAGTCGAATTTCTGCTCTTTTGGGAATTCATTAAGATCGGACCGAAAACTGAAGGTAGGCCTTTTTACGTTGATTTGGCTGCTACCCGTTTCATTCCTGATCCCTTCATCTACCAACCACTGCTCAGGTTCAACACCAAAATAGTTACCTGCATTTAAATATGGGATAAGAAGCCTGGCGTTGCGGAGTGAACCACAACCTATGTCCAATACGCTGTGGGTCTCTCTCAAACCCAGCAGTATCAGTATTTGAAAACTGACCGCGGAGACCAGGTCGTAGTGTTGGGGGTCGCCAA
>JAPOOX010000100.1 GCA_026713185.1 Gammaproteobacteria bacterium
CCACTCGTCGGTCCAAACCGCTAAGGCGTTCCTTCTCTGCGGATGCCGGGTCTTTCCCGGACTTTTAACAGGCTTGAGCCGTGTGAGGGGAAACTTTCACGCACGGTTCTCAGGGGGGCTGGCCCAAGTAATTGGGTCGGCCTACCCGTCGGACAAGGCTAATACTTGTTGGACAAGGCTAATACTTGTTGGCAATTTCGTTTGCATTCATACTATGTGCAGAAGATGTTGTCACTGGCCGCCGGATGCCTGGCAACTTGAATGTATGCTGGAACTATAAAGAAGGGTAGTTATTACCTTCTGTTCAGCGTGTTATCAGGAGATCATTAATATGTCTATTTCACTTTACGATATCAGTGTCATTAATTTTCAACAGATTCTGGGTGCAGTCTCGGGATATCTCTCCAAGGGTCGAGAGCATTGTGAGGAAAATGACATTGATCTTGATGGCGTCGTGAAGACACGCTTATATCCGGATATGTTGCCCTTTGGTTTCCAACTTATTTCTGTGGCGCATCATTCACTCGGCGCATTACAGGGAGTCGAAGCAGGTGTCTTTATGCCGCCTCCCCGACTGAAGCTTGATTATGGAGAACTCCAGAATCGGGTATTGGAAGCACAAGCTGGATTGAAACAGTATTCCAGAGAATCGGTGAATTCCCTGATGGGCAAAGATATGGAGTTCAGGAGGGGAGAATCCAGTGTTCCATTCAAGGCTGAAGACTTTCTGATGTCATTTTCGCTGCCCAACTTCTATTTTCATGCGACCACTGCATATGACATCCTGCGTATGAAGGGTGTCCCTCTGGGCAAGATGGATTTTCTGGGTCAGTTGCGTATCAACAAGTAAGCAACACTGGATTATCTGCAGCAACAAACCAATTCGAATTGGTCATCAACCATCCATAACTGCATAATGCAGGGTCTTGTGGTGTGGGGTTCTGTCGATGTCTGATAAAAACGATTCGTATTGGCGCGCTAATGTGGTGTTGATACTGTCTCTGTTGTCTGTCTGGTTTCTGGTGTCGTTCGTATGCGGCATTCTGATTGTTGATTTTCTCGATCAATTCCGTTTCTTTGGCTACAAACTTGGATTCTGGTTTTCTCAGCAGGGTTCCATCCTGTTCTTTATCATCCTGATCTTTGTTTACGTATGGCGTATGAATCGTCTGGATGCAGACCATGGTGTAGACGAGGACGATCAGGCATGAGTGTACAGTTCCTGACTTATCTGTTCATCGGGCTTTCGTTTGCTCTCTATATTGGCATTGCCATCTGGAGTCGTTCGGCTACAACCAATGAATTCTATGTGGCCGGCAGTCATGTTCATCCGGTTGCCAACGGGGCCGCAACGGCGGCTGACTGGATGTCAGCGGCATCATTCCTGTCCATGGCGGGGATAATTGCCTTTGAAGGCGCTGACGGCGCCCGTTATCTGATGGGCTGGACTGGCGGCTATGTCTTGTTGGCGTTGCTGCTGGCGCCCTATCTCAGGAAATTTTCCAAATTTACAGTGCCGGATTTTATTGGCGACCGCTATTATTCCCAGATTGCGCGGCTGGTCGCCGTTGTTTGTGTCATCTTTATCTCTTTTACGTATGTTGCGGGACAGATGCGTGGTGTTGGCATCGTGTTTTCACGTTTCCTTGAGGTGGACATCAACATGGGGGTCATTATCGGCATGGCCATTGTCTTTTTCTATGCTGTTCTTGGCGGAATGAAGGGGATTACCTACACCCAGGTTGCCCAGTATTGCGTATTGATATTTGCCTATCTGGTACCGGCGATATTCATTTCATTGATGCTGACCGGGAATCCTGTGCCCATGCTGGGATTTGGCAGCACTATGGATGATGGGTCAGGGATGTATCTGCTGGACAAGCTGGATGGATTGACCAGTGAATTGGGGATGACTGCCTTTACAGAGGGGAACAAATCAACCGTTGACATGTTTTTTATTACCGCAGCGTTGATGGCCGGAACGGCTGGATTACCACACGTGATTGTGCGTTTTTTTACAGTTCCGAAAGTGCGTGATGCCCGAATCTCTGCTGGTTATGCACTGATATTTATCGCCCTGCTTTATACCACTGCGCCAGCGGTTGCCGCCTTTGCAAGAATCAACATCATCAACAATGTGGACAGCATGGAATATGCCGAAGCACCGAACTGGTTTACCCGATGGGAAAATTCCGGACTCATAGCCTGGCTGGATAAAAACAATGATGGTCTGGTGCAGTATCGTGGTGGTGCGGCTTTGGCGCCAACCAAACCGGTATATGAAACGGGCAGGGGTGAATCGGGGCAGCGAATGCTGGATAATGAACCCGGCGCAGGTGAGAACGAATTGTATATTGATCGGGATATCATCGTTCTGGCACACCCTGAAATTGCCGCACTACCAAACTGGATTGTCGCTCTGGTCGCTGCAGGCGGGTTGGCGGCAGCACTGTCTACCGCGGCTGGTTTGCTACTGGTGATGTCCACGAGTATCTCTCATGACCTGCTCAAGAAGTGTCTGATGCCATCGATAAATGAACGCCAGGAACTGATGTTTGCCCGGACTGCCGCCGCCCTTGCCGTGATTGCCGCAGGGTTGCTTGGAATATATCCATTGGGCTTTGTGGTACAGGTTGTGGCATTTGCCTTTGGTTTGGCTGCTGCCAGTTTTTTTCCTGTCATATTGTTGGGAATATTCTCCACCCGGATGAACAGGGAAGCAGCGATTGCCGGCATGGTCACCGGACTGACATTTACCTTTTCCTACATCGTGTTCTTCAAGTTCATCAGTCCCGAGTTAAATAACGCTGATCACTGGTTGTTTGGCATTTCTCCCGAAGGGATAGGTACATTGGGGATGTTGATGAACTTTGCTGTATCACTTGTGGTCATGCGCCTTACGCCACCACCCCCTCGCGAAGTTCAGGCGCTTGTTGAGCAGATTCGAGTACCAAAAAAGCAGGAGTATCATGGTTGACACAATGGAACAAGCCGCGCTGCGGTATCATCTGGAACCGAGACCGGGGAAACTCGCCATCCAGCCGACCAAACCACTGTCTAATCAGCAGGACCTGGCGCTGGCATACTCACCTGGTGTTGCTTATGCCTGTATGGCCATTGCGAACGATAACAAAACTGCTGCGGATTATACCGCCAGGGGTAATCTGGTAGGTGTGATATCCAATGGGACAGCAGTACTCGGTTTGGGCGCCATCGGACCGTTGGCGGGTAAACCGGTGATGGAAGGAAAGGCGGTTCTGTTCAAGAAGTTTGCAAATATTGATGTCTTCGATATCGAAATTGACGAGACGGATGTGGACAAACTGGTTGAAATAGTGGCATCTCTGGAACCGACCTTTGGTGGAATCAATCTGGAGGATATCAAGGCGCCGGAATGTTTTGTCGTTGAACAGCGTTTGCGGGAACGTTTGAATATTCCGGTATTTCACGATGATCAGCATGGTACAGCCATTGTTTCCGCCGCCGCTGTTTATAACGGCCTCAAAATCGTGGGTAAATCTCTTGAAGAAGTGAAACTCGTTGTATCAGGGGCAGGTGCTGCCAGTATCGCCTGTGTTGATCTCCTGGTGAGTATGGGTATGAACAAGGATAATGTCATCCTGTGCGACAGTAAGGGTGTGATCTACAAGGGACGCCAGGAAGGCATGAATGAGTGGAAAGAAGAATATGCCGTTACCACCAACGCACGAACGCTGGACGATGCAACGGTCGGATCGGATATATTCATGGGACTTTCAGGGCCGGGAGTGTTGGGGCAGGAAGCAGTTAAATCCATGGCGGAGAACCCGCTGATTCTGGCAATGTCAAATCCGATTCCAGAGATCATGCCGGAAGAAGTCATGGCAGCAAGACCGGATGCCATCATGGCTACAGGGCGTTCCGACTACCCTAACCAGGTTAATAATGTTCTGTGTTTCCCGTTTATTTTTCGAGGAGCCCTAGACTGCGGCGCCACCCAGATAAACGATGCCATGAAACAGGCTTGCGTAAAAGCCATCGCGGAGTTGGCCACCAGAGAACCCACGGAAGAAGTCAGCAGAGCATATGCGGGTCAAAGTTTGAAATTTGGGCGTGACTACCTCATCCCCAAACCCTTTGATCCACGCCTGATAGAAGAGGTCCCCATCGCTGTGGTTGAGGCGGCGATGGCAAGTGGTGTTGCGACGCGGCCGGTTAAGGACCTTGAGGCCTATCGGCGAAGGCTGCACTCCTATGTCAGCAGTAGTCGAATATTCATGCAGCCCGTAATCGAAAAGGCAATGGATATCGATTCGAAGATCGCTTTCGCGGAAGGAGAAAATGAAGATGTTCTGCGCGCATTGCAGTCAGTAGTCGATGAGAGAATAGCCAGACCCTATGTGCTTGGGCGTCCTGATGTCATCGAACGCAAGCTGGAGGCGCTCAGCCTGCGAATGGAGATCGGCCGGGATATTGTAGTCATTGATCCTCTTGAAACCGATAACCATGAGGAATACTGGCGTTTTTATCATGATAAGGTGGGACGCAATGGTGTATCTGTTGAAGCAGCACAGATCACACTGCGCAGTAACACTACCGTACTGGCGGCCGTGATGACTGCTCTGGAGGAAGTTGATGGCGTGATTTGCGGTAAGGTGGGTCGTTTTGATCATCACTTGTGGGATATTACAACGGTGCTATCCAATCAACCGCGTCCACGGGTTTCATCAGTGTGCGCCGTATTGCTGCAGGATGGTCCACTATTCATAGCTGATCCCTTTGTCAACGTAGACCCGAATGAGGACCAACTGGTTGAATTTACCCAACACAGTATGGATTTTATCCGTAAATTTGGAATCGAACCAAAGGTGGCACTGCTTTCCCATTCGAATTTCGGTACCTATGATGACGAAGGCGCCCACAAGATGAAGAGGGCCGCAGAGCGATTGCGCGGCTATAACCCTGATCTGGAAATCGACGGGGAAATGCATGCGCTTTCTGCGTTTAATGAGCATTTGCGTTCATCCATCTACCAGAACAATCATCTGACCGGACGGGCTAATCTGTTGATTATGCCGAATATGGATGCCGCCAGCATTGCCCTGGGGCTCAGCAGGTCTATTTCCAATGCCGGTATGATTGGTCCATATCTCAATGGTCTGGACAAAGCTGCACATATACTGATTCCGTCAGTGTCAGCCCGTGGAATCTTCAATATGACTGCTTTGACTGTGTTGGATAAATATTCGCGGTATGGAAAACAACAAAGTTTGCTGGTCTGATACTGGCACCGGAATTACGGTCACTGCAACTGGCAGAGTATGTCTATATAATCATTGGTATTAATTCTGGCTCAGGCTGAGGCAACACCCATGGGCAAAAAGCCGATACCGTCCATTGCAAATCCCTTTGTTACCCGTGCAAATGTGGAATTCTCCGGGGGCAGTCATAATTCCGGCACACAGGGCAACTATGAAAAATCCCTGGCGGAAGCACTGAATATTATCGGGAAACCCTTTGTATCCGCTGGTCCGCGCAATATACAGCGACAACATCTGAAGAACCGCATGACCGTTTGGGAGCGGATTGCTGTCCTGACCAGTAAGCCCCCCAAAGTACTGTTCCAAAACTGGGGGCCGAATCTTGACGGCGCCTCTCTGGTCACGGCAATTGTCGATATTGATGGTCGCGATGTCGCTTTGTATGGACACGATTTTACTGTTCGAGCTGGATCAATGGATGCCACGAACGGCAGGAAACTGGCACGTCTCTTTGAACTGGCAGGCTCACGAAAGATCCCTCTGGTGGGAATGAATGATTCTTCCGGCGCCTATGTTCCCGCGGGAGTTGGCGGCCTGGATGGTTATGCCGAGGCATTTACGGCGTTGCGCAAGATCAGCGGTGTAGTGCCTTCAATTATGTGTATGTTCGGTTTCAACGCCGGTGGTGGATCTTATCTGCCGCGTCAGGGTAGTTTTCTGATCCAGCCTGAAGAGACTTTTTTTGGGTTGACCGGGCCGGGAGTCGTGAAATCAGTTCTTGGAGAGGATATTGAAGCTGATGATCTCGGAGGTCCGAAAGTACACAGTCAGAGTGGCGTCACTGATATCACGGTCAAGGACGAGGTTACAGCCTTGCAGAAAGTGAGAGAACTGCTGCGCTACCTGCCGGATAATAATTCTGAATTGGCGCCCTGGCAAAAGACCCTGGATCCAATTGATCGCAGGACATCGGACATTGATCTGCTGTTCAGGAAAGTATTCAACTCGCCGACCGGGTTTAACACACCGTTTGATGTCAGCATAATCATTCAGCAGATTTGCGACCACGGCGATTACTTTGAAATTCAACCGGACCGGGCACGAAACACCATCACCTGTTTCGGTCGTCTGGCAGGACATGTCACAGGCTTTGTGGCCAATAATTCCGCCGTGGGGTCAGGACAGATAGATGTCGACGCAGCCTACAAGAATGCAAGATTCATAAGATTCTGTAACCTTTACAACATCCCGGTAGTGTTCATGGAAGATACCACGGGATTCCTACCCGGAAAGGATCAGGAAAGCAGGGGTATTGTACAGGCCGGGCGCGCCATGCTGGATGCCATAATAGATCTCCGAACGCCGAGGTTCCTGGTCCTGATCCGCAATGCCATTGGCGGGGCGTATGCGTCTTACAATAATTATCCCACTGGAGCAGACCTGGTCATTGCGTTGCCGGCTACCCGGGTAGCGGTTATGGGCCCACCGGGAGTGGAATTTGTTTATAAAGACGAGTTGCGAGCGCTGCGGGGTTCTCTGGCACAACGAATATCCCAGGAGAGAGAAGAACTCGACAGTAGTGTTGAACATCCGGATATAGAGGCGGAACGCCGGGCGAATCAGTGGTTGATTGAGGAAGAGGCGTTGTTGGTAAAGCGCTATGAAGAAGAACTGATGAATCCGCGGGAAGCGCTGAGTCTGGGTTCGGTTTCCCAGATTGTATTGCCCTGGGAATTGAGGAAAGTGCTGGCAGAACACTTGCTGTTTCATCTGGACCACTATGAACCAGGTCCATTCAAAGGTATTCAAAGGGAATTCCACTAGGTCATGCACATGTCTGTCCAGAACCGGATAAATCCTCTGATCCATGAGAATCGTCAACGTGGAAGCAGTCAATCAGCATGGGAGAGATCCTTTGCCTGTATCGATATTCATCCGCTCATTATTTGTCGTGGACCGATCCGGATGGAGACGATGGATGTATTTGAAGAGATGGGTATCACCGAATACGGCATATTGATCTCGGAAAAGGACTCCATAACCTATGCCAATGCACTGTCACCAGAATTGCGCAGGCAGATCAGTACCTCAAGAGTGCATCGGGTACAGGATTATACGGGTGCAACCAGGGAGGAAAGAACCGAACGCATTCAGCAGATTATCAGTATTGCGCTCGACCATGGCTATGATTCAGTGTTTGCCGGTTATGGCTTCATGGCGGAAGACGAGGCGCTTGTTCAGAGTCTGGAACAGGCCGGACTGAAATTCATAGGACCACAATCGTCTACCATCCGGCAGGCAGGCAGTAAAGACCTTGCAAGACGTACGGCACTCGCAGTGGATATTCCCGTAACACCGGGTCTGGACAATGTGACTGTACTGACATTGCTGGAACGCTGTCCTGACCGGGAATCTCTCGTCAGGCTGATGCAGAATCATGAGTTGGATGTCGATATTGGGCAATCGGATTCTATAGAGGCGATAGCAGAGTCGATTCTCAATGCCTCCTGTGAGAAGGGGATTGATCTTATTACCATAGATCAGGTTTCCGCGATGCTGGCGTACCAGGTCGGGATGTTGTTTGAGCAGAATCCTGAACATCGTATTCGCCTGAAAGCCGTTGGCGGTGGAGGTGGCAAAGGCCAACGGATCCTGAATTCACCACGGGGATATTCCGGAAACAGGAAAGACCGGCTACAACAGGCTATCGAAGCGGTAGATCCCATGTACAGGGAAGTGCTGGCGGAAGTAAAGGCCAATGGGGCCGGAGACAACAAGAATGTTCTTGCCGAACTCAATATGGAAAAAATACGGCACCAGGAAATACAGGTCGTGGGTAATGGAGACTGGTGTATCACATTGGGGGGCAGGGATTGCAGCCTGCAGATGAACGAACAGAAACTGCAGGAGATTTCCGTAACCCGGGAAGAACTCTC
>JAPOOX010000031.1 GCA_026713185.1 Gammaproteobacteria bacterium
AAGTCTCTGATTGAGTCCGCGGTGAAGCGTTATGGCGAAGGTACTGTAGCCGGTCCCAGACAATACATAATCGACCGTATTGGAGAATTCCAGGATGCAGGTATCGACGAAATCTTTTTTGGCGCCATTGAGACCGGCAACGTCGCGAGACTGAAACAGTTTGAGGAGGAAATCGTCAGGGTATTCCGTTAACGAACATTTCCGACAGTTCAGAAGGCTATCAGACTGCCATTGAGCTGAACAAGCTGCCTTCCTGTAGCAGCATGGCGAATTGTGACTCTGCCTGTCAGTGGTTAACTTGCGGACTGTACAGTTGGGGGAAGCTGTGACTGAAGACTCTCGGGGAGTTTTCGTACGATGATCAGTCGTGTACGTTGCCAGAATGCTGACAACAGCAACAGGAACGTACCAATGATAAGACAGGACAGGGACAGACTCAGTCCTGCTGTCCCCAATTCTTCTGCCAGGTCGGTGATGGCGGCAATCAGGAAAACAAGAGCTGAAACCAGCAGTGCTCGCCGGTCTATACTCAATGCGACAATACCAAGGACGGCGTAAATCGCCAGTACCGCCAGGGCAGAAATCACCTCATTGGATGCTTCCATCGCTGTCGCAAATTTAAATACCGGGTAAACGAGTAGAGGGGCGGCAAGCAGATGCAGCCAGAACGCCACATCGGAATTCCGCGTCTTGCGTTCTATGTCCATCAGGTCCCAGCGCATGGCCAGGGCGAAAACAGCTACTCCCGCAACAAACAAAATCGGAGAAAGCCAGAAATCAGACCTGATCTCATTGTGAGAGAACAGTAGCATTGTCAAGGAAACAAGTAGTCCAACGAGAGCCGCCATTCCTGCAGCTACAGTGATTGGGACCCGAAACCTCCACCAATGTAACCAGGCGGACAGGGCTCCGGCCACAGATGTTGTCATAAAGATTAAGGAAAAGTTTTTGGAGATGTACACGCCAATTGGATCACCAGATTCGCCAGCATCGAAAAATACCTGGGAACCTGCGACAGAGAATACCGTCCAGGAAACACCGCCGACGAATGCCATTAACAGAATGATGGATGGCAGGGCCATATGCCTGCGACGTGTGAAATATTCCGCCAGAGCCCAGGCTGAAAGAGCGACGCATACAGGACCCAGGTTATAATGCAATTCCTTTCCCAGGAAGGCACATGAGAACAAGACAAGCAACACGGCGATGGTCACGAAAATGTCGTTAAATCCCGACAACAGATGGAAGTGTTCTTCGTCAACCAGTGAGGTGGCTTTGCGTTGTGAAGTGTAGTCGCGTAAAGAGGCGGCAGCTTCCTGCGTCAGTGCTCCATCCGCTACAGCCCTGTCGATATCGTCCTGACTATACACAGTACATCACCCATTTGTAACCATCGTAATTGAAGAGGATTCTTGCATCTGGACCGTTATATTTCAAGAAGTGATACATCCGCTGGCTTACTACAGAACCATTTCCATCTGCGGCCATTGCAGGCCAGTAGAGGCATTATCATGAAGCCTGAATGCCACTCGTGCTAAGATGCCGCAAAATAATGATTAATGAGCCAATTTAAACAACCCGTTGTTCCTATGAATTTCATAAAAAAATTGTTTGCCGATGAGGACGAAACTGGAGCCATATTGGACCTGCAACAGAATTTTACGGATTTTGATCTTCCCAATGAACTGAACCGGGCCATTGACGATCTGGCGTTTACCCGATGTACACCAGTACAAACAGCAACATTGCCCTATTCCATTGATGGCAGGGACATCATCGCCCAGGCGCAAACCGGTACAGGAAAGACAGCCGCATTCCTCATCTCCATCATTACTTATCACCTGGAAAATCCGGAACTCAATGAGCGGGTTGCCGGTACACCGTTTGCCCTCATCATTGCACCGACACGAGAGCTTGTTCTGCAGATTACCGAAGACGCGGTAAAACTTTCCAGGCATACCAGTATGAGCATAGTTTCTGTCGTCGGTGGAATCGATTATGAGAAACAGAAACAGCAACTCGGGAAAGCTGTCGATATCGTAGTTGCAACACCCGGAAGACTCCTGGATTTCTGCCGTTCCGGTATTGTTGACCTGTCCCAGGTGGAATCACTGGTCATTGACGAAGCTGATCGCATGCTGAATATGGGATTCATCCCTGATGTCCGCAGCATCATCAGAAAAACCCCCCGTAAAGAACGACGACAGACTCAATTATTTTCAGCTACCATAAGTTCAGACATCCGCCGATTAGCAGAAAACTGGACGCTTGACCCGGTTACAATCTCCATTGAACCTGAACAGATTGCAGTCGATTCAGTGAATCAACTGGTATACCTCACCACCGAGTCAGAGAAGTTCAATGTCCTCTTCAACCTGATCCACATACAGAAAATTATCCGTGCGATAATCTTTGTCAATCGCCGCGATCAGACCCGAATCCTGGAAGAAAAGCTTTACCGGCATGGTTTCAGAACCGGTCTGCTGACGGGTGAAGTGCCACAGAAGAAACGAATCAGAACACTCGATCAGTTCAAAAATGGTGAGATAGAGTTACTGGTTGCCACTGATGTGGCGGGAAGAGGAATTCATGTCGACGATATCAGCCATGTCATTAACTATAATCTGCCGGAAGACCCGGAAGACTATGTACATAGAATCGGCAGGACGGGACGTGCGGGAGCAATGGGTACTTCCATCTCTCTGGTATGTGAAAGCGATGCGTTCATGCTGCCCGCCATAGAAAATCTGTTGGGAGAAAAGCTACTGTGTGAGCAACCGGAAGGTCCATATCTGGCCAGAATCCCGGCGCCAATCCGAAAAAAGAGAACTAACGACACAGTCGTCAAGCGGTACAGGTCGAGAAGACGATGATGAAACATCCACTGTTGAAGGCTGCAACCATCAAAAATCTGCCTGAAAATGTCCAGGTACATCAGTTCAATGAGAAAGCAGTACGTCATACCCGTTCCCTTGGAGACCTGCTGGGACTTTCCAGGTCCGGCATCCATCTGGTACGGGTTGAACCAGGGTTTGAAACGACCCAGTTCCATTTTCATCATCACGATGAAGAATTCATCTACATTCTGTCCGGTCGCGGAATCGCAGAGATTGGCGACGAGGAATTTGAAATAGGCCCGGGTGACTTTATGGCTTTCGTACAAGGCAGTTTACCCCATGCCATGCGCAATCCATTTGACACCGATCTGACCTATCTTATGGGTGGCAATCGTAATGATATCGATATCTGTGACTATCCTCGCATCAACCGGCGAATGTACCGCGTAAACGGCATAAAAACCTATGTGAATCTCGACGATGTCCACGATGTGTAGTATTTCACCCGGCAGATAGAAATGGATGAATCAATAAATGTTTATGGCAGGAAACTCGCTCCCTGCAGTACCCGGCCAGCAACCGGATTTTTCAGAGATGGATGTTGTAATACCTGTGCCGAGGATGTCGGCTTGCATACGGTATGTGTCGAAGTGACTTCCACCTTTCTGGAATACTCTCGTTTTGCCGGCAACGACCTGTCAACACCACATCCTGAATTTTCCTTTCCCGGACTGAAAGAGGGAGACAGATGGTGCCTCTGTGCTGCCCGGTGGCTTGAGGCTTACGAAAAACAGATGGCTCCCAGAGTATTCCTGGACAATACCCACTTTCGAACACTGGAAATCATACC
>JAPOOX010000030.1 GCA_026713185.1 Gammaproteobacteria bacterium
CCCAACCCCGTATGCAGGCAGTGCAACGAGCTTCAAATGGAAAATCCACCTTCCAGATAATGGAGCCGTAACCAAAAACCCATAGGGCTTTTTCGAGTGAATCTTCCATACCTGTTGATGCCATTTTAATAAAGCCCAACTGTGCCAGATAAGGAGGTAGGTTGTCGACAGGACCATCAACGGAACATTGCTGCAATATCGACTGGACCGTCAATTCAACAGTTCAACAGTTTTTCTGCAAAGTCGCTTGATAAGGAGTCAGCCGTCTGGCGCGAATCGCGGTCATTTGATAGCCTAGTCATCTTTCGATTATGCGGAGCAGAATTTTGGCCTATAACAAACCCATGCCTGTACCCAGTGCATTGACCCAGCCGTTTTATGATGGGGCCAGGGAAGGTAAGCTGATGCTGCCCCGGTGCCAGGACTGTAATCGTGTACATTGGTATCCGCGTCATATCTGCCCTTTCTGTCACTCGACCAACATTAACTGGATAAAAGGCAGTGGTGAAGGGCACATTCATACATTCGCCGTACAACATCGCGCCTTTGGTGGATGGGCAGGAGAAGTCCCCTTTGTTACCGCTTATATCGATCTGAATGAAGGTGATCGAATGGTCACGGTGTTAAGAGGTGTCGATGCCCGTGATCCGGCTTCTATCCGGATCGGCAGCAAAGTGAAAGTAGAGTTTGAAGAAGCCGGCGAGAATCTCCATATCCCGTTCTGGCGCGTGGTGGAGGAATAGTCATGGTATCCAGCGTATCCAGGGCTGCGGCTATTGTTGGTGCAGCAGAAAGTAATGAGATAGGTTATCCGGAGATACCCAAAACCTCCCTTGAACTCCATATCGAGGCAATTAAAAATGTCAGCGACCAGACTGGCATTCCAATCTCTGCCATTGAGGGAATCTTCTCGACCGGCATGTCATCAGAAATTGCGGAACATCTGGGCTTACATCCAAAGTACATTGATACCACTTCGGTCGGTGGATGTTCATTCGAGATCCATGTGCATCACGCACTCATGGCGATCCATGCAGGCGTCATCGATGTTGCTCTGGTGACTCATGGTCAGAATGGCTGGTCTGCCCGGCGTATTGGATCAGGTGGCGGTGGTGGTTATGGCGGTGGCGGTGCGAGTTCTCCCGCTGTTCAGATGACCATACCCTATGGATTTTCCGGAGCTCCCTCCAATTACTCTCATGCGATGGTCAGACACAACCATCTGTACGGCACAACTCCGGAAGACTTTGCCCATGTTGCGGTAGTAACCCGGGATTGGGCAACGCTGAATCCGAGGGCTGTGATGTTCTCCAGGGAGACGCACGAGTTCGGCGGTCCAATAACTACAGATATCGTAAATAATGCCCGAATGATATCCTGGCCGTTGACGATGTTGCATTGCTGCCTGGTTACAGATCATGGTGGTGCGGTATTGATTGCCAGACCGGAAATCGCACGATGTCTCAAGACCAATCCTGTCTGGATTGCAGGCGCTGGTGAGAACATGAGCCACTCGAATATGCTGGAGATGGACGATTTCACTGCCACTTCGGCATTTGCATCCAGTCGGACAGCCTATGAGATGGCGGGACTTGGACCCGCGGACATGGAACTGGCGCTTCTCTATGATTCGTTTACGATCACTCCCGCCCTGACGGCAGAAATGGTGGGACTGGCTCCGCGGGGTGAAGGATACAAACTATGGAAAGATGGATATGCGGCGCCGGGAGGACGTTTGCCAATTAATACCAATGGAGGTGGTCTTTCATTCAACCATTCAGGAATGTACGGCATGCAATTGCTCATTGAAGCCTATCGGCAACTGTCAGGCACGGCGGAAGATGGTGTAAACGGTATCAAGGGTAAACAGACCAATGCCGGAACCTGTATTGTAAATGGTACCGGTGGGTCGTTGTCGACGACTGGAACCCTGGTGCTGGTGGCTGATTAACAGAGCCTTCAGCGGGCCAAAACTCGTCCTGCCGCTGTCGCGGAGCAAACTGGCCGGCTTACCTGGATTTTGTTTGTCATGTTTGATGGGAGTCTGGATACTGTTCCATCGACCGATGATGCTGACATTTTCCATTTCCGTGCCTCAGATCAACCCTGCATCTGACCTCAGAAGTGAATAGGAGTGTGCGTCATGGCATCTGCCATGAAGGAACAGTCGATTGCGGAGAATTCCTTCGTGAACTGCGCCCACTTTTTCTGCCACTCTCTGACTGGGCTGGTTTGCAAGGCTCATAATGATTTCAATGCGCATCAGTTTCAGGTGAACAAATCCAAATTGTGCAATGCAGGTGGTGGCTTCGGTCGCAATTCCCTGGCTCGTGGCAGATGATCTTACCCAGTACCCCAGGTTTGCGATGGGATGATCTTCATCGCGGCTGAGACCTATACCTCCCAGAAACAAGCCATCTGATTTTCGGATAATGGCAAATTCGTATGACCGGAAGTCTTCCCAGTCCTGTAAAGAGGTAATCAACCATTGTCTGGTTTCACTGATGTCATACTCAGGATGACACCAGGGAAGAAACGGGAACACATCAGTGATGGATTCCCGTGCTGCGGCATACAGAGCCTTGTCGTCATAGAGTTCCAGACGCCTGATCAGCAGCCGGTCTGATTCGCAGGATGTCGGCACATCTGATCTCATAAAGAACATTTTTCTCGTCTCATAGAGCCCTCAGCGGGTTTCCAAAAGAGAACTCGCCCCGCGAGCGGCGCTGTCGCACAGCAAACAGGCCGGCTTACCTGTATTTTCTTCGTCATGTTTATGAGAGCTTGTTTCATTAATGAGTGTGTTCGCAGATGGCTTTGGGGCATTCATTTGCACCAGCA
>JAPOOX010000032.1 GCA_026713185.1 Gammaproteobacteria bacterium
CAGGCAAACTATTACCTAAATTGACTCTGACCCCATTATTACCTCATTCTTGTCGTTATGTTAGATAACCCAAAGCAGATTGATCGGAAAAATGAAAATAGAACAACGGCCAGGGCAGTTATTTTCATCTACAGCCCCCATTATTACGATCCCATTATTACCAAAAAAGGATTACTCGATGAACGATAAAACTGCGATTGGAATTCACTGGAGTTTTTGGGTAATAGGTACTGTGTTCCTTATCTGGAATGTCATGGGGGTTGTGAATTTTCTGGTGCAGATGAATCCAGAAATGCTCAGTACCTACCGCGAGTCTGAACGCATGATAATAGAAGGCAGACCATTATGGGCCACTGCTGCTTTTGCTGTCGGCGTTTTTGCAGGCGCGATTGGCTGTCTTTTGCTATTGTTCAGGAAAGTTGCGGCTTACCCTGTATTCATGGTGTCACTGGCGGGCGTTATTGTGACCATGATTCATACCCTTGGTATTGGTATCGACTTCAGCATCGGTGAGATCCTGGGGTTTATTGTGATGCCGGTTGCTGTAGCAATATTTTTGATCTGGTATGCAAAACTGTCAATGCGAAGAGGCTGGATTCAGGAATCCGGCAGGATGAATAGATGAAATATGTGGGTAAACACCATGAGTAAACTCGAAACCAATCCCGATGGAAACCACTATGGATTTTTATTGCCGCCAGAGTTGATTTTGCTTAGAGACCAGATACGACGATTCATGCGAGAAGAAGTGAAACCGGTTGAAGACAAGCTGCCTCATGATGCCACGGGATGCTCAAAGGAGGATTTACAATACCTGCGGGGATTGGCTGAACAAATGGGACTGACCAGGCTGACTGTACCGGAACAGTATGGTGGGAATCCCGTCAGTTGTCTGGCACGCGTCATAATTGCTGAAGAATCCGCCAAATGCCGACTGGGCGCGTATAGTCCGGCACTCGGAGCATTTGGGGGCGGGCCGCCAAACATTATCTGGGGTGGTACTGAGCAGCAGATTGAGAAGTACGGCATACCCTGCGCAGAAGGGAAAATGCGGGCGTTTGTCGCGATCACGGAACCGACAGGTGGATCCGACCCACGCAATAACATCACAACCCGTGCAGTAAAAAAAGGGGATCACTGGTTGTTGAGAGGACGGAAGATGTGGATTACCGCCGCCAAGGGGGCAGATTATGGCGTGATCTTTGCCCGCACTGACGATGGGGACAAGGGACAACCACCACAGATAACCGCTTTCATCGTAGAACCAACTTTCCCTGGGATATCATTCAATGAGATAGGTGTCATCCGGGCGCTGTCTCCCTATGAAATCGTGTTGGAGGATTGCCAGGTACCGGTACAGAATGTTTTAGGCAGAGTGGGGCAGGGCTTTAATGTGGCGCAGACCTGGCTTGTGGATGGGCGAATACCCTATGCAGCAGGTTGCATAGGAATTGCCCAGGAAGCACTCGACATGGTTTGCGGATGGGTAAAACAACGACCCACCCGTGACGGCATGCTGCAGGACAAGCAGGCGATACAGTGGATGATTGCTGATTCAGAAGTGGAACTGCGTGCGGCTCGTCTATTGGTATATACAGCCGCATCGAAGGTAGATGCAGGTGAATCGGGCAAGGTTGACGCCTCAATCTGCAAGCTGTTTGGTACTGAAACGGCGGGAAGAGTCGTGGACCGGGCGATCCAGATGTTTGGGGGAATGGGTGTCGCCAAGGAGATGCCTCTTGAACGCTGGTACCGGGAACTCAGGGTTAAACGAATCGGTGAAGGTCCTTCGGAAGTTCATAGAATGGTGATTGCGAGGGACAAGCTCAGAAACACGGAAGGTGGGATTTACTTCGGTTAAGGAGATGAAAAGACTATGACCTATAAAATATTCGGTGCAGAGTTGTCACCCTACTCGATCAAGGTGCGATCTTACTTTAGATACAAGGGTATTCCCCATGAGTGGACCCCACGAAATGCAGACAACATGGAAGAATTTCAGCGCTTTGCCAGATTGCCGCTGGTCCCTCTGGTTGTGATGCCGGAAGAAACCGGATTGCAGGATTCGACACCGATCATCGATGAAATGGAAACGCGATTTCCTGATACTTCGATTCACCCGGAGGAGCCTGTATCACGATTTATCTCCATATTACTGGAAGAATTCGGCGATGAGTGGGGTAATAAATGGATGTTCCATTTGCGCTGGGCACGTCCGGCGGATCAACTGTCCGCTGGCGGGCGTATAGTCGGATATCATGTCGACGACGCCGCCAAGCAGCAGATGGTGGAAAGTGTTCTGGACAGAATGATCAATCGGGTCTGGTTTGTCGGTTCCAACGAACTGACTGCACCCATCATCGAGAAATCCTTCAGAGACACGGTATCACTGCTCGATGAACATTTAGCCGGACGTCCCTATCTGTTTGGCGGCAGGCCATCATATGCGGACTTTGGCCTTTGGGGCCAAATCTGTAACACCTGGACTGATCCCACCGGCGCCAGCCTGATCAATGGCAGTGCGCACAATGTGCTTGCCTGGGTGCAGCGAATGTACTGGCCTGTCAACCTTGGGGAATTTGAATCATGGTCAAGTCTGGCCCCCGGTCTTATGCCGCTTCTGACTCGCCAGACTGGCGGTCTGTTCCTCCCCTGGAGTGTCGCCAACAGTCAGGCGATTGCCAATGGCGATGAGGAATTCACTGTGACTCTGAACGGGCAGACCTGGCGGCAGAAACCGCAAAAATACCATGCCAGGTCACTGGCGGTTCTAAAGACGAGATACCAGCAGGTATCTGACAATGAAACACTGAACGATGTGCTGAAAGAGTGCCATTGTCATAAAGCGCTGTCACAAATGGGGTCGGAGTAAAGTGCCGGAGTAAAACGTCTTGCCTATGCGGCGATGTTGCGTTTTACTCCGGCACTTTACTCCCACCCCATTTGTTTGTAACAAAGAGACCTGGAATGATGGAATTGAATCTTGCGGCACTGAACGAGGCGATAGCCGAGGTGGCGCCTGAGCGGGAAGCTGTAGTATTTAAAGACCGGCGAATCACCTATGCCGAATTCACCAGACGTACACGCCGGCTGGCTAATTTTTTTCTGTCCCAGGGACTCGGTTGTCATGAGAGTCGTGAGAATCTTGCAGACTGGCAGAGCGGCCAGGACCACGTTGGACTTTACCTGTATAACGGTAATGAATACCTGGAGGCCATGGTTGCCGGTTGTAAGGCTCGCCTGGCGCCTTTTAATGTCAACTACCGGTACGTCGACGAAGAACTCGCATACCTGTTGAACAATGCAAAAACACGGGCGCTGGTTTATCACGCCTCACTTGCAGAAAGGGTTACCTCGATCCGTAAACATGTGCCCACTCTGCAGTTGCTGGTACAGGTTGACGATGATCCGGAGGTACCGCTGCTGCCGGGTGCAATCGACTACCAGACCGCGTTATCGAGTGCCGGCGAGGACAAACCGGACGTCAACTGGCAGCCGGACGATCTCTATATATTATATACCGGTGGAACAACCGGTATGCCCAAAGGTGTTCTCTGGCGTCAGGCAGACATACTCGTCGCTGCCCTTGGTGGTAAAACCTCCCGCGGCAGGATCATCTCTTCACTCGAAGAGTTCCAGGAGCGCGCTCAACGAGTCAACCACCGCTTTCTGACGGCGCCGCCGTTTATGCATGGCGCGGGTTCATGGGTGGCTTACCAGGCTTTACACAGTGGTGGAACCGTTGTGGTGCCAGGCAATGTTCGCAGACTGGATGCTGATGACATTATCGACACGTGCATCCGGGAAAATGCAGATGTTCTCATGATCGTTGGAGATGCTTTTGGCCGCCCCATTGCGGATGCCCTGGTCAACAACCCGCGGGCCATACCTTCTCTCAAAAACATCATCACTGGCGGTGCGGTGACCACTGCCAGTATCAAGGCACAACTGCTCGACCTGTTACCGGGAATCAATATACTGGACGCGGCCGGGTCTTCAGAAACCGGGACTCAGGCACAGCACATCAGCAATAAGGAGAGTGGTGCGGCTACAGGGCAATTTACGATGAAAGAAGACAATGCCGTTCTGAATGAGTCCATGAACGCCATACTGGAGCCGGGTCATGAAGGACTTGGCTGGTGGGCTCAAAGTGGCCATATTCCACTGGGTTATCTGGACGATGAACAGAAAACGGCGGCTACTTTTGTTACTGTTGGAGGAACCCGCTACTCGGTTCCTGGTGATCGAGTGCGATTGCTGCATGACGGTACACTTGAACTCCATGGACGCGACTCTGTAACCATAAACTCAGGTGGTGAGAAAATATTTGCCGAGGAAGTGGAACAGGCGTTAAAACATCATCCCGCCGTGTACGATGCGGTGGTTACCAGCCGTCCTTCTGAACGCTGGGGACAGGAAGTGGTGGCGATTGTTCAGTTACGCAGTGATTATGATGCAACCACAGACAGTTTAATAGAAGAATGTTCCCGGCATATTTCTCGTTACAAACTTCCCAAGGCATTCATCTTTCGTGATGAAATCATGCGTAGTTCCAGCGGTAAAGCGGATTATCGCTGGGCACGATTGCAGGTGGATGAGCAGGCAAACCAAAAAATATGACTCAATCAGTCTTGCCATCGCTACGGTCGCGGTTCCCGGGCAGCCATCTGCGAACACACTCGTTAATGAAACAAGCTATCATCAAACATGACGAAGATAATCCAGATTGTTGGGTATACGGGATTGTAGAGATGGTTAAAGGTGAAATTATATGGGCGTTATTGGTATAGAAGAGATTTTTCTCGATGTCAAAGACCTGGCCAGGGCAGTCGATTTTTATCACTCAGTGCTGGGGATTCCTGTTGTCAAACGGGACGATCAACGTGCTTATCTGCAATGTGAACACAGCCATGTGGTGCTGCAGGTTCATGGGCATTCGGGGCGGCACCGGGGTGGAGGTCCGATGCACTTCTCGTTCACGGTGACAGAGAATGTTTTTGATGAGATTGCGGGGAGGGCTGTCGGTTCCCAGATCTTTACCCGTGGACCAATGGGTAAGCGGGGCAAAGGCAGAACCTTGTTCATGATCGACCCGGATGGCAACGAGACCGAGATCAATACCCGATATCTTTACGGTATCCCCAAACGTTGATGCGATTTGATGCTACGCGCCAATCAGGCACCGTTTACTGAAATCTACCGGACCTGTACTGTGTGCCTCTCATCCCTGGACAAGAGTACGCTCCAAAAGGACCAGCAGCCTGGCCCAGGCACGATCGGCAGCTTCCTGGTTGTAGGCTCTGGAATCAAGTGCGCACCAGCCGTGCATGGCGCCTTTATACACTTCCACCTCAGCAGTTTTGCCGGTGTCCTCAAAGGTTTGCTTCAGGATTTCCTTTACTTCCGGTGAACGCTGATCATCGTTGTCCGCGATGGCAATCAGAAATTCCGCCTCCGTATCCTTGATCAACAGATGTGGGCTGTCACTGTCGGTAACAAGTCCGCCACCGTGGAAGGATGCGGCGGCTCCAACCCGGTCAGGTACGGCGGCAGCTGTACGTATGGTGAACGGTCCGGTCATGCAATAACCCATGGTCCCGATTCTGCGAGTTGAATCAACGCTTTCCTGATTGTCCAGCCAGGTGACAAACGCCTTTGCATCTGTGGTGGTGGTTTCTGCCGAGAGAGTCTGCGCCATTTTAAAAACCTTACGCCGGTCTTCACCTTCAGCGACCACGGGAGAAGTGGCGGTTCGATAATAGGGGTTTACCACCAGAACTGCATAACCCGATTCGGCAAGGCGTTTGCCCATCTGCCGGAAAGCAGGTCTGAGACCAAAGATATCTGGCCATAAGATAACCCCCGGTGACCTGCCTTTTGCGGGATGAACGAAATAGGCATCAGCATCACCATCAGGAGTGCCGACAGTAACTTCTTTTTCGGTTACGGTAGCGTCTTCATCAGGAGTGCCGATGGCAGTTTCTTGTTCGGCTACGGTAGCGTCTTCATCAGGAGTACTGGCTGTAACTTCCTGTTCCGTAAAGGCTGCGGCACTGCTCGTGTTGGGCAAAATGACACTCACTGCCGCACCGGCCGTGAGTGTATTGAACGTGCGTCGGGTTAATTTTTCCTGATGAATCAAGCGGTCCAGATCCGCTTCAGTGTTGTCATCACACATAATCGATACCTTGTATCCAGTTAACTGATCAGGGAACAGTTTACTGATATCTCTCCCTGACAGCTATCTTTGAACATCCTTAACCAAGTACACGGGTATCCAATCACCTGCCACTGTGGCGAGGTATCAGCATCTCGGATATAGTGAGTTGATCAACCTATATGTCACAGGGACCAAGCAATGAGTATTTCTTCCTGGCCACCGGCGCCAGATCTGCAGCGTGCAGACATCAGTTTCAGCTTTCGGGGAAACGATTATCTCGGTCACCTGGTGGCGCCTCCTGAATCCGCAGGTCCGCGACCGCTGGTTATGGTTATCCATAACTATCAGGGATTGAAGTTCTTCGATGTCGATGTCGCGGAGTATCTGGCGCGTGTCGGTTATGCCGGTCTTGCCATCGACCTTTACGGCAACACAGTTCCTGCAGATGAAAGACTGTTTCCAACTGATGCAAGCCAGATAAATGCATTCCAGATCATGTGTTTTAAAGCCATGGTGGCGCTGGACCATGACCATGAAAAATTTCGGGCATTACTCCGGACCTGGCTTGAACATGGCTTTGCCCATGCCGCTGTTGACTCTTCGATTTCGGCTGCTGCCATTGGTTACTGCTTTGGTGGCGCTGCTGTCATTGAGGCTGTCAGGGGTGGACTGGACCTGGGTGGTGTGGTTTCCTTTCATGGACTGCTGCAGACAGGAGAAGATCCCAATCCGGGTAAAATGGATGTTGAACGGCCACCCATGAAAACCTGTGAAAACCAGTACAATACCAATACAGTCATCTTTATTGAGAACGGTGCGGAGGATAGTCTGGTTCCCGATATAAGCAAAAAACGATTCTTTGAGGAAATGGATAATGCTGGTGTGGACTGGAGCTTTCATCACCATGCGAAGACTCCACATGGTTTTGCCCTGCCTGCTACACTCGGTGGCCCTGGGAGATTACATGAAATCTCGGATCGGCGATCCACCATGAACATGCTGAGTCTGTTCAGGGAAATCTTCCCTGGTGTGCCACAGAATCCGGTATCACACAACGGTGCGGGTACCGCAATCCCTCACGGGTAAACAAAGTTTCCAGAGCGTTGCTCTCCATGAGATCTGTTGCAGTTCTGATTGAATTATACTCTGGCACTTTGCTCTGACACATTACACTGACTTCAGGACTCACCCAATGGAACATAGTTTTACCGTAGCACTTGATACCACCAACAATGGATTGGAAATTGTCGGCGGTAAGGGAAGATCCCTGTCACGCCTGGCCAATGCCGGTTTTGATGTTCCCGGTGGATTCCAGATAACCGCATCGGCTTATCGGTGTTTTGTTGCGCACCACAATCTTCAGGCAAAAATACTGGAACTCGCCAAACCGGAAATCGTCGAGGGCGCCGTATCGTTTGAGAATGCATCTAAGAATATTGGCAGACTGTTTGCCGACAAGGAACTTCCTGCAGAGTTGTTGACAGACATTGGAAGCGCCTATTACATGCTTCCTGGCAATCCAGCCGTTGCAGTACGTTCCTCCGCCAATGCGGAAGACCTGCCGGAATTGTCGTTTGCCGGCCAGCAGGAAACTTACCTGAACGTAAAAGGCGGAGTCCAGGTCTCCGAGGCGGTTAAAAAATGTTGGGCGTCTCTATGGACAGCTCAGGCCATCAACTATCGCCATGAGATGGACATTGGTCAGAATACGGTAGCCATGGCCGTTGTCGTCCAGATTATGATCCCGTCGGAAGTCTCCGGCATTCTGTTTACTGCCAATCCCGCCAGTGGTGATCGATCAGAAATGATTGTTAACTGCAGTTTTGGTCTTGGCGAGGCCATTGTCAGCGGCAGAGTTACACCGGATACCTATATTGTCGATCGCGACACACTGACGGCAAAAGAAACCACTATCGGCGCCAAGGCGCAAATGATCGTTTCCAGCGGTGAACAGGGTACCCGTATCGAGAATGTCCCGGCGGAGCAAAAAGAAATCTCTTCTCTATCCGAAGAATCACTGACTGAACTGGCAGCACTGGCGATCAGGGTCGAAACAGAATTCGATGGCGTGCCCCAGGATATCGAATGGGCCATCTCTGATGGGAAACTGTGGCTGCTGCAATCCCGACCCATAACCAACCTGCCGCCGGAACCACTCCGGAATGTCAACTGGCCGGAGATTCCTGGCGCACAACTGTTGAAGCGCCAGGTGGCGGAGAACATGCCGGATCCATTGTGTCCGCTGTTCGAGGATATGTATCTGCGTGCCATCTATGACACACAATCATGGCCGGAGGGCTGGAAGTGGAACGGCAGGCTGACCAAAAACTGGATGAAAAATTTTGTGGTGACCACCGTCAATGGTTATGCCTATCAGCCTCTCTACAATGAGAGGAACAGCGACTGGCAAAATCACATGAGTAAAGTCCGCAAGGAGCAGGTCAAACTGCCCTGGTATGCCAATTTCATGCAGGCCATCCGCATGCCGTCATTCATGATCGATGAAATGAAAGGAGGCCCGTTACATGTTTTTTATTTACTGATGCGTACGTTCCGCACATTCAGGAAGTTTCCTGCCATCAGAAAATGGGAAAAACAGCAACTCCCGGAATATCTCGCAGTTATCGAACGTTGGCAAAAAATCGACCCGACCCAGGCTACCGGGGAGGAGTTGCTTGCCGGCATGAAGGCACTCAATTTTGCAGAAGCCCGGTACTGGCAGGCTTTGCGCTCGATTATCGGTACTGCCAAGATGACTGATGGGGGACTTCAGACATTTCTGGAGCAGAATGCGCCGGACGAGGGTTTCATCAGTGGCACTTTCCTTTCCGGATTTACCTCAAAAACTCTGGATGCGGAATCAGCAATGCGTTCTATAGCCGAAAGGATCCGGAGCAATCGCTCACTGTACGAACTCGTGATCATCACACCGGTATCCCGCCTGCTCGATGAACTGGAGCGACATCCCGAAGGCAAGCAGATTCACGCGGCCATTAAAAAATACCTGCATGACTATGGCCGGCAGGTATTCAATCTCGACTTTGTCGAACCTTCCCTGGAAGAAGAACCACTGCCCTTTGTCATGAGTTTGAAGGCGATGGTGAGAAATACAGGCTACGACCTTGCTACCAGGCAGAAAACAGTTGCCAGACAGCGCCGATCCAAGTTCCGGCAAGCGTTGAAATTCTTCAAAGGCAAACAGCGCATCGAATTCCTGCGGCTTTACTGGACAGCTCGTATCAACTACCCCACCCGCGAAGCCGCGTTGTTCTACATGGGTCTTGCATGGTCCACTTTCAGACCCTGGGCGTTGGAGCTGGGTAAGCGACTGGTGGCGACAGGGACCCTTGGTCAACCGGATGACGTGTTCTACCTCACCAGTGACGATCTGCAGTCTGCTATCGAAGCACAGAGCCATGACCAGGCATTGCCGGAACTTGGCGCCAGGGCTATTGAACAGCGGGAACTCAGAGCCCTGCGTTTTCGTATGGATCAGCCCTCGGCGATACCACCATTGAAGCAAAAAGATGCAAAAACCCCCTTCTCATCATTACGCAGTAACGAGGGAGAGACCAACACCCTGCGTGGTTTTGCAGTATCGCCGGGAACTGTTACCGGGGTCGCCAGCGTAATCATGACACCAAACGATTTTGACAAGATGACCCCTGACACGATTCTGGTATGTCCCTTAACCACGCCTGCCTGGACGCAACTGTTCCCGCACGCGACGGGGCTGGTGACGGATATCGGCAGCATACTGGCTCACGGGTCCATCGTTGCACGCGAGTATGGCATCCCCGCTGTTCTGGGTATTGGCAATGCCACCCAGCGGATCAAGAGCGGGCAGAGGATTACGATTGACGGTGACAAGGGTCTGGTCACCATCCAGGAAGTTTAAGCGTTTGTCAAAGCCGATAAACGCGTGCCGCAGTACCGCTGAACATCTGTGTTTTTTCCGCTTCACTCAGCCCGGCTTTAGCGGCGATGCGCTTGAATGCGTTCCATAGTGTCCGATAGGAAACGCACTCCTTGTCTACCGGGAAATTACTCTCGAACATGCAGCGATCTGGCCCAAAGGCATCAATGACGTATAGATAGTATGGATAGAGCAACTCGCAGAGCTCTTCCGACCCGATTGGTCTGTCCCGCCGATGCATGTGAAAGGGTGGTTCCCAGGGACCGACACGTTGCTGGGCGCCACCCACCTTCATGACCGCGTTGGGACAAGCGGCAATCGCGTCAATGCAATCCTGCCACCTTTTAATGGCGTCGGGTGCGGCATCCGGGTCGACCCTTCCACCAAGGTGGTTGACGATGACAGGCACTTCAGGGTTTTTCCCCGCAAGTCTTGCCAAAGTCGGCAGGCGTTCATAATCGGGAGAATAATTATCGTAACTGAGATGATACTTGCCAAGAACAGCATAACCCTCGAGAAACTCCCTGTTTAGATTCCGGGGAAAGGCACTGCGAATACCCCGGAAATTTTCTGAAGCTGCAATATGAGCCTGGATCACCGGCTCGACCTCTTTGCCGGCACGTAAGTCCGCCGTACTGAAAATCCCTGTGCAGAGTCGGGTTGTCCCATACATTCCGGATCGACTCATCGCCGCAATCCCGTGCACAAACTCAGTCTCACCCACACAACGCATTGCATCCGGACCATCAGCCCTGTAGAAGGCGCCACATTGTGCAAACACCGTCTGCATGATGTTGTGTCCGCCATTCTGAATATCGTTTGTGATTTCCTCGCAGAAATAGACCTTCTGCCGGAAACTTGCCGTCGGCTCAATGTTGCTGGTGCGCAGGTCCCAAAGATGATGATGGGGGTCGATGATTGGCAATTCCGGCTCAAGAACCGTTTCCGGTGTCTCCTGAGCCAGCCACTGTTCCAGCGGTTTGTTCTCGGAAAAAGTCATGATTTTAGGAGCCACTCCCTGGTAGTTTATTTAAACTGATCAGATAATGCGTCAAACCCATTACATTAGGTGTGGGAAGGATAGCGAGTAGCCGTCAGGATTACTATACCATACAGCAAAGGCGAACCCTCCTGGATGAAATATCTTGCGTCCTGGTCGGAATCCATGACTCGGTTGCGTTGTTCAGCAGCACAAGCGTGCTATACTGACCGGCATGGAAACACCACTTTTCGACACCAGACACGCCACCGACACGCTAATAGCCGGCGGCATCCAGGAAGATCACGCATACGCGATCGTCACTGTACTGGACGAGTGCCTGCACGGCGCGGTCGCGAAGACATCTGACCTCAATGAGTTAAAGGCAGAACTAAAGGCAGAAATCGCTGGACTAAAGGTTGAAATCGCTGGCCAGGCCAACAAAACAATTGTGACAATGATCGCCCTCGCAGGTGTAATCATCGCCGCCATAAAACTCTTCTGATTATCTCCCCAGGGCCAGTGCTTTACCTGTCAGCAAACAGTATATAATTACCCGTAGTGTCTCAATCTGCTCTTGATCCTGCAGCGTGCAGGTTCACTGGTTACCGGTTAATAAAAGAAGGCGCCAGATTGATGGCAGCCCAGAGCGCTTTTTTCCGCTCCACACTGCCTAAATGGGATTGAACGTCCTCAGCCACCAGGATTCGCCGGTCATCAACCTGGTAGCTGCTGCCGACAGTGGTTTCTTCCACATCAGGCGCAAAATCTGCAGGTATTTCTCCAAATACTATCACCCGTTCAGGTAGCTGCTGGATATTCTGATGTAAGGGTTCGCCTGTTGATTCACGTGTTGGATTGACAGTACCGGTGTCTGCCATGTGGAAGTTCAGATCAATGATTTCTGGTGTGACCTTCTTCTTCTGAATTGCAAAAGCAACATCGTCACAAAATCGCCTGATGCCGGATTGACCTGGACTATCCATCAATCTGCAGGAATAACAAAGACCGATGCTTTCGTAAACAAGGCACTGGTAACTGATGGTAGCATCTGTGAAAGCCTCATGCACCGAGTCTGGTTCACTGGATACGACATGAGTTGATATCTCAGTTTCGCGAGGTACCCAGACACTGATGCCCATCCGGTTCAGGTACTGTAATCGAGTCGTCATTCTTCCAGAATTTTTTTATTTACCCTTCCGATTCCATGATACAGGTTAATGACAAAACCGCCGTTCTTTTTTTACGCTGTGCGATTCAGATCATCAAATTCTCCAGTCGACGTGTCGACAATTCAGGGACGTGACTGTAATCTCCTTTCTCAAGGTTGAGAGTAGGTTATTCAAAACAGTCGCTTTTCAGTAAATAAGGAATAAACATGTCTGTACTAACTTTGGAGGATGCCCGAATCATCGCCAATGCAACCCTGGAAAAAGGCAGGGATACCGGATGCCTGCCGCTGGCCGTATCTGTTCTGGATGCCGGTGGACACCCTAAAGTCGTGTTACGCGAAGATGGCGCCGGGATCCTGCGAACACAAATCGCAGAGGGTAAGGCCTATGGGGCACTCGGTCTTGGCGCCAACAGCCGTGTATTTGCCGAACGTCTCGGAAATGAGCCCGATACAGCCCCTACATTGTTCAGTGCTTTCGCTACACTTGCTCAGGGCAGGGTAGTCGCAGTTCCAGGAGGTGTGCTGATAAAAAACAGCGATGGTGGAATTCTTGG
>JAPOOX010000170.1 GCA_026713185.1 Gammaproteobacteria bacterium
TACACTCTGCGCCACCCGGCCATCGCGAACATCCAGACAAGAAATAATACGTTTACTCAACATGCCGTCAATTCTCCTACCAGACAAGAAATAATACGTTTACTCAACATGCCGTCAATCCTCCTGCCAGACAAGAAATAATACGTTTACTCAACATGCCGTCAATCCCCCTGCCATTCTGCAAATCCGGACAGTAGACGGAGTCCGGTCTCTCCACTTTTTTCCAGGTGAAACTGTGTGGCAAAAAAATTATCCCGACCCAGTACACTGGTAAACGTTGTATCACCGTATGTTGTTTGTCCGAATATATGATCGGGCGATTCCGGGCATGCAAAGTAACTGTGTACAAAA
Source organism: Gammaproteobacteria bacterium (assembly GCA_026713185.1). Classification (GTDB taxonomy): domain Bacteria; phylum Pseudomonadota; class Gammaproteobacteria; order Pseudomonadales; family Azotimanducaceae; genus UBA7455. The sequence continues at coordinate 352 of JAPOOX010000170.1, forward strand.
TAGAATTCGTCTCCACTCTGAACAGATTTGAGCATGGGGTGATCACGGACAATTTCCAGTTCGTTCCAGCCAATATGAGGGACCTTCAAGGTTCTATCCGTGAAAGAAAACCGTTCACATGCGCCGGCAACGATACCCAGACACTGTTTGTTACCCTCCTGGGTATATTCAAGGGCAATCTGAAGACCCAGGCAGATTCCCAGAATGGGTTTGCCGGATTGAAAGCATTCCAGTAGAGCCTGGTCCAATCCACGGGACTGCAATGTATCTACTGCACTGACAGCGGAACCCACACCAGGGAAAATAACTTTTTCTGCCTTGACCACTACCTCCGGATCAGCCGAGATGGTTGCATCAAGTCCTACCCGGAGACAGGCTCGCTGAACACTGCGCAGGTTCCCTGCGTCATAATCGACAATCGCTAACATCTTATCTCCAGTTCGGGAGTGCGCATTATAGCCACAGGTATGGCTTTGCGCGCGCATTTTGCAATCTATTGAAACTATCTGTATCCTATCTATAATACAGATTTGAGAAACAATATGAAAATCAGAGTAGATAAAAATGCTTCCACACCCGTTTTCAGACAAATCGTGGATCAGATACATTTTGCGATCAATTCTGGTGATCTTATGCCTGATTCAAAACTGCCGAGTATCAGGTCTCTTGCCCATGCCAACAGTATCGCTACCAATACGGTAGCGAAGGCATATCGTCAACTGGAATTTCGGGGCATTGTTGAAGCCAGAGACCGTTCTGTTTATCGGGTTTCCGGGAACAGGAATGCCGATACAAGTCGTTATCAGGCACGCGGGGTCAGCGCTGACAAAACTGAAGTACATGATGCAGTGGACAAACTCGATGACGGCATTTTTCCCGGTGCATTCTGCAAGATAACAGAGGATTTTCTTTCGGGGGATCCCTATAAATGTAATGTCATTCATGCAGACGGCAGTGGTTCAAAATCAATCATCGCATATCTGCACTACAAGGAAACCGGTGACTCTTCTGTATTCCATGGAATCGCCCAGGACAGTATCGTCATGAATCTGGATGATCTGATATGCGTCGGCGTCAATGACCGGATCCTCTTTTCCAGCACAATCAATCGAAACGCACTGAATTGTCCGGGTGAAGTGGTCAACGCCTTGATTCAGGGAACTGAAGCATTTATGGCAAATATGCGGGATCACGGGGTTGACCTCTTTTCCGGCGGTGGTGAAACCGCCGATGTTGGCGACCTCACGGGTACTGTGGTTGTCGATTCCTGTGCCGTAGCCATTATGCAAAAGGACCGGGTGATCACCAACGATATCAGACCCGGTCTGGCGATTATTGGACTTGCTTCCGCAGGGCAAAGTACCTACGAAGATACAGAAAACAGCGGAATTGGAAGCAACGGATTAACCAGCGCACGCCATGACATGTTGCATGATGACTATGCCCGGCGATATCCGGAGAGTTACGACTCCAATATGCCGAAGGATCTTGTTTACTGCGGTCCCTGGAGACTGGATGATCGATTACCGGATTCATCGCTTTCAATTGGTGCGGCGCTGCTGAGTCCAACCCGCAGTTATGCACCTGTCGTTCAGGTGCTGCTTGCAGAAATGGCAGATGCAGTAAACGGAATAATCCACTGCTCTGGTGGTGCTCAGACCAAATGCCTGAAGTTCGGATCGGGTGTTCATTTCGTCAAGGATGATCTATTCCCGCCACCGGTCGTATTCAACGCCATTCAATCCGCATCCGGAACCGACTGGAAAGAAATGTACAAGGTGTTCAATATGGGCCATCGCATGGAAATCTATGTTCCGCCATCAAGAACAAATGAGGTCATTGATATAGCACGGTCTTTCAACATCCCTGCGAGACAGATCGGATTTACAGAGAGAGCCGATGACAACCAGCTTACCCTGACTGACTGCCACGGCAATATACATCGCTATAATGCAGTTTAAGTACAGTCTGATTCTGAACCTTAAGTTTCCGAATCTATAATTTCAAGACAAGGGATCGATAAAATTTAGCCACAACAGGTAATGTATATGTCGATTTTCGCGCCACAAACCGAACAGGTCTGTTCAAACCTTTGGGGCCCAGGTTGATAAGACATTCTTGCGGTACCTTCAGTGTTTCAGCCACCCCGATGGGAACCATGCCATGACCAAAACCCGCTATTGCCATTTGCGCAACACTGAAAAACGACTCCAGAGATACCACCCGGCGAATATGCAATTTACCCACCTCGTCACGGAATGATCGCCAGGCGCCGGAGTAGTCTTCGATGGTAATGACGGATAACTCACCTTTCCAGGGGAATTTGATCGGGTTACAAGCCGAGGGGATTATCACCATGGGTTCCTGAGTCAATACCTCCGATTGTAAATCGGTATCCAGATCATCGGACCCGGTACAGACACCAGCCATGAATTCTCCTGATCTGATGCGATCCAGCACCACAGGTGTTCGATGCGTGTGGAACACAAACGATATCTCCGGCATTTCCTGTTTTATCCGGTAAAAGATTGCCGGCCCCCAGGAGGACAAAATGGCATCTGACACACCAATGATCAATTCTCCTTTCCCGGTACTGGAATCATCAAGGAACAAATCCCTGAGTTCGGACAGGACCGGCGCCAGTTTATCCACCAGGTGTCGGCCATGTTGGGTCAATTCCACCCGCCTGCCTTTCTTCTGAATCAGTGGCCGGTCATAGTATTTCTCCAGTGCGGCAATTCGCTTGCTGACAGCAGACTGGGATATACGCAATTCGGTGCTGGCTTCCAGCATGGTACCGGTGCGTGAGAGCACCAGCAGGGTTTCCATGTTTTCAATCATCCACTACAGGCTTTATAACGAACAAGAGGTCACCTTCATTGACCTGTTGACCTGATGTCTGATTAATACGGGTGATCCTGTAATTCTGCTCTGAGGGGTAGACCGGACCCGTGGCGCCCGCAAAGCTGTTGAGGGTGAGCGGTGTGAACATCTTCATCGCTTCCAACTGACACAGTACATCATGCGTTGAAATAACATCACCCAGATTAACAAACTCCGGCTCCGATGGTGAGGGTGTTCGATAAAATACTCCGGTGGACGGTGAAAGCACTCTGAGTTCTTCGCTGCCTTCGATCTGCAGCATCTCAAGATCCAGTGTGACCCCGGTATGACCACTGGCCTCCTCAAATTCCCTGACCAGTTCATTCGCATCCAGTTTATTCAGAAAATCCGGTAGATAACCGGTATCGTAATTGCCATTGATAAAGGTCTCGTCCTGCAGAATTCTTTTAATCAAGCTGACATTGGTACAAATCCCGTGAATGGTGACCTGATTGAGGTAATCAAGCATCTTGCTGATGGCATCGGTACGGCTACTGCCATGACAGATCACCTGTATGATCAGACTGTCATAGAAGGGTGATATCACTTTCTGCGGTGACGCCATGGAAATCAGTTCAATGCCATCCACTTCCGGTAAATCACAGCGTGTGATTTCTCCCGGTGTTGGCGCGAAGGATATGTTGCCATCATTATCCAACACCGCCTTCTCGGCGTTGATACGAACTTCCAGCCCATATCCATGTTCCCTGATGGCCAGATCAGCAATAGATTCACCGGCAGCAATGTCAAACTGCTTTCTGACGATATCGATACCAGTGACAGCTTCGGTAACCGGATGTTCTACCTGTAGACGGGTGTTCATCTCCATGAAATAAACTGCGTCTGACGGGATATCGTAAATGAATTCCACCGTGCCGGCGCCGGTGTAGTCGACAGCATCAGCAATTTTCCTGGCGTATTCAAAAACGGACTTCTTCAGTTTGTCCGGCAGGATCGTTGACCCGGATTCCTCCATCAGTTTTTGATTGTTCCGCTGCACACTACAGTCCCGGATACCCGCCACTTTCGTATTACCGTGAGTGTCCCGTAGAATCTGTACCTCAATATGGCGCAGGGAAGTCACGAATTTTTCTATGTAGAGATCACCGTTGCCGAAGGCATTCCTGGCCTCGGTAGTCACTTGATGGAACAGGCCGTGCAACTGTTCCGGCCTTTCCACTATCTGAATACCCTTCCCTCCTCCGCCATGTACAGCTTTCAACAGCACGGGGAATCCGATGTTTTCTGCAATCTCGGCTGCCAGTTCGGTTGTTTCGACGATACCATGACTGCCCGGCACCACCGGAATACCAATACTCATTGTTGTATTGATGGCATTCGATTTATTACCCATGGTCTCCATACTGACCACTTTGGGTCCGATGAAATTAACATTGCGTTGCCTGACGAGTTTGGCGAAATTGGGGTCTTCCGATAAAAAACCGATACCGGGATGCAGACAATCTATGCCCTCTGCTTCTCCGATACGCAAAACACTGAGCGCATTGAGGTAACTTTCATCGGATGTATTGCCACCGATACAGATCAGGCTGTGTCGCTCTTCGTCCCGGATCATATCTGCCGCCACGGAATCCATATCGGGGTCGGACTGTACCAGAACGATATCGATTTCCATTTCCTTTGCTTTACCAACCAGCTTCACCGCGGTGCATCCCCGTGCATGGATCAGGACCCTGTTTGTCGGTCTTATGAGATCCTCTTCCGGCGAAACCTGATTGACCACCACAGGCCTTGCCGCCGTCAACACACCACTCATGATCCGGTCAATAACCTGTTCAACAGTTTCTGTAGGTAATGGCAGCGCCGGGTCCACATTGCGAAGTTCTTCGTCAAGACCGGACTCGAACGGGTGTTTTACCAGCCCTTTCATGGCGCCATCTGTCAAAGAAAGATAATTACTCAGTAGACAGGTATAGGGAAGATTCGACTCAACAACCGCCTGTCCGGCAAACGGCATTCGTGTCGCAGTAAAGTAATAAGTCTGGACCAGCGGATGCGTCACAAAACTCGCTTGAGCACCACCGGTACAATTGCCGAATCCGAACATGATTATGGGCAGGTCATGATCTCTTACGAATCGGGTAATGCGATCATTGACTACAGCCATGGTAAACAGTGCCGCTGCTCCTTCCTTGGTTTGCATACCACCGGATGAGATAAAACAGATAACAGGTAAACGCTGCACAGCACATTCCACAAGGAGTTTACAGAACCGGGTACAGTCCGAGTTATCAATGCAACCTACCTGAAAGTCAATGTTGGAGACTACGATCCCTGCTCTGTAACGCCCTTGTCCTGTTTTGAAATCCCCGATGCCCGTAATCAGTCCACAGGGTTGGATATTCTTGTTCAGGGCAGTCTCGATCGTGGGTCTGAACGTTGGGAAGTTAACGGGATTGGTTGACATCAGCGTACCATTCAATTCACTGAAGTTCTCGATGTACTTCTCCAGCAGACTGTCTTTACTGGTGCTGCCGGACCTGATTTGCCTGTTGATCACATCCTGGAAAAGCAGATCCCGATAAGCGATTGTCAACCGATTCCAAAAGTCCTTACGACGGCCAATACGTACCGGTTCAATCTTGCCGACATAACGCTTACCAGACTGTCTTGAGTCATAATATTCCGGTAACAGTTTCTCAAAAAAGAAACTGACGATAACAAACAGGGTATCGGATTTATCCTTGTGGACTGTTCTGATCCACTCTTCCA
>JAPOOX010000345.1 GCA_026713185.1 Gammaproteobacteria bacterium
ACCACATGAGGATCATTCGGACCGGGAATATAGAGCAGATGTCTGCCATAGAAACCATCTCCCTCAAGGTCCTGGGACCCCATGACATAACTCTGTGCCTGACCTTCACTGGCATATCCATAGAGAGTAATGCGAGTCTCAAGATCAAAAAACAGATCGGCGGCCCAACTACTGCGTAGAGTCAATCGATGCGGAACTACGTAATTGGAATTTCCAGGGTCCGGATTGTTGATGTCCAGGGTAGCAAGGTTTTCAAAGTTTGACAGGGCGACAGAAGAAGTCATGGGGACAACATCCTGGGCACTGGTATGGGCATAACCCAACATCAGGTCCATTCCCCATTCAAAATCCTTGCGGAGGACAACGGAAAACATTTCCGATTCCGACTTTTTGCTGGTATTGGTCAACATCAGGTTGTCGCTGCCGTTAGTGAATGCATAAACGGGTATACCGTTGGATGTCGTGTCCACTACCGACTGCGACAGATCAACATACATCGCCCCTTTCCTGTTCTCCGTGTACAGAAAATCGATGTCCGCCCCGATATCCCACCAGGGCAAATCCCAGGACGCTCCCAATGCAAGTTTCCACTCTCGCGGCTGTTCGTAGGATGGATCAATCAGAACCAACCTTCGAGTGCTGGCATCTGCGGCTGTAGAAGCCGCCACAGAATCAATCAGTTCCTGGGGAATGCCCCTGCCGGGACTGCCACCCGATATTGGAATGGACCCGTCCAGCAGCGAGCGGGAAGCACTGAAATTGCGCAATTGCGTTTGAACATTGGTGATGCCATCGTTGCTCCAGGCGTTGGAAATCCACACGTTGGGGTTACCACCGGAATAGAGCCCGATTCCGCCCCGGATTGAAAGATCGCTTCTGGCATCCCAGGAGAAGCCCACTCGCGGCATCAGTAGACTCAGGCCGTCGATGTTCGCATCATTTCGTAGTCCATTGTTCACATCCGTAAATGCCTGGTTGAATTTTGGTCGATCAGAACTGCTGAACCAGTCATATCGCAACCCGGCGACGATGGTAAGGCCGCTTCCCGGATAATAAATCTCGTCCTGAAGAAACAGGCTGTTGGCCACGTTGCTGAAACTGGCGGCAGCATCGCTGGCATTATTGGTTCCGCCGCCACTGCCATAGTAAATACGGCTGGGACGTCCCAGTTCAAACTTGTCGATACCGGACAAGGAACATTCAGGATCATCAAATCGACCCTGGGCTGTCAGCTCGGCACAAAAGGCAGGATTGTTGCCGGAATCATCAAAGAAGTCGTATTCACCACCCCTGGAGTGCTGCACAAAAAGATTGAAAATTTCCAGATCCTCCCGTTCGTATCCGCCGCCGATAACATGATCACCCAGAAGAAACTGGACAGAAGCCCTGAAATAAGCGGATTCAGTATTCAGTTTGTTTGCCTGTCGGGAGTCATCAGCCCCCAAATAGATCGTGTCACGGCCGATACTGATTTGAAAATCACCGAAATCTGCCGGGCCCACGGTTACCTGGGAATCGTTCATTACATTGGAACTGTAGAAAATCTCCGTGGAGAAGGCATCGGTCCAGTTCGAGGCGATCTTGAGGGTACTGGTTTTGGCTTCTGCTCCTTTAACGTAAAAGTGATTGGCAAATTCAAACTCATTGCTGTCGCCGTCGGAATCGCGATCCTGGAAACCGTCATAGTAGTTGTGAATAAACGCCAGGTTGTGATTATCGCTGATATTCCAATCTGCTCTGATCATCCATTTTTTATCTTCCTGAATACCATCACCCGGAGACCCTCCCGGATCATATTCATAGATGGAATTGCTTATGGAAACAATTCGATCGTAATTCGCTTTACTCAACCAGGGACGATCATCACCCCTCCCCTGCCCATCATGACCACGGGCCAGGAACCTGGGTTTTTCGGACTGTTCATAGGCAACAAAGAAGAACAGTTTGTCCTGTATGGCCGGCCCACCCAGCGTGAACCCCCATTTCTCATCATTGAAGTCCGGTGTACTGAAGTCCCGACCATCGCCAATGGAATCTCCCCGGAAATTTTCATTGGTGTATTCAAGGAATACATTACCCTCCCATTGATTGGATCCTGATCGGGTGACAGAGTTGATGTTGCAGGCGGAAAATCCACCATAGGTCACATCAAAAGGCGCCAGTTCCACTGCGACCTGTTCAATTGCATCATACGGAAACGGCATGCCCACAGCGGTAGAATAACCATTGCTGTTCAATCCGAACCGGTCATTCTGACTGACACCATCAAGGGTAATGCTGTTGAAACGGGGATGCTTTCCACCGCAATTAATCTCAAAACCATCGTCTTCGTTATCCACATTCAGGCGAGGGTCTATACCGTAAACTTCGCTGATGTCCCTTTCGAATGCGACAGCAGTTTCAAGATCATATTTTGAAAAAGTTGCCGAGGGGCCCGCGGCAATGTCGGTAATGGCTGATGATTTTCCATACACCACAACTTCTTCAATGGCCTCTGAACCACCGATGTCAATACGCAGATTGTAAACATCACCCAGGGTAATCGATCTGACGGTCAGGGTATTGTCCAGCACCGTGATCCTGTAAGGACCGCCAACGGGTAATCTCGAGGCCAGGAATGTTCCCTGTGAATTGGTTGCGAATGTCCTGCTGATGCCGGTACGCTGATCAGTGACTTCAACGCTGGCTGCCGATACCGGAGTACCCGATGCACTATAGACTTTGCCACGAATTGAGGATGTCGTTTCGCCTGCCAGTAGAGTAGCTGGCACTCCTGTCACCAAAATCAATAACAAAGCAGACAGTACCTGAACTGCCAGGTGTGAATTTCTCATGATTGCCCCGGGTCACGTTAAGAGTTCGAATAAACAGAATTCAGCGGATAAACACTCTCTGCTTACTCAACTATGGATTGAAAAATGCTGTATTAACAGTATTTGCCAGCTTGCTGTTGACTTATAGCAATCCCTTATCCAGTATCAGATTGCGTAAAGGGAATCCATTCATGGACGAACTGACTGATCGGCGAATTGTACCATGTCGAAATCTGACATGGTGCTTAGATCTATGGCTCCAGAAAAAAATAAATCCCGAAATTGTCCTACACCGAATATCCTTTCCCATAGAATATCTGCAAAACCCGGCAAAATTTATTGACTGGCAAAACTACACTGCAATTATTTCCACCATGGATAAGCATTTTTCAGAAAAGGAATTGCTTGAAGCAGGTCGTTCCAGTTGGCATCCACCAAAACGGAAACTGAAGGCATTCTCCAGACATCCTATTGACTCTGTTCGGAATCAGTATCTCGCCTCGTTCGGTACTGACGGTGAGGCAGTAAAAACATTTCCGGTAAATATTTCTGTCATCCATACCGGTCATCAAAGTCTCCGTATAACCATGAATATGAAGGACGGCTGCGCGAGGTGCCATAACTTCCATATTTTCATTGCCGGACAAATGATCGGTTTGCCGGAATCTCTGGGTTACCCTAAAGCAACCGTACAGATGACTCAGTCGGGGCAAGAAGCAGTATATGACATCAGCTACACGAATATTGATGGTGGACTATTCGCCACACTTTGTAATGTCATCCTGAAGGTATTCACGGCAAATGAAACAGTGCGCGAACTAACCAGAATCAATGACGATTTGTTGCAGAATTACCAGGGCCTACAGGAAGAAAATGAAAAGCTGCGTTCTATTGAGAAGAAGCGCCGAACAAATGAGGATCATCATCGAATCCTTGCCAACAATACCAGCGACGTTATCTGGACCATGGGGTTGGATCTGGAATTTGAATACATAAGTCTGGCTTTGACAGGTGTTACCGGATATACGAAAACAGAATTGAAGCATTTGTCCCTGAAAAAGATACTTGATCAGGAGTCGATCAAAAAGGTGACAAAGCAGATAAACAGCGAACTCGCCGGAAACAATGCTTACAGATCTTCATCTACAGAAGCTGTGTTTGTTCATAAGATGGGACATCAAATCCAGGTTGAATTGAAGCTCAGTTTTATGTTGGATGAGATGAACAAACCGGTCAGCCTTATCGTGGTTGCACATGAAATTACAAATAGAAAGGAGAAGGAAATCAAGCTGGGCCAGAAGGAAACCAGCTATCAGATCATCACCAATATTGTCCCAGATGCCATCATTACCATAGACCAGAAAAATAAGATCTTTTTCGCCAATCCAGCCAGTATGAAGATTTTTGGCTATAAACTTGAGGAATTGATTGGCATGGATATTGACTTGCTGATCCCTTACTTGTCCCATGATTCAACATTCAAGGAATCTCACCGACTCGACTGGCAGGCACAGGAAAGCGAAGTTGTTTTAAAAGGACTGCGGAAGGACAGAACGCTTATTCCTCTTGAAATTTCCTTTGCTGCAGATGAAATCTCCGGAGTCTCTTGCCGAACATGCTTTATTCGGGATATCAGTTTAAAAGTCAGAAACAGTCAGGAAATAAAACAACTGGAAAAACAACTTCAGTTTTCCCAGAAAATGGACTCAATCGGGCAGCTGACAGGTGGAGTCGTTCACGATTTTAATAACCTGCTGGTGGCGATTCTGGGTTATACGGATCTTGCAATAAGTGAGGTCGCTGACTTGAAAATTCAGAGGGGACATCTTAACGAAATCAAACTTGCTGGTGAAAGAGCCGCCAACATGACAAGGAGACTGCTGGCATTCAGCAGGCAACAATATATCGAACCGTCCCTCGTCAATGTCAATGACCTTATCGATGGTATCAATCTCATGATTGAACGGTTGTTACCGGAAAATATCAAAGTGAAGATAAAGCGGGCTGATAACAGAAATTTACCTGTTATGGCTGACGCTGGACAGCTTGAGCAAGTCCTCGTTAATCTCGCCGTCAATGCAAGGGATGCCATGGAGCACGGCGGTAAGCTCACCATTGAATCTTCTATGGAGAATATCAACGTTAATTCCAATCGGCAAAATTCATCGGTTCCAACCGGTAACTATGTCGTCATCAAGGTTATCGACACCGGCTCCGGGATGAGCCAGAAAATTCAGCATCAGATTTTCGAGCCATTCTTTAGCACCAAACCTGAAGGCGCCGGTACAGGACTGGGTCTGGCCGTAGTATCCAGCATCGTCAAACATCACCAGGGATTCATCAATCTTGAAAGCCATCCTGCTCTGGGTACCACATTCTCCATTTTTCTGCCGGTTGCCATCAGGAAGAGGCGTGAACCTGGGAAATCCAGCCCCCGTGATGTCATCGGCGGCAGCGAAACCATTTTTGTAGTAGAAGATGATGCCCAGGTCAGAAACCTGACCAGACTCATCCTTAGAGGAGCCGGCTACGAAGTGATCGAAGCCATTGATGGCCCCGATGCCCTTGAAAAGTTTACCCATATCAAGGAAAAAATTGATCTTGTGCTGCTGGATGTAGTGATGCCGGGGACTGGGGGCAGAGAAGTCATGGAAGAGATGCTGGAATACCGTTCCGATCTTAAAATTCTGTTTACCAGTGGGTATCTGGAATCAGAAAATCACACAAAATTCATTCGCGATACTGGCTTTGAGTTGATCCCCAAGCCATACAATACGAATTCGCTCAGATCTAAAGTCAGGTCCATCCTGGACAATCAGACGATGGCAACGCATTCACAAACCACGGTGAAATAATCGTATCTGCCGGTGTTCCGCCTTCTGCAACCTGTTAAAATGGCCGGTTTATCCAGGTTGATTGATATGCTGCATCCGATAGATTTCTTCGATTTGACGGAGTTTACACACTGCGAGATATTTTCCGGTGCAGACGAGGTGTGGACCCCGCTGAATTTGCTGGAGGAGTACCTCACGGACTGGCTGGATACGCACTCCGCCGTACTGGATGATGTCATCGTCGCCGATACGGCAAGAATCCATGGACAAGCCAGTATCGGGGCAGGAACCGTCATTGAAGATGGCGTCTGTATCTACGGGCCTGCGGTTGTTGGCAGGAATTGTGAAATAAAACAGGGCGCGTACATCAGAGGGAACTGCCTGATGGGTGATCGTTGCATTCTCGGTCATGCATGTGAACTGAAAAACTCCATCATGTTGAACGATGCCAGGGCGCCGCACTTTGCTTACATTGGTGACAGCATACTGGGGAATAACGTCAACCTTGGCGCCGGCACAAAACTGTCCAATCTGGCGTTATCCAGTGAAAAAGAATCTCAGACAGGAAAAAGACCGACCATCAAATTACAAATTAACGGGGTCGAAGTGGATACCGGCCTTGCCAAGCTCGGGGCAATTATCGGTGATAACGCCCAGACGGGGTGTAATTCGGTGACCAATCCAGGCACACTGATCGGCAAAAATACGCTGGTTTACGCCAACACCTCCGTTGCAAAAGGATTGGTACCGGGAAACAGCATCGTGAAATTGCGGCAGGTTACAGAAGTCATCCCCCGATCATGATGGATATCAGGCAACTCCTGGACCAGGCATTCACCGGTGTGTTAACGGATATCTGCGAAACCGACACACCCGGAATTGTAAAACAGGCTCAAAAGGCTGAATTCGGCCACTATCAGGCTAACGGTGTACTCGGCGCTGCCAGAAAGGTTGGAACCAATCCCCGGGATCTTGCCGCCCGGGTAGTCAATCAAATCGGCATGGAAGATATATTCAGTACGGATATTGCCGGTCCGGGGTTCATCAACATCAGACTGCAACCCGGGTTTATTCAAAGTGAACTATGCCGGAGGTGGCGCAACTTTGGTATCGACCCGGTTCAGCCACAGAAGTATGTCGTCGATTATTCCGCGGTAAATCTTGCCAAGGAAATGCACATCGGTCATTTGCGATCCACCACCATTGGTGATGCCATAGTACGCATACTGGAATTTCTGGGTCACGAGGTTGTCCGTGCAAATCACGTTGGCGACTGGGGATCGCAATTCGGCAGGTTACTGGCCTATATGAACCTGCGGTCAAACTCGGGGGAATCGATTTCGACAGAACTCTCTGATCTTGAAAAATTCTATCAGCAAGCCAGTACGATGTTCCGTAACGATGAAGCATTTGCAGCAGATGCACGAAACTACGTGGTGCGACTTCAGAGTGGCGATGAAACATGTCTGGCACTGTGGCGGCAATTCATCTCCATTTCCATAGAACACTGTCAGGCAGTCTACGACAAATTCGACATCAGCCTCACCAAAGCCGATATCAGAGCAGAAAGTGCCTACAACGACGACCTTCCCCTGGTGGTTAATGAATTAACCGAAATCGGGCTGCTGGAGGACAGCGATGGCGCCAAATGCGTATTCCTGGATGAATTTACCGGCAAAGACGGTAAACCACTTCCCGCCATCGTGCAGAAATCCGATGGTGGCTATCCTTATATGGCCACCGACATTGCAGCGGTTCGCTATCGTACTGGTAAACTGGCGGCAGACAAGGTGCTCTACGTGGTAGGTAGAGATCAACAACTGCATTTTCAGCAACTTTTTGCCGTGGCAAAAGCCGCAGGGTACATTCAGGATCGTCATGAGTTTAGACATCTGCCATTCGGTATGGTGCTGAAACCGGACGGCAGCCGATTCAAAACCCGTGACGGTGGAGATGTCAAACTCTCCGATGTGCTGGATGAAGCCGTAGAACGGGCTCTGGTACTGGTTTCCGGGAAGAATCCTGATCTCCAGGAGGCAACAAGACGGAAAATTGCAAGAGTGGTCGCCAATGGCGCCGTGAAATACGCGGAACTCTCCAGGAACAGAGTAACGGACTATACTTTTGATTGGGACACCATGCTCGCCTTTGAAGGGAATACAGCACCCTACCTGCAGTATGCCTATACCCGAATCTGCAGTATTTTTCGTCGCGCCGGCGTATCAGGGGAATCCCTGCAGGCAACATCGGCAGATGAATTTCATCTTCTGGAAAAACAGGAAATTCGTCTCGCCGTAAAACTACTGCAATTCAACGAGGCCATAGCGAGTGTACTGGATGATTACCAGGCCAATGTCCTGTGTAATTACCTCTATGAACTCAGCAGTCTGTTCATGGCATTCTACGAACACTGTCCTATCATTGATTCGGAAGACTCCATCAAAACCAGCCGGTTGTTGTTGAGTCGTTTGACTGCACAGACGCTCAAACAGGGTCTGAATCTACTGGGCATAGAAACCGTTGAGAAAATGTAGAATGGATACGGCAATTATTGCAGCAAGGTCTTTGAATGGCATAATCGGTAATGGATCGTCGATCCCCTGGCGGGTGAAGGGCGAACAGGCAATGTTCAAAAAGATCACCATGGGCGGCATACTGATCATGGGTCGAAAGACGTTTGACGCCATTGGGCGGCCACTGCCAGGAAGATCGACTATTATCATCACCCGCAACCTCGAATACACCCGGGAACAGTGTCTGGTCTGTCATTCACTGGAATCTGCCCTGTGCCGTGCCACCACGCTTGATCGACCCGTTTTTATCGCTGGTGGGGGTGATATTTATCGACAGTCATTACCGCTGGTGAATACCGTGCACCTGACCACTATCCAGGCGGAATTCTGTGGTGACACACGGTTCCCTGATTTTCCAACTGACGACTTTACTCTCGAAGAAGAACAGTTCCATACCGCCGATATCAATTACATATACCAACGCTATCAACGGGATTGCCCAACAGATCAGAATAACCGGTTACCGCCTTGAGAGTCGATCATATGGCAACACAGAAACTCTCGGCTGAACTCAGAAGCAGACTTGCCTCTCTGGGTATCTCCGATGATCACCTGCTCGCCTGCAAGTTGCCACTCCAGGAAGAAGCGATAAACATCATACGTTCCGAGAACGACGTCTTTGGGCGGGTGCAGCATATGACACCTGCCACCCTGCATTACTGGCAAGAAATGAAGCGGGCAGCATCCAGGGACGGCATCGGGCTGGCCATTGTTTCTGCGTATCGTTCAATCGACTATCAATGCAGGTTGATTGCAGGAAAATTAGAAAAGGGACAGTGTATTAATGCCATTTTAAACGTCAATGCAATTCCCGGTTTCAGCGAACATCATACCGGCAGAGCTATCGACCTGACCTGCCAGGGACATGAACCTTTGGACGAATCCTTTGAAAGTACGGATGCCTTCAGATGGTTGACCCATCATGCCCGGCAGTTTCACTTCACCATGAGTTATCCACGGGACAATCCTGCCGGCATCATCTATGAACCCTGGCACTGGATCTGCCAGGAAGAGGCGCCGCTTTGACACGGAAATCTCCGATAAAGTTGCCGGCACAACGTAAGCGATAAATCTAGACCGTTATATCCTCCGCCGTTGATCTGTGGTCCCTTGTTCTTCTTTATATGTTGATTGGCCATACAAGAGTTGTCGTGAGTGTACATTCCGATACCATTATAACGAACCAATTGGCAAAGGGTCGAAATGATTAGTCCGACGAACCCCTTAGAACGCAAAGATCTTGCAGCTTTGGTTCGCCGAGTATCGCAGGTTTCCGGCGAATTTAGGCTTAGGTCTGGTGAAACGTCGAATACGTATTTCGATAAATATCTATTCGAATGTGATCCGTTGATTCTTGAGGCAGTTTGTATATCCATGAAGGAATTAATTCCTGAAGGAACGGATGTCCTCGCCGGCTTGGAGATGGGAGGCATACCCATCGTTACGATACTAAGCAATCTGGCAGGGATACCTTCAGCATTTATTCGTAAAGAACGTAAATCCTACGGTACTTGTAAGTACGCTGAAGGATCTGACCTAAATCAAAAGAACGTTACAATCGTAGAGGACGTGGTTTCAAGTGGTGGAGCGATCTTGGACGCAGTTGAGAAATTCCGCAAGGACGATGTTCATTGCACACATGCGATTTGTGTGATTGACCGAGAAGCAGGTGGGGCCGATGCTCTCAAGGAAGTCGGCGTTGAACTCAGGTCGATTTTTACTATGCATGAATTGTCAAAAGCGTAACTCATTTGCCTTTAGTTCTTCCCAGGAAGCTATAGCGTCGGATAAAAGTTCCTGGCAGCACTGAAACCTCGTCCGCGCCATCATCTCGTTCGACTTCATGGCATATTCGCACCAAACGCACGGATTAGAAAACGCATCGTTCCCACTAAGAGCAGAAAAACGAAAACACGTAAAAACAGCGATAAAGGTGAATACAAAACAGAATCCGAGACATCATGTCTTTGATAGACCTGGTGAGAAACATCTTCTAGACTGAACTTCCCCGGGATATAGTGCGAGATTTCGCGCCAAGTTGTTGAATTGGCTTAAATAATACAGCGTCATTAAGCAGAATTAGTACCCATGTAATATAGGCATTATTATCAT
>JAPOOX010000152.1 GCA_026713185.1 Gammaproteobacteria bacterium
TATAACGATGAATGCCGGAAGATCGTGCAGAGATATACAGCCGAGTGGGAAAAGACCATTACCAGAGTCGGCCGATGGGTTGATTTTAAAAACGACTATAAAACCATGGATCCATGGTACATGGAATCCTTATGGTGGGTAGTCAGGCAATTGTGGGAAAAGGACCTGATCTATCGGGGCTTCAAGGTGGTTCCCTTTTCAACCGCGCTGAGCACTGTACTGTCCAATTTTGAAGCAACATCGAACTACCAGGATGTTCAGGATCCATCGATAACCGTACTTTTCAAGCTCAGGGATAAAGACACTTATATATCCGCCTGGACCACTACACCCTGGACACTGCCTTCAAATCTGGCACTCTGTGTCGGCAGGGAAATCGAATACGTGAAGGTCCATGATCCCGATCTGGACAAACAGATCATCGTGGCCAGAGACCGGCTAATGGATGTGATCAAAGGTAACCCGCCGGTCATTCTAGAATCGATGCCGGGCAGCGACCTTGTCGGTTTAAGTTACGAGCCCCTGTTCCCCTATTTTGCTGAACTGGAAAGTGAGGGGGCGTTCAGAATTGTCTCGGACGATTATGTCTCCACTGAAACCGGTACTGGAATCGTACATCAGGCGCCGGCATTTGGTGAGGATGATTTCAGGATCCTGAAGAATCATGACATCCAGGCACTGGTTTGCCCGGTTGATATGGAAGGCAGATTTACCGAAGAGGTCACCGACTTTGCCGGACAGTATGTCAAAGATGCAGACAGTCATATCATCCGCCAATTGAAAGAACAGGGTAATCTCTACCATCAGGATGTCATAGAACACAGTTATCCATTCTGTTGGCGTTCGGATACACCTGTCATCTATCGAACCATCGACTCGTGGTATGTCAGAGTGGAACAGATGCGGGACCAGTTGCTTGCCGTCAATCAGAAAATCAACTGGATCCCCGGGCATATCAAGACCGGACGCATGGGGAACTGGCTATCGGGAGCCATTGACTGGGCAATTTCGAGAAATCGCTATTGGGGTACACCATTGCCGATCTGGATAAATGATGCGACTGGCCGGCAGGTATGCATCGGTTCCAGGGAAGAACTGTACCGCTATACCGGCGTGCATGTAGACGACCTGCACAGGGAAAATGTTGATCCGCTGACCTTCACAATTGACGGTGAAGCAGGTACCTATCGAAGAGTTGAAGAAGTACTCGACTGCTGGTTTGAATCCGGCTCAATGCCCTACGCCCAACTCAACTACCCTTTCCAGAATCAGGATGTATTTGAACAGGGCTTCCCTGCAGAATACATTGCCGAAGGACTGGACCAGACTCGCGGCTGGTTCTATACACTGATTGTTTTAAGTACGGCTCTTTTTGGTGTTAATCCATTCAAAAACGTCATTGTCAACGGCATCGTGGCGGCGGAAGACGGCAAAAAGATGTCAAAGAGCCTGCGCAATTACACACCTCCGGATGAACTCATGGAGGCATATGGCGCCGATGCCCTGCGGCTCTATCTGATCAATTCCGGACTTGTCCGGGCAGAGGACCAGCGCTTTAAGGACGCAGGGGTCAGGGATATGGTTCGCCGCGTCCTTTTACCCTGGCTCAATGCGTTCAGATTCTTCAACACTTATACTGTGATCGACAACTGGCAGCCGGACAGTTCCCTGTCTGGTTCCGAGAACATCATGGATAAGTGGATACTGTCTCGTCTGCAATCCCTGAAAGCGACTATCGCAGAAGAGATGGAAGCCTATCGACTGTATAACGTGACGCCTCTGCTGTTCGATTTCATCGGAGATCTTACCAACTGGTACATCCGACTTAATCGATCGCGTATGTGGGTGGAAGGAGACAGCAATGACAAATCCCGGGCTTATCAGGCACTCTTTACGACAGTGTATGAGTTGAGCCTTAGTATGGCGCCATTTGCACCGTTTCTGGCTGAATCTATCTACCGGGAATTACCATTGGGAGAGAATGCTCCGGAATCCATTCATCTATGCCAGTATCCTGTAGCAGAAAAAGAACTGATTGAACCGAAACTGGAGCAGGCGGTGGCCAGGATGCAGCAAGTCATACTCCTTGGTCGGCATAAACGCAATCAGGAAAAAATCAAAATCAGGTATCCGCTTCATGAATTGACGATCATCCATAAAGACAGGGAACTCCTGGACGAGATCGCCAGGCTGGAAGACTATATCAAGTCCGAGTTGAACGTGAAGACAGTGACTTACTCAACGGACGAAGGCAGGTTCGTGGACCTGTATGCAAAAGCCAATGCCCCCGTTCTGGGGAAGCGTCTGGGGA
>JAPOOX010000142.1 GCA_026713185.1 Gammaproteobacteria bacterium
CGATCAGAGGGGGTATTCGCTAAAATTCTGGTCGGTCTTATTATTATCGTGTTCGCGCTTTTCGGATTTGGTTCAATCACAACGTATCTGGCGCCCGTACCGAAAGTGGCCGTTGTCAACGGTGATGAGATCACGCAGCAGGAAATGGAGTTGTCGGTAGAACGCAACAGACAATACCTGCTGTCCCAGGATGTAGACCCCCTTGATATAAATGAAGATCAGTTACGGGACAATGTTCTGCAAACATTGATAACCCGCAAGCTGCTGACTCAGGCTGTTGAGGATATGAATCTTCAGTTCAGCGAAGCAAGACTGGAAAAAGAGATTGTCGACACACCAGTGTTTCAGATAAATAACGTATTTGACAGTGAACAATTTCAGGTAGTGATTCGCTCCTCCGGTTTTACACCAATGAGCTATCGCGATGAAATGCGCAGTGACAAATTATTGGGTCAGCTCTCGTCGGCAATCCAATCCACTGCCTTCGTTACGGACAGCATGATCAGGAGGGTAGGCAGTTTGTCGGGGCAGACTAGAGATATTGCCTTTCTACGGCTAGACCTGGAGTCACTGCTGTCAGAAGTTAACGTCACCAGCGAAGAGTTGAGAAGCTACTACGACGCCAATTTGCAGAGTTACGAGACAGAAGAAACTGTAGACATAGGTTATGTGGAATTGAAACTGGCGGATATTATTGATGAAGTGGAAGTCACCGAGGCTGCACTGGCATCCTATTATGCAGAGCATCGCGCATCTTATTCGATTCCGGAAAGCCGGAGAATTGCACACATACTGATTGAGTCAGGTGAAGACAGTGATAGAGAAGCGGCTGAACAGAAAGCCTGGGAAATTCATCAACAGTTAATAAGTGGAGGAGATTTTTCTGAATTGGCGAAGGAACATTCCGAAGACCCTGGTTCTGCCGCCAATGGCGGTGACCTTGGTTTCTCGGAACGGGGTATATTCGATCCTGATTTCGAGGTAGTTGCATTCGAACTTGACCTTGAACAGATTTCCGAACCGGTACTCACGAAGGATGGTTACCACATCATCAAATTGCTTGAACTCGAAGAAGGACACGAGCCTGAACTGGAGGAAGTCCGGGAAACTGTAGAGAATACCTACAGGGAAAATCTGGCAGAAGAACTGTTTATCAGTAGATCAAACAGACTCAGTGAACTGGCGTTTGAATCGGCGGATCTTCAGGAGCCTGCTGCAGAACTTGGTTTACAGATAAAATCGACCGGGCATGTGAGTCGGAAGGCTACGGAGGGAATCGCTGGTGATTTACAGGTAATTGATGCTGTATTCAGTGGCGATTTGCTTTTGGACGGTAATAACAGCGACATCATAGAAATCAGTCAGACTCAACATGTTGTCGTCAGGGTGAATTCCCATGAACTTGGTAAATTACAGTCGTTTGAGGAGGTCAAAGAAAGTATTCGGGAAACTCTGATCAGAGATAAAGCCTCTGAGCTTGCTGAATCCAGCGCAAGGGAAATGGTAGCGATGCTTGAGTCAGGTTCAGTAACCCGATTTGTCGCCGATCAGTTCGGGCTTGAGTGGCAGGTATTTTCAAGTGCAGAAAGAACCCAGACAGATCTCGATCCGGATATCAGGAATCATGCATTTACGCTGCCGCGTCCAGTCGAGGGAGATAAATCCATCGGATATACAGGTCTGCCGGACGGAGATGTTGTAGTCATCAGCGTCACCAATGTCGTTAATCGAGCTGAATCTGATTTAATAGCGACGGAAATGACCGGTATAGGCGATTTCCTGGTATCACAACAGGGTTTTTTAGATTTCCAGGAATTTCAGGATAACCTTTCCGGGACATCGGATATTGAAAGGACTCAATAACCGGATTTCCAAATGAACTCTATAATAGACTCTGGATAGGGTATTGAACTCGATTCTTTCCGAGCAGTCACTGGCAGCACTGATTGAAATCAGGGGCTTTTTTGACTCACCTCTTGGGATGCAGGTGTTACAGACTGAACAGGAAATCCTGGACCAGTTGCTCAATGGCTTTTTTGGCTACCATCTTCTTCAGGTCAGCGTTCAGCAACAATCGTTGTATGGGGCAAGCCCGATCCAGCACAAGTTCTCCCTGGGTCTTGCACCGTCAGATAACGTGCCTGTGATTGCAAGGGCGACGGAATTGCCTCTACAGAATGACAGCATAGATGTGATTGTTCTTCACCATCTGCTGGATTTTCTCGCATCTCCGCTGGATACACTACGAGAAATCGCACGCGTATCTTTGCCAATGGGTTATCTCGTGATCGTTGGCTTTAACCCATTCAGTATGTGGGGTTTGTGGAAAATATCAGCCTCACTGTCTGGAAAGGTACCGTGGAATGGCCGATTCATACTGCCTGCACGACTGATGGATTGGCTGAATGTATTAAATTTCAGGATTGATGGAGCACAATATTGTATTTATAAGCCACCTGTAACCGGCAAATCCTTTAAAAGACCGGATGACTTCCGGGAGTTGAACAGTAGAGCCAATTATCCCTTCGGGGCGGTGTATGTGATTGTTGCCAGGAAGCAGATTGGTACCCTTACTCCTCTCCGGCCGGTTTGGCATACAGGTCGAGCGTTGGCTCAACTAGGCGTTGTACGCCCGGCCCGTAGAGATCAACTGCGTTTGATGGATCATCAGGAGTGACAGAGTTGAAAGCAGAAGTTGAGATATTTACTGACGGAGCGTGCAGGGGAAATCCAGGTCCCGGTGGTTGGGGTGTGTTGATCCGTTTTGGTGATGTTGAGAAGCAAATCTGGGGAAACGAATCAAACACAACCAACAACAGGATGGAACTGCTGGCCGCAATAAAAGGTCTGGAAGCATTGACTCGAAGCTGTACTGTTTCAATTACGACTGATTCCCAGTATGTGAGGCAGGGAATTACCTCCTGGATCAGTAGCTGGAAAGCAAATCAATGGAAAAATTCTCATAAAAAACCGGTGAAAAACCGGGATTTATGGGAGCGTCTGGATGCATTGTCAGGAAAACACAACATTGCCTGGCACTGGGTAAAAGGTCACAGTGGGCACAAAGAAAATGAACTTGCTGATTCACTGGCCAATCGGGGTATAGATGAGTTGGGAGGTTTATAAATGCGGCAGATCGTAGTTGATACGGAAACTACCGGACTTGAGGTGGCGTCCGGACACAGAATTATTGAGGTTGGCTGTGTGGAAATTATTGGTCGTCATCTCACAGGTCGACATTTTCACGAATATGTGAATCCGCAGCGGGATATTGACCAGGGTGCTCTTCAAATTCATGGTATCACCCGTGAATTTCTCAATGATAAACCTGTATTTGCGGATATCTGGTCAGATTTTCTTGAGTTCGTCGAAGGCGCGGAACTCATCATCCACAATGCGGATTTTGATGTTGAGTTCCTCAATAATGAAATGAAACAGATGCCGGAGGACCCAGGTTCTATCACCGACTACTGCTCGATCATTGACAGCCTTGCGTTGGCACGGAGTAAGCATCCTGGCCAGAAAAATAATCTTGATGCACTTTGTAAGCGATACAACGTGGATAGTTCCCAACGGGAATTGCA
>JAPOOX010000125.1 GCA_026713185.1 Gammaproteobacteria bacterium
CAAACAGGTCCAGAGTAACCAGCATCGGCAGCATCACAACACCTGGAGCGTTGCTCGCGACAGATTGTACCGCTGTGCTTTCGTCACTTTCAAAGTGCTAAATCCGACTGACTCCTAGCGACCTGATCCCCGACAGGGCAGGACGCATCAATACCGGTTTGCTGACAAAATTACCCGAAGATTGGCAGCAGGGAAGGATAGAGCATTCAGCGACCCTTGAATTTTATCAGGAGCTGGCCAGTCACAGTCCGGAAGAAATCGGCCGGTTCGCCGTAGACCTACTTGCAGACGGCATACATCCGCAAGTCCTTTGGGATGCTGTATTCATGGCTGTGGCTCAGTTGATTATGAGCCAGTCAAGTATAGTCATGTTGCATGCCACCACCACTGTCAACGCGCTTAACTTTGCATACAGACAGGCAAAACGCGGAGATACGCGCGCCTTTTTGCTACTTCAAGGCCTGTCCTTTGCCACTATGTTTCGCAACCTTTTGCGTGGCAGAGAGCGCAGCATACGATTTGATACATTCGAACCTGTTGCCCCTGATGATCGGCAACCTTTGGAAGAGATTTTTTTCGATATCAGTGAGAATCGGGTACGCGCAGCATCAAAGGTGTTGCACTATCTGAATAACGGCGGCTCAGTGGATCAGTTCATGCGAGTAGCCCGATCTCTGATTGTCAACATGAATTCCGGCTCCCACGACTATAAGTTTGCAGAAGCGGCCTTCGAGAACTACCAACATATATCCACTAAATGGCGTAATCGTTACCTCAGCGCGAGCGCATTCTATCTGAATGGCTCAGAAGACAAACCAAATCCGGTAGTGGCTGATTTTAAGGAATTGTTACAGTGGTCCGATGAACGCCATCGTTAAAGCGCCTTTACAGGAACTGGCACATGATGCGGACAGCCTCCCAGGCTCACCAGTCTCAGTGAAGTAGTGAACACTGTTCGGTACT
Organism: Gammaproteobacteria bacterium; assembly: GCA_026713185.1. Lineage (GTDB taxonomy): Bacteria > Pseudomonadota > Gammaproteobacteria > Pseudomonadales > Azotimanducaceae > UBA7455. The sequence goes on from JAPOOX010000125.1 coordinate 964, forward strand.
CACCCGAACAACCGCGGTGAATCCCAGATCTTGTGCCCCGTCGTAAGACAGGATCAGCGCCTGATCCATTCCGGGAACAAAATTAACCACCAAAACGACATACACTTACACATGCTGTAACGCAGAATACAAAAATGGATGACAACGAGCTACTCAACCAGTTCTATCAGAACAACGATGATCAGGCACTGGCCTGTTTTGTGGAGAAGCATCGCCAATGGGCTACTGCGCGTGCCCGTCGAATTTATCCGGAAGAAGCGGAAGACGTGGTGCAAATGTCCATACTGAAGTTGATGGACTGTGAACCCAATGGCAATATCGCCAACCCGCTGGGCTGGTGGAGCACACTGATTGCCACCACCGCGCTTGATCTGCTGCGCAAGCGCATTCGAAGAAGAAAGCTCGAGGATTTATCGCAATCAAGTCCTGTAACAGTATCCAGTGAGGATGAAGCACATCGTGCTCAGTTATTGCATCTTGTTCATGAGGAAATTGACAATCTGGAAGATGCTTTCAGGTCCACCCTGCTGAAGCGTTTTTTTGACGGAATGAGCTATAGGGAAATCTCCGTTGCACTGAACTGCAGCACCGGTACCGTCAGTTCCAGGCTTTCTCGTGCAATCGATCAGATAAGAAGCAACCTGGATTCCAGGGGAATTGGATTCGCAGACACATCAGGAGACATTAATGAGTAATCAGACTTTCGTGGATAAATGGAATGACATCTGGACTGTGTCCATGGATATCTGTGGCATTGGTCATATCACCGCCAGAGTACTGAATAACGGAAATGCAGAAGTACTCCTGAAACTGGATGCAGTTTGGAATGGATTGAATACGGACAGACCTGAGAATGCAGAGAGCAGGATCTGGACAGAGAGCATTATTGAATTTGTCGATGCCGACAAGTTCCTGTGGTGTTCCTATACTTCCAAAGAAGGTACACACGGTGTCAAAGACACTCCGTTTGACATGTTCTATGACGGTGAAACCCGAGTAACCCCTCTGGCCAATGGCCTCAGCATTCGCAATAGTCGCGGTACAACCATATTGCCTCTTGTGGGACCGGGGCCCGTGGTTCCCGACATTCAACTGCCGCTGTATGCCTGTACCCGCAAACCCGACAAATCTGCTAATTGGCCGCTGCAAAGCCTGGGTTTCTGGAGAAATGAACAAGGCAGAGCCTGGCATCTGCTGCCACTCAATCTGCGATATGCCGGCAGAAAAGGCCCTCAAACCGGACTTAACCACGCCTTTGAAGCAGATCTGCCAGAAGAGATTGGCCGTACATTTTCTGTGTGGACTGACGAAAAGGGAAACTTTATGGGCATGGGTGACGAGCAGGAAGTCCAGATTGTCGCCGATGATGAGGAAACAGCACGTGCCTTGCTTGCGGCCAGATCGGATTGATTACGACTTGCACAACGGGTCTCCATTCCTGATCCTGGGGTGACGTTCATGGTCAATGAAGCCGTTGCTGAAATTAGTGCTGTTTTGCCGCTGACTCTCTACGTAAACGATACAATTCAGCTTGCTCTGCCTGTGCCTTCTGCCAAATATTGCGTGTATGTTTTGCGGGACCGAATGCACTGGGAGGCATCAACATCGCCAACTGGGATTCAGTGAGATCACCGTAGAGATCCGAGTTGTAAAAGCAAGGACTCCAGGCAACAGCATGTGGACAATACTTATAGAATATAGTCCTGCGTTGATTATTGCCTTTCCAGGGAATAGTCCCGTGCGCACAAGCCTCCGTAAAGATAATCGCGTCTCCGGCTGAAGCAGCAACCCGGTCCACAATATCGGGTACATCCTGCTGCTTCGAACTAACTCTCCAATCTTCAGGTAACGCAAAGTTTGACTTATGGCTCCCTGGGATACAAGCAAATCCTCCATCACCAGGATTTACCGTATCGAGTTCAAATGCAACTGACACAAGACCATTAAAAAACCGGCCATTGCTGAACCTGTAGAAACATTGCCCACCATCTGTTGGACCGACCAGATCAGCAGGACCACCCGAGCCCTGCCCACCACCATGAAGGTATAATGCAGGTGAAGTTTTAGCACTGTCTATTTTGATGTAGTCGTGGTCCAGGCGATAGTGATTCCCAAGCAGCGTCTCAAGGTAAGGTTTGATTGTCGGGATATCTATGAGGTCAATATACGTTCCACCCCATTCAAGTAGTGAAGGGGCAGACCAGGCCGGATCATCTTCGTCCCTGAACCTTGTTCGATCTGAGCCATAAATTGATTTTTTTCTTTTGCGTTTGGAACTGTCCTCTGATTTTCTTTGCTCCATTGCACTGACTCGCAACGCCAGCCGATCCGATAAATCTCTTACTTGTTCTGGTGTAAGGGCATTTCTAACGACAATGTAACCGCGCAAATCAAATAAATATTTTTCGTTTTCATTCATATTTCAAGTACTTTCCTGACAACAACTTCAAACGCAAAAGTCTACCATAACCAGGATACAGTTGAGTTGGGGAAATTGGAGTCAGAGTCAAGTGCCAGAGAGAAAACGAATTCCAAACTGCATTTCAACAGGGTTGCAAATGTCGTCTCAACGAGTAATTCTCGCCTGAACGTCCGGAAAATCTGTCTGTCAGGGATGGGAATTCTTTAATGGGGTCTGTAAAAACCAATAAAAACGATCATATGGAGGTGGATATCCTGTTTGAGCAAACTGCAATAACGCAGCACACGTGTCCCGAAGCTACTTCTTGCACTACTTCCTCAAGAAAGCTCAGCAGACTGCATGGAATTTGTCTATTGATGCCCAGGGCAGTCTCTGCGACAAGAGCACGGGCGCCATGACCACCTTCCAACTCAACGGACATGACGTGCAGACAGGCGAAGAGGAACGTAACACACCACTGATCTATATCCTCCGCAGCCCGTCGATCGGCGACATGACACCCAAACTCGGCTGCGGTCTGGAGCAATGCGGTGCCTGCCGGGTGCTGGTGGATAGCGAAGCGGTCTATGGCTGCACCTTGCCGACCAGCGCAGTACAAAGCCGCCATGTAGAAACCGCGGCTGGCCTGGACACACCGGTGCGACAAGCCTTGATCGAAGCCAACGCCACACAGTGCGGTTACTGCCTGCCAGGCATCATCGTGACCGCAGAGGCGTTGTTCCGGACCAATCCGCATCCATCACGCGTAGAAATCGCACATGTGCTGGATTCCCAGCTCTGCCGTTGCGGCAGTCAGCCACGAGTGCTGAAGACATTGACGGAGCTTGCCCGAAAGTGAAAGCACTGCCACCTGGACTTGTTTCAACGCCATCGCTGGATCGTTGGATTGGTTTGTCAGAAAACCGCAAGATCGTTGCCTACACCGGAAAGGTGGAGATCGGCCAGGGCCTGCTCACTGCACTGCGCACCATTGTAGCCGAGGAACTCGACGTGGCGCCTGAGAGCATACTGGTCGTGTCAGCCCACACGGGACACACACCGGAAGAGGGTGTGACGGCAGGCTCAATGTCCATCGAGACCAGCGGTGCAGCCTTGCGTCAGGCCAGCGCCTGGGCGCGGCGGCTGTTGATTGACGATGCAGCAGCCCGTTTGGGTATCGCCGCGGATCAACTTGCTATCAACAACGGCGAGATCACTGCACCTGGTATCAACGAGAGCCTTGACTATTGGCAACTCTATACGGGTTCTTTCAATTTCGAGATCCGCGCACTCACGCCAGAAAAATCTCCAGACAGATATCGCCTGGTCGGTCACACCGGCCAAAGCCGCATTGATGTGCCCGCCAAAGCAACGGGTGCCGCATTCGTCCACGATGCTTCAGCAGAACTGCATGCACGTGTCATTCGACCACCGTCGTTAAATCACCGATTGACCGGGATTAATGCGGAAGTGACATCCCCCGGTGAATTGATTGTCGATGGCAGTTTTGTGGCCGTGGCACATCCTCACGAATTCAAAGCCGAGCAATTGGCGATGACAGTGAGCGCGAATGCAACATGGCATCGCCTCGATGCGCCAGAGGCGAACTTCGATATTGATGAGACACGCCGGGTGCGAGCGGCGGCTTTCCCAATCCTCAATGGCACGCCGACCCTAACGCCTCCAACGCCAATCAACACCGCACACCGCGCCAGTTACTCACGACCGTTCCTCATGCATGCCTCACTCGGTCCATCGGCAGCCACGGCAGTTTGGCGCGACGGCACATTGACCATCGAAAGCGCCAGCCAGGGCATCGAACCGTTGCGTTTGGTCATCGCCCGTGCACTCAGAATGGAAGATGCCAATATTGAAATTCGCCATATCGCAGGCGCGGGCTGCTATGGGCACAACGGTGCTGACGACGCTGCATTCGATGCGGCACTGATCGCGCTGGCGTTGCCAGGTCGAAAGGTACTGCTGAAATGGTCGCGCGCCGACGAACACGGATTCGAACCGTTTGGTCCTGCCATGCGGATGGAACTCGGCGCCGATCTGGACGACGACGGGCATGTGCTCACCTGGACGCACGATGTCTACGGCTTCACCCATGTCTCGCGCCCATCGCCTCATGCTCCCGGCGTGGATTTACTCGCTGCCCGCCTGTTGCAACAACCGCTCTCACACTCGCCACCAGTGCCCCGTCTGACGCCGGAGGTAGGCATCCACCGTAACGCATTACCGATTTACGCATTTGACACACAACACGTGACCAAGCACTTTATCGCTGACTCGCCCGTACGTACTTCGGCACTTCGCGGTCTTGGCGCCCAGGGTAACGTGTTCGCCATTGAATCGTTCATGGACGAACTTGCGCATTTTTCAGGCACTGGTCCTGACGTGTTTCGCAGACGCCACCTCGGTCACGACACTCGCGCGCTTGCCGTCCTGGATGCCGTCCTGGAATCCTGCGGCGGCTTGACTGGCAATCGTGGCCTGGGGCTGGCCCGCTACAAGAACCGTCAATGCTGTGCCGCCGTTGTCGTCGAAGTGTCAGTGGACGAAAACACGGCCGAAATCCAGGTGCCGCGGCTGTGGATTGCCGCCGACGCCGGACGAGTAATTGACCCGGATGGTCTGCGTAATCAACTGGAAGGCGGCGCCGTTCAGGCGCTGTCCTGGTGTTTGAAGGAAGCAGTCACATTCGACACCGAAGGCGTCGTGACCAGCCGGGATTGGGAGAGCTACCCGATTCTCCGCTTCAGCGAGATACCGGAAGTCGAAACCGTGTTGCTGGACCACCCCGAAATGGACCCGGTAGGCGCGGGCGAAGCCACTGTCGGTCCTACCTCTGCTGCACTGGCCAACGCCGTGTTTGCCGCCACGGGCCTGCGTGTGCGCGACCTCCCTATGACACCGCAATGCCTGAGAGGAGTCGCTGCACAATGACGCCACACAACACAGTCCCAGTGACTGCGTTCAATCTCCCGACGTTCTACCTGCCGAAACAGCAGATCATCCCAGGAAGCATCTTGAGGCAGATGAGGTCTGTCCGTGCCGATGATAATATGCTGCATGGACCGGCTGACGGGATCGAACCTTAGCCCAAGTTTAACAGGCTATTTTAAAATTATATAAATATCAGTCAGTTAGGATGATAAAAAAGTTGTTCTGGCACTACAAATGGAAAATCCAGCCTGTTTCAGGTATTTTTACCGCGACTAGATGATCGTCTTTTGGATCCCACCCGGGGTCTCGCTGATGCCAAGCGCCTGGTAAATCTCGCGTTGTGCAGACTCGGCGACCGTGGCTTTACGAACATGCAACGCACAGTCATCAGCACGGCGGAAGGTCGCGGTAATGCGCTGCTGCCCATTCAGGATGCGGCGCAGCAGGGTCCA
>JAPOOX010000046.1 GCA_026713185.1 Gammaproteobacteria bacterium
AACATGAGATCACAGGCTGTTGCATCGTCCCCCGAATAAACAATCATTTTATTATCGCAAAGGGTCAGAATCTGTCTGGTTCTGTCAATATCTCCCGTCGCCTCCTTGATGGCTACCACCTGTCTGATATCGGCAAGCCGGGAGACAGTTTCCGGCAACATGTCACAGGCAGTCCTCCCAGGTACGTTGTAGAGTACCTGCGGCAGATCCACCGCTTCCGCAATTGCCCTGTAATGCTGATAAAGACCTTCCTGTGTTGGTTTATTGTAATAGGGCGTGACCAGCAGACAGGCATCCGCTCCAGCCTCTTTTGCGGCCTGTGTGAGTTCTATAGCCTCACTGGTAGCGTTGGCGCCCGTTCCGGCGATGATTGGAACACGACCGTTAACATGTTGCACCACATGCTGAATAATTTCACGATGCTCCTGGAACGTTACCGTAGAGGATTCGCCTGTTGTACCCACGGGAACAATAGCACAGGTACCCATATCCACGTGCCAATCCAGAAGGCTGTCCAGGGCTTCCCAGTCGATGTTGCCTTCTGTATCCATTGGCGTCACCAGTGCGACGATGCTACCTGAAATCATGGAAATGCCTTCTCTGGAAACCGGTTATATTACCGGGAGAAACCCTCGTTAACAATACAAAGGTCATGTCGCTTCCTCGGCCCTGGAAGGCCAGGCCGTGATAATGGCTTTAACCAGCGTTGCCAGTGGAATGGCAAAAAATACCCCCCAAAGACCCCACCAGCTACCAAATACCAGCACAGCAATAATAATGGCAATGGGGTGCAGATTAACCGCTTCTGAAAACAGCAAAGGCACGAGAACCATGCCATCGAGTCCCTGCAGAATAAAGTATGCCAATGCGATATAAAAAAGGGTGGCGGACCAGCCGAATTGCAGCCAGGCAATTATCAGAACCGGAATGGTCACTACGATGAAACCCAGATACGGTACGATGACGGAGAGACCTACCAGAAAAGCCAGGAGCAGTGCATAGTTAAGGCCGAACATCACAAACAGGATATAACTTGCAACACCAACAATGAGAAATTCGTAGAACTTGCCACGAATATAGTTCGCCATCTGCATGTTCATTTCAACACCAACCTGATTCATCAAAGGTCGGTTTCTGGGCAGAAATGACAGGCACCAGGCCAGGATGCGGTCTTTATCCTTGAGCAGGAACAGCACCAGTATGGGTACCAGCAAAATGTAGATGACAAGTGATACGAGTACCGGCAACTGGGAAATTGAATAGGAGACAATCCACTGTGTAATACTGGAAGTATTGCTGTTCAAGGTATCAACCCATAACTGTATCTGTTGATCCGAGATAAGATTGGGATAATTTTGTGGCAGTCCGGCCAACATCTCCTGAGCCCGGTCAATCATGTTGGGCAGTTCATTGAACAGATTCTGCATCTGCCGCCCGACATGAGGGATGATAAAGAGCAGGAAACCGATAAAGCCACCCAGAAACAGAAAATAGGTGATAGTCAATGCCAGCCATCCTGGTATCTGCAACCGGACAAGATTCTTGCTTATATCCTGCATTACATAGGCCAGTACGATACCGGTCAGCAATGGCCCCAGGATAGATCCCATGGTGATGATCACCACGAAAAAACCAATCAGAATAACGATAAACAACACCGCTTCTTCGTTAGAAAGGTACTTATTGATCCAACCATAGACAACTTCAAACATATGCAACCTCAGGCTTTGCGCAGCCAGTAACAATAAACGCCATCGTCTTCACTGCTCTTCAACAACCTATGACCGCTCTGGTTGGAGAACACCTCAAAATCCCGTACCGAACCCGGGTCGGTACTGATCACTTCAAGCACCAGCCCACTGGTCATTGAATTCAGTGCCTGCTTGGCCTTTAACAAAGGCAATGGGCAATTCAGGCCGCATGTGTCCAGTTTTTCATCGATCTTCATCACAATATCTCTTAACTGACAGAATTCTTCTGTTGACTCATACTATAATAGAAAAACATGACAGATTAACAGAATCAACTGTCTGTGCAGTTCCTGACTGCCTGAACATAATGACCAATCATCGGTCTAATATTGCCAGTCTTTATTATCATTATAAAAGTGACACGGATCTTTCAACTTTTCTCAACCCATTATGCCAGACTCGTCATATCCTGTGTGACAGTTCTGTCATGTCTGATCTCTTTCAATGTCTGGAGTGCTGTTGATCAGAACCTGCCGACACTGGGCGATGCCTCATCAGGTATCGTATCTTTGAATCAGGAACGTGAAATCGGCCAGGGCTTTCTGCGTTCGTTACGCGCCTCGGCGCCAACGGTTGATGACCCACTTCTACAAGACTATCTGGAACATCTGATCTACAAGCTGGTTTACCACAGCCAACTCAAGGACAGAAGACTGGACCTGGTTATTGTCAAAAGTCCGGTTCTCAACGCCTTTGCCGTTCCGGGTGGCATCGTGGGAGTCCACCACGGGTTATTTTTTTATGCAGAGACTGAACACGAATTGGCGGCAATTCTGACCCATGAACTGGCCCACATCAGTCAGCGCCACTATGCGCGCGGGGTAGAACAGGGAAAGAAAACCATGGCCATCAATATAGCCGGATTGCTGGCAAGCATAGTATTGATGACCACGGTAGGCACCGATGCCGGGTTGGCGACGCTCACTGCTTCCCAGGGCGCCGGGTTATCACAACAACTACGCCACAGCCGTGCCAGAGAAGCCGAAGCCGACCGGGTTGGCATCACCAATCTCAGTAAAGCGGAAATGGACCCGCGGGCAATGGCCTACATGTTCGAGCGGCTGGAACAGGCAACTCGTTACAACACTGATCAGATTCCGGAATTTCTGCGCTCTCATCCTGTTACAAGATCAAGAATCGCCGATGCCTATAACCAGACAGAGAGCTACGCCAGGAAGGAGTTTCCACTCAACATCGACTTTCATCTGATGAAAGCCCGGGCGAGGGTCATTACGGCTGATTCTACAGTTGATCTCATTCCTGTCTTTATTAAAGGGATGTCCCATGAAGACAAGGTTAAATCCACAGCCAATGCTTATGGACTGGTGCTATCGTTGACCGCTAAAGCGGAATTGGATGAAGCCATGACCAACCTGCGTCCACTCCTTGAGAACTACCCCGACAAGATCGCCCTGTTGGCGGCAGAAGCCGAAATCCACCTGAAAGCGGAGCGCTATGATATGGCCATCTCATTGTTGGAGACAGCATTGAGTATCAGCCCTGACAACTATCCCCTGACTATGATCTACGCCCGGGCTCTAAACAACGTTCATCGATACGAAGAAGCACAAAAAGTACTACTGGACCTCACCAGCAGACGCAGTAACGATGATTACCTCTGGTATCACCTTGCAGAAACCGCCGGTTTGGCCGACGATATTCCTGGCGTACACTGGGCCCGTGCAGAATACTTTGTCCTGAGGGGAAATTTTGATCAGGCTCTCAAACAACTTGAGTATGGATTGCCATTGGTCAGGCGCAATTTTCAACTTGAAACAAAAATGAAGCAGAAGATAGCGGAAATCCAGAAACTGAAAGAGAATTAACGCCGCCGAATCGTGTTGCTTTCGGCAAATCTGACCATCCGCTCCAGCGGCATTAAAGCCCGCTCGCCAATCACAGGATCAATAACGATTTCGTTACTGCCTTCCTGCAGTGACTGTTCAAGATTATCCAGTGCATTCATACCCATCCATGGACAATGTGCACAGCTTCGACAAGTCGCCCCGCTACCGGCCGTCGGCGCTTCGATGAATATCTTGTCGGGAGCAGTCAGACGCATTTTATGGAATATCCCCTTGTCTGTCGCCACGATGAATTTTTCATTAGGCAATTCCCGTGAAGCGCGTATGATCTGTGTCGTGGAACCCACCACATCAGCCAGATCAATGACCGCTTCCGGTGATTCCGGATGTACGAGCACAGCCGCATCAGGATATACATTCATCAGGTCACGCAACCCACGAGCCTTGAATTCTTCATGAACAATGCAGGAACCATCCCACATCACCATATCTGCACCGGTCTCACGCTGAATATAACCGCCAAGGTATTTATCTGGAGCCCAGAGTAATTTTTCATCCTCGTCCATCAGATATTCTGCTACTTCCAGGGCAATACTGGAAGTCACCACCCAATCGGAACGGGCTTTAACAGCAGCCGAAGTGTTGGCATAAACAACCACAGTCCGGTCCGGGTGGTCATCACAGAAAGCAGCAAACGCATCTATCGGACAACCAATATCCAGAGAACAGGTAGCCTCCAGTGTTGGCATCAACACCCTCTTCTCCGGATTCAGTATTTTGGCGGTTTCCCCCATGAACCTGACACCTGCCACCACCAGCGTGTTTGCACTCTGCCGATGACCAAAACGGGCCATCTCGAGTGAGTCGGAAACACAACCTCCTGTATCTTCCGCCAGTTCCTGTATGGCGTCATCCGTGTAGTAATGCGCTACCAAAACTGCATCCTGTTCTTTCAGCAGCTTTCTGATCCTGTCTTTGTAGCCCTTGATTTCTGCCGTACTTAACAGATGACTCTGGTGCAGCGGGACATCGAATGCAATTGAAGCCATATTTGTGACCTGACCTTTACGTCGGTCCTGATATTATAACCCCTTTTTAAACCATATATATTTGCTTGATGATTAGGATTCTGTTTCTGATACCTGAAAGTGACCGCCTGGTTGATGGTAATTATCTGAGATTTACCAACGAGTTGCTGAATAATGATTGTGAGGTGTTCCTGTGCCTGGTGGATTCACTGGCATTGTCACGTTCGCAGATAACCGCATCCGGCTGGAATGTCACAGCACCCATAAACGATGGAGATCCCGTTCCGTCCCTCACCATTTTTACCCTTGATGAATTTGATATTGTCTGGTTGTTTTCACTGGGTCAGCGTAATTCCTTCCTGGATAAATTCCAGATGCTGTATACCGTTGGCAAAAATGTCAGGTTCATCAATTCGCTGGACAGCATCATGCATCTGAAGAGCAAGTATTTTATTGCCAGCATGCCGGAGATAATCCGGCACCCGGAAACACACGCGGGATGCGATCCGGAAAAGCTGTTGACTATTATTGAGGAGTCGCCGAGAACCTGGGTTGTCAAACCTCCCGCAGGCAGCCTGGGGCGTGATGTCTTTTTGCTGAAACCCGGAAATCCCAACAACCGTAGCATCCTCAGGTATCTCTGTGGGCAAAACCAGGATCAATACACATTGCTTCAGGAATACATTGATGAAATTGAAAACGGCGAAACTCGAGTGCTGTTTGCCAATGGCAGGATAGTTGGCCAATACAAACGCCATGCAGTGAATGACCACCGTACGAACCTTTTGCAAGGTGCGAAAAGCCAACCCTGCTCATTGACAACAGAAGAAGTCGACTATTGTATGGAGATCGGTACCTTACTGCAGACAAAGGGGGCCAACTTCGTTGGTATGGATATGGCGTATCCATGGGTAATTGAGTTCAATGTCATTAATCCTGGCGGATTACTGACGATCAATCAGTTGACCGGGGTTGACCTCGCACCAGGTATTATCAAACAACTTGGCATGACTTGAGTTTCAGAATCCAATGAGTATGATAGCGCCCTCCCGAGAAGGGCCGTTAGCTCAGTTGGCAGAGCATCTGGCTTTTAACCAGTTGGTCCCGCGTTCGAGTCGCGGACGGCCCACCATTTTAAACTGAGTATTGTGTAGGGTCTTCAACACCGGCACTTTGGAAACCCTGGCGGCGAATTACGCAACTGTCACATCGACCGCAGGCATATCCACGTTCGTCAAGGCGATAACACGATACCGTCCTGGCATAGTCTACGCCCAGCGCCATACCGCAACGGATAATCTCTTTCTTGTTCAGGTCGATCAACGGTACCTGGATATTGAAATGATCACCCTCAACTCCTGACCTGGTTGCCAGATTGGCCAAGGTCTGAAAAGCAGTGATAAATTCCGGTCGACAATCGGGATATCCGGAATAGTCGACAGCATTCACGCCGATAAAGATATCCCTTGCACCCAGCACTTCTGCCCAGCCAAGGGCACAGGCCAGAAATACAGTATTTCTGGCCGGTACGTAGGTAACGGGTATCTGGTTTTCACACGGGACATAATCCGGTACTTCAATTTGGCTGTCTGTCAATGCTGACCCGCCGAATGCGCCGATATCAATTCTGGCAATACGGTGTTCCACTGCTCCCAGCGAATTCGCGAGGGACGCCGCAAACTGAATCTCGATACCGTGGCGCTGCCCGTATTCAAAACTGAGGCAATAGCACTCATATCCTTTATCAACTGCAATCGCCAATGACGTTGCGGAATCCAGTCCGCCAGACAACAGCACCACCGCTTTTCTGTCAGACACCGGGAACATCTCCCCACAACAATTTATGTATTTGAAGCTGGAGTCTTACCTGTAGTCCGTCTGCCAGGATCCAGTCCGCCAGATCTCTGGCGGACACTTCATTGTAACTCGGTGAAAACAGTATTTCCGAAACCCGATCTTGCAACGCATACTCACCAATTTTGAATTTCGACCACTCATAATCCTGGCGATCACAGATCACGAACTTCACCTGGTCATCACTCTTCAGGTGTTGGATATTGCTGTAGAGATTCCGGTGAACTTCACCGGAAGCAGGTGTCTTCAGATCCATGACCACTGACACCCGACGGTCAACAGTGCTGATATCCATTGCACCACTGGTCTCCAGAGAAACGATATAGCCGGCATCACTCAGCATTGACAGCAATTCTGTACAGGAAGGCTGCGCCAGTGGTTCTCCTCCAGTCACAGTGACATAGGAAGCGGTACAACGCTTGACCTCCGCCATGATGGTATTGAGGTCACGGGTCTCTCCACCCGAGAAAGCGTATTCAGTATCGCAGTACTGACAACGCAGTGGGCACCCTGTCAGTCGAACAAACGTCGTAGGTATACCGACGCTACGCGATTCGCCTTGAATAGAATGGAATATCTCGGTAATCCGCAGTGTTTTTTGCATCATCCACAGGCAGACCGGGTCAATCGCCGCAGTTTACCTTATTTTGAAGATGGGTTTCTGCCAGACCAGCAACAGACCTTCCCTGATACTCCCTGATGACCTGCTTGAGAATCTCGGTTGCCCGCGCACAATTCCCCATAAGATTGTAAACCACTCCGAGTTTGTAAGTTGCGTCCGGTACTTTTGAATGATCCGGGAAAAAGGCAATGACCTGGGCCAGCGCCCGCCTTGCCTTTTCGTATTGGGGTTGCGGCATGGCTATATAGACATCACCAAGCCAGTAATATGCATTAGGTGTATATCTGCCGTTTGGATTCTGATCAATAACCGCTCTTAACTGTGTCACCGCAAGGTCATATTGCTTATTACGAATCAGTTCAAGGGCGGTATCGTACAGGGTATCCTCATCCAGATTGATTATTGGAGCTGTCTCGGAGAGGGGATCTACAGTCGGTGGCAGTGACGATGGAGCCTGAGATTCATTCTTTGACGTCAGTTTCTGGAAACGGGAATCCAGTTCCAGATAACGGTTATCCTGGGTCTCCTGCAGTCGTTCAATTTTATAGTTCAGTTCCTCAACCAGTCCGCGCAGCGTCATGACCTCCTGCTGCAACAATTGCAACTGGTACTGTCCCTCAACGGAGTCAGACCCGGATTCGACAGGATTTCCGAAAGATTCCGCTACTGGAGCAACCACGGATACTGCCGAGGATTCTTCAACAACAACAGGGTTCCGTTGGGCAGATAAAAATGGTGCGAGGCCCAGTAAAACCAGACTCAACGCACCATTCAGAATTGCATGATTGCTTACCATAAACCTTGAAAAGATTATCGGTAGATAATTTCTACCCGGCGGTTCTGGGACCAGCCACTCTCATCGTGGCTCGAACTGACCGGTTTTTCCTCACCATAACTGATCACTTCCATCTGAGAAGACGAAACTCCCATCGACACCAGATAGGAACGAATCGCATTTGCGCGTCTTTCACCCAATGCCAGATTGTATTCGCGTGTACCCCGCTCATCTGCATGACCTTCCAGACGGGCACTGAACATACTGTCACTCATCATCACCCTGGCATGTTTGTTCAACTCTTCATGTCCGGCTCTTTTGACAATTGCCTGGTCGAAGTCGAAATAGAAAATACCCTGAAGAACTTCTTCTGTGACGTTACCCATGTCATCAACAGTCGAGATGACAAGATTTCCATCATTGTTAACCGCAGGGGGTATAACCTTCGGTACAACGGGTTCAGGTGGCGCCGGTGGCGGCCTGTCATCCACAGTGGCTACAGGTTCCGGGGCTACAGGTTCACTCTCACAACCAGCCAACAAAAATGCGAAAAAAACTGCTGCCAGTATTACATGTATCTTCGGTGTCTCCATCATTAGCTCCTACATTCGCGCCTTCAATGTAGATTAAACCACAAATCCGGCAATAAAATCACATGTCTTGTGACATTCCTGAAAAACCCTAGTCTGCAACCGGTATAAAATTCCTTTGTTTTTTTGGTGACCAGGCTGGTTCCCGAACATCTCCAGTGCTTGATGGCAGGTTGAACTTAACACCACCGTCAATAGAAACCGCAGCCAGTATACCCCGTCCTCCATGTTGAGTTGCATAAATTAACATACTTCCATTCGGTGCGATACTCGGAGACTCATCCAATTCGGTTTCTGTCAAGACAGATAACCGGCCCCGCCTGAAGTCGAGCAGGCTGATATGGAATATTCCGTCTCGTCTGTGAACCATTACGAGTCCACTATCATCTGCCAAAAGACTTGCTTTTGCGTTGTAGTCGCCCTCGAAAGTCAATCTTTCGATCGCCATATTTTGCAGATTAATCCTGTAAATTTGCGGTTTACCGCCTCTGTCGGAGGTAAATACAATGGACCTGCCATCAGCAGTCCAGGACGGCTCGGTGTCAATCCCGTAATGCCGGGTGATCTGACGCAAACGGTGTGATTCAAGATCATAAATCCAGATATCCGGACTGCCGGACTTACTCAGAACGATGGCCAGTTGGTTTCCGTCCGGAGAGAACGCCGGGGCGCCATTCAATCCGGGGTATCTCTTGAGCACCATCCTTTTATTCATCTCAAGATCATGGATGTAAATCGATGGTCTGCTGTCGGACTCGAATGAAACATAGGCAATTCGATTACCATCCGGGCTCCAGGCCGGCGATAGTACAGGTTCTCCAGATTCCAGAACAGTCTGGACCTGGTGTCCATCTGCATCGGCGATATTGAGTCTGAAAATTCTATTCTGTAACGGACCCGAGGCGGTGACATACATGATTCGAGTTGAAAATGAACCGGGAATACCCGTGAGTTTTTCGAACATTACGTCACTGACGTGATGCGCCATATGGCGCATATCCAATTGGCTGCCTATGATACTTTCAGACACTTCTACCGATTGCCTGAGGATGTTGTGCAGTTCGTAATGTACCTGTAATTGACCACCGACAGGTTGGATATACCCAATGATCAGATATTCAACTTTCAATAATCGCCAATCGCGATACAGGACTTCATTTGCCTCATGCGGCAGACTCAGCATCTGTGATACCGGCAAAGCTTCAAACCGGCCGGAAAGTTGCATGTCTGAAGTTACGATACCTGCAAGGTCTTCCGGCAAACGCTCCTGGCCTCGCCATTCGAAGGGTACTACTGCAATTCGCATGGCATTGTCCACGCCTTGCGTGACTACAATGCGCAACTCGGCATAGGCGGAAGAAACACACAGGAAAAATATCAGACAGAACCGCATAAATTATCACCTTTGTCAGAGACGAAGATCCTCAGGACGAAAAACCACCGTGAATTCCCTGAAATTCCGTTCGAACTGACTGGAATCAGCGGGTACTTCAAATCGTTCTGCTTTTCTTACAGCCAGCAATGCTGACTGATCGAATGCATCATTGCCACTGGACTCTTCAACAACCACACTCGTCACCTCACCGGTAGGTACCAGAAATACACGCAATACTGCCTGCATACCATTTCTGGCACTGGGCGGTCGGGACCAGTTCTGAATAATGTCGTACCGTAAACGGGCGCTGTATGCCTGGGCTTTCTCATCATCAGTCACCGCCCGCCTCATGTTCAGTTCTTCTTCTATTGCAAGGGCCAGGTTATGTTCAATCCCGATCCGTTCAGCCTCCACATCCACCAGTTTATTGTCCTGCGGAATTTCCTGCTCTGGAACAATGGGTGGCGCCTGTTCAGCCTGGAGTTTCTCCTGCCGTTTTTTTTCCTGTTGCATCTCTTCCAGTTTTGACAACCTCGCCTGTTCTTTTCTGTCAGCTTCGCGCCGGGACTCGAGCCTTTCACGTTCCCGCCTTTTTTGCTGTTCCTGTTCCCGTCTTTGTACCTCGTAGGGGTTTTTCCCAACTACCGTAGCTTCAATGTAGAAAGGTTGAACCGGTGTCACCTCGATGGATGCAAACGAAGACCAGTTCACCATTAACAGGCCAACCACACAGGCATGCAGCGCTACTGCAAGTACAATCGAATATTGATAGGTATATTTCATTCCGGTGGCTCAGTGATAAGACCAACACTCTCAGCGCCTGCCTCCTGCAGCACATTCATCAGGTTGATTATTACGCCATAATTCAACGTCCTGTCACCTTCAACCAGGACCACGATTTCCGGGTTGGCAGCGACTATCTTTTCAGTACGTTCTCCCACCATGCTCAAAAGTACTGCCTCTTCTTCATCACCCACATTCATATAATAGGTTTCGTCCGCTTTGACAGATACCACCAGCGTCAGTTCATTTTCGCTGAGTTCAAGCGGACCGGAAGTCGCCTCGGGCAGATCCACCTTGATCCCCTGAGTCATTAATGGCGCCGTCACCATAAATATCACAAGAAGTACCAGCATGACATCAATGTAGGGAACGACATTGATCTCTGCCATGAGTCTCCTGCGTTTCGCCTTGGCCATTGATCAGTCCCGTGTGTCAGGAATCGTGGACAGCACGGTTGAGTATGCTGCTGAACTCATCCGTAAAAGCCTCGAACCGGTTAATGATGATTTCGACTTTTGCGCTGTATCGGTTGTAGGCGATAACGGCTGGAATTGCAGCGAACAAACCGATCGCTGTTGCTACCAATGCTTCCGATATACCTGGCGCATAGGCTGCCAGACTCGCCTGATTAACGGGGATGCTGCGGAATGAATTCATGATTCCCCAGACTGTACCGAATAATCCGACATAGGGACTGATTGAACCCACAGTTGCAAGAAACGGCAGATGAGTTTCCAGTCGTTCTTCTTCCCGCGACATGGCAACCCGCATTGCACGTTGAACATTCTGCATAATGCGGTCCAGATCAGAATATTCCTGCTGCCTTGAGCGTGTAAATTCCTTGAATCCCTGGGCAAAAATATTCTCAATACCGATGATTTCCTGGTCACGCGCTTCCAGTTCATGATAAATCTGCCGCAGGTCCTTGCCGGACCAGAATTCGTTTTCAAAGGTCGTAGCCTCACGACGAATCGATGCCAGTGAGAATCCGCGTTGAAAAATCATCACCCAGGACACCATTGACGCCAGCACCAGTATGAGTATCACCAACTGCACTACAATACTGGCATTGAGTATTAAATGTACTATGGATACTGGTTCATTCACAGATTCACCTCTCTTCTCATCACTGTTGTTCCTCAAATAAATCACTGGCTTGAGATCTGTCCGAAGGCGACTTCAAGCCAAAATGCTCATAGGCAATACCGTTAGCCACCCTGCCTCTTGATGTTCTTGAGACAAACCCCTGTTGTATCAGATAGGGCTCATAGACTTCTTCAATGGTATCACGCTCCTCACCAACTGCTGCTGCAATACTGTCTACACCTGCCGGACCTCCGTTGAACAATTCAATCAGCGCCAGCAGTAATCGTCTGTCCATGTGATCAAATCCATTGTTGTCCACCTTGAGCATGTTAAGGGCCTCATTCGCGGTACTCTGGTTAATCACCCCATCTCCTTTTACTTCCGCAAAATCCCGGACCCGGCGCAATAGCCGAAGGGCAATTCTTGGAGTACCACGGGACCGTAACGCAATCTCTTTGGCGCCATCGTCACTGCAGGGCACCGACAGGAGTTTTGCAGACCGAAGGGCGATGGTGGTGAGTTCAGAGATGCTGTAGAACTCCAGCCTCTGCACAATGCCGAACCGGTCCCGTAGAGGCGATGTGAGAAGTCCTGTTCTTGTGGTGGCGCCAACAAGTGTAAATGGATTCAGGCTGAGTTTGATAGACCGTGCCGCCGGTCCTTCACCGATGTATATATCAACTTGAAAGTCTTCCATCGCGGGATAGAGAATTTCCTCAATCGCGGGATTCAGGCGATGGGTCTCGTCGATGAACAGGACATCACCGCTTTCCAACTGCGTAAGTATTGCAATCAGATCGCCTTTTTTTTCTATCGCGGGACCCGATGTCGAGGTAATCTGCGCTCCCATTTCGTTGGCAATGATATTGGCCATGGTTGTCTTACCAAGTCCTGGCGGTCCCAGTAACAGAGTGTGATCAAGACATTCCTTTCTGCCAAGCGCAGCCTTGATGGAA
>JAPOOX010000023.1 GCA_026713185.1 Gammaproteobacteria bacterium
AAAAAACATGAAAATCTGTTGCCGGCTTCCAAATTTACACACAGTAAACAGCAAACAAACACAATCAATGGATACCCCAAACCCCTCTGCGAACAGCTTCGTTAACAAAACAAGCCAACAAACAAGCACAGCATCCGACATACAGCAGATGGCTTTGGGGTGTTCGTTTGCGTAAGCATAATGTCGGAGCGCCGAGCTGGAGGAGCATGACTACCGGAATGCCGGTAAACCCCCATCGTTACGAAGAGTTACCTTGTACGGTGCACCTTGTTGAGGGAGAGCAAGAAAGGCGCCATTGTAGCGTGAAGTAAGCTCGCGCATGAGAATAGAAAAACCAATGGGAGACGCCACCCCAAATCCAGGAATTGGATTGGAAAAAGCTATGCCATGAATGCGTAACGAACCTTCACTGACCCGATTTCTTCGCACCACCGCATCAACCGAATCCAAAAAACCATCAAAGTCCGAACCCTGATAATCGTCCCCAAAGACAAACACCGCCATCTTGATATCACGGGTATACAGGTCTGAAACGGCAGTATAGATCCCTTTAGCCGGACTACTTCTTGAAAACGCCCGCCAGCGGCGAATCTTTTGTTTTACCTCGAGTCTTCTTGTCGGCGTGTCATCCAGCCACTGTCTCCTGGTGTTGCTGAATAAATAGGTTCCCTGATCGTTGAGAATCTGGAATCCCTTCATCTGTGGATATAAAGACAGAACGCTCTCAACCTCGTACATGACATCTGACCAGATGGACTTCATGCTTGCAGACGTGTCGATAACAAAGGCGACATACTCAGAGTCCACCGGTATTCCCGAATATTCAGTCGCAACGACCGTTTTTTGCACCGGTTTTTCCACTACCGTACGGGCACTGGAAAGGATTTGAGAAAGATTTGATATTCGGGCAGATTCAGAGCGCGTTCTTTCTATCGATTTGAGAATGCTGTCGCTTCTCTCTGATGCAGTACCCAGTTCGGAATCAAGCTGTGCCAGCAACTGTTGATTCCGGTTTACTTCCTGTTGTGTTGCCATGATCTCTTCTTCAAGCTCCTCAACACTGAGCAGCAACTGTCCATATGCCAGATATTGTTCAGGATCATCGCCTTTAACGCCGAATTCACCCACAGGAATGATCAGAACCAGTAAAACAATCGCACCGAATGCGCAAGCGATGATGTCAAGGAAACTTAAAGACGGTGCCTGGTCATCTCTATCATCAGAACTCATGCGTTTGGCCAGCCCTCCGCGGGTGAAATCAGTCTTCCACCACTTAAAGATGACAGAAGCCAATATGCATACACTGCGTTACTATCCCCATCCAATGGTAATAAGATGACGTCAAAGGGGACATCAACCAGGTCTTTCTCAACGACTTTTATCGCGTTCAGATACACACTCAACCGGCATACCGGTGAGACAATTGGCGTGACACCACGTTTCTTCGAGGGGCAGTCCCGCAGACGACCCAAAGATGAAGTGCCTGGTAAAGTCGGCAAACCATCCGTAATCAATACCACTTGCCTGGGTTCTGGTTTCATCCTGGCGACCACCTGCAGGACACTCTTTAAATCCGTAGCACCGCGAGGCATGGCTTTATCGATGGCATCAGTAACCGGCAACACATTGGCACTCTTGTTTTGCCAGGACACTCCAGAGGTAGTGTTCACAACGCGGCCATGGATATCACGGACTTCATCGTTGAAGAGGAAAATCTGGTAATTGCCACCATCAGAGATTTTTTTATATACCCATTTTGCGGACTCACGAGCCGTGACCCATTTTTTCGCATTCTGCTGGATATGCTGGTTTGAAGCGCGTAACCGGATAATTTCTACAATTGATCGACTCAACATACTGGCTGAAGCATCCAGCAGTATCACAACACCGGTATCTTTGATCAATAATCCCGTCAGTTGGCTATCAATCACTTCACTGGCTTTTTTTGCTTCTGCTTCATCTTCCAGTTTCTTTGCCTGCGCGGCAAACAGTTGTGATCGAGCAGACTTCAGAGACTGCCGTTCAGCATTCAACTGCTTTATAAGGTCAAGGTAATACGTCATCTGGGCGGATTGAATGGCTGACCCTGCCTGCTTTTGAGCTATCTTTTCCGCGATTTTATACTCGCTTTCGGTAACTGCTATCGCCAGATTATCCAGTTCCCGGGTTCTTGCAGCCAATTGATCCTGAATCCTTGTGATCTGCTGAATGAGATACCCCTCACCATCGACAGAGGATTCCGCTGGACCATGCTTGACAATCAGCAGTAACAGAACTGCGGCGCCCAGACCGCAACAGAGCACATCCAGAAACGACAGGCCAAAGGAGACGCCTGACCCTCGATTGTATTGGCTACTCACAGCGTTCTTTTATCGTCATGGCTCGTCGGATTGCTTCTGTCGCGCCATCATGCTGAGTTTTGCGATCAGGGTTGAAGAAATAAAGTGCTTGTAAGACACCACCAGACGTTCCTCTCTTCCCTGCAGGACGTAGGATATAAACATGAGGACCAGGCTCAGGAAAAGTGCTACGAAGGTTGAATTGAAGGCAACACCCAGACTGGAGGCAACGCCTGAAATATCACCGGCCATGGCCTCCCCGGCTTTCCCCAGCGCTTCACCGATACCTCTTACCGTACCCAGAAATCCCACTGAAGGGATTGCCCACAAGATGTACTTTGTGATGCTGAGTTTGGAATTAAGCACTTCCAGATGCAGATCACAGGCCTGCGTAGCGGTATCACTCGCTTCCTTGAAATCACCATTCTGACGAAGACTTGTAATCGCGGTTTGAACACAGGACAGCAGACGCATGTCAGCAAACTTGCTGGCTGTCGACTGCAATCTGGCTTCAATATCGTCAAGCAGCTTTTCGCCGTATTCTGTGGGCTCTTTATCAAGATCATTCAAATTAAGGAAATCCAGTTCCAGCAGATAGCTTTCGTCTTCGAATAATCGATACCGGAATGCCCACAGCCAGATACACCAGAACGTCAAAATAATACAGATTTCCTGTTCCAGATCTTTGAGGATGATCGCCAGAGTCCGTTCCGGTACACCTCCGGATTCCCGGGCAATCAAGACTGTCTCATTTGCAGCAGGATCAATAAACAATACATACAGGGCATGTACGGCGATGGCGCCCAGCATAAGACCTGACAAGTCCACAACGATGGCATGATTTTGTGCGAACCTTGCGATGTGTCTGATAATAGAGGTCATAGACTCACGAATTCCTATATGTCCTGGGGGAAACTGACGTTTGCGTTAACCCGAATTCGTTCTTTGACCTGCAGTGGGTCCAAAGTTTCTTTGCCGGGGTTCTTAAGGATGGGTTTCTCACTCGACTCAGCCGGTGCATTGATCATTTCTACGGAAGACGGAACGCTCTCGGATTCAGGAGGTGTGACTTCTTCCGTTACGGCTGAAGGAATCCTGTTCTCTTTCTTCTCATCAGCTTCAGTCTGACCGTATGAAATTAAAGGCAGCATCAAGAGCAGAAATACGCGTGGAAGCATCAGTAAATCCATTTTGCAATTCTAAAACCCGTGGTATCGCTTTTGTGGTTCCCGAAGGAGCGATATTGTGAATACAACATGGTCATGCTGGCTGACTTGTAATTTGAACCTTTCACCACGTGGTCCAGTTCACTTTCAGGACCCATGTAATCCGCTGTATTGCCGACCATTCTGTTCAACTGATAATAATCATGAACCCATTCGGATACGTTTCCCGCCATATCATACAACCCGTTAAAGTTTGCGGGGTATGAACCCACTTTCGCAATACCCACTGAATTATCAACATGATTACCCAGGTATCCACCCCCCTCTGACTGCACCTCCCTGCCGGCAAAGTTACCATAAGCTCTGGGAATGTCAGACTTGTTACCCCATGGAAAAGGTTCTACAACCTCACCGCTACCCAGATCAAAGCTTATACTGGCTTCCCATTCCATTTCAGTTGGCAGCCGGTATCCCAGTGACGCCTTGTTGACAGATTGGACCAGACCACTGCTGTCAAACTCGTATACCGGTTCAAGGTTTTCCTGCTTGCTCAGCCAGTTACAGAACTTTACTGCTTCTGTCCAACTCACCCTTGTTACAGGTGTATCGGGAGGTTTGTTTTCCGGGTTGGATGTGCTGTCGTATGCAGCAAAGTCAGCATGAGTCACTTCATGTATACCGATGTAAAATGGCCGGGTCAGCTTCACCGATATTTTTTCCGGGGACGCAAGCCCCTCCACTTTGACCGTTGGCGTCATATCAAACGCCAGCGGCGGGAATTTGCGCATCGTTAAATTCCCTCGAACCACTCTTTCCGTTGCAGCATTTTCATATGCGAATTCACTGGGTGTGAGCATCTTGAAAGTATAGGTGCGAGGTGTTCCGCCAACTTTGTCGACAACCACGAGCCGGGATTGGAAACCATCTTTCGTAACATCAATGCGATCGCCAACATGGACAGTCAGTGTTAACGGCGTTGTACCCTGCATTTTCCCGTTGAGTTGAACATTGGCTACTTTATCCGCCCGTACGGCTGCACTGATAGCTGTTTTCTCCAGGACGAATGATTTTTCCGCCGCTTCGCCAGGTTTCATTCTGACCTGTACATTCAGGTCTTCAAAGTTGGATTTTCTGATTGAAAGCTGATGTGATCTATCAGGAGCAATCTCGAATTTTGATCCTGAATTGCCAACAAATGATGAATTCAGGAACACAGCCGCATCTCCTGGAGTGGTCCTTATCAGCAATGTCGCCGGATTGGGAACGAGTTCAACGACACCCAGATCGTACACTTCATCCACTTCTACCCGAAAAGTCCGCGTCGAATCCCGATATCCTTCGGCCTTGATCCGTATTTCATGTTTGCCGGTAGAAATGGCGCCGCTGTATGCCCCATGTCCAATCTCCATACCATCCAGAATCAACAGTGCAGATTCCGGTCTGACCGTTACTGAAAATCCCGACTGCGCTGCAAGCGTGTCATAGGTGAAAGACTGCCGTTCCCCGTACCCGGTAACTTCAATCTGTTCACTGATCGGGTTTATCCTCTCTCCTGTGACAGTCACCGTATGCGTCCCCTGGTTCAGTTCCAGCGCCGTCAACTTGTCCGGGTCAAGTCTGTTTCCATCAACTGAAATCCTGAATTCACTGGCGGAGTTGACTGTAAAGTCAACAATGCCGGGTAGGGGTTCCAGTACAACATCGATCAAACTGCGAGCCCGGTCCTTGCCAAAATCGATGGTTTCTGCCTGGTATCCTTCTGCCTTTAACTGCAAGACAGCAGTATCGGAAAAGAGCAGTATTTTCGTTCCCGATGACAGGAATATTCCTTCTTCCCTGGTCAGCTTAACCTGGTTCCTGACTTCTTCGGGTAAAATGGAAAGGTCAAACGCCCGGCTGATTAAAAGGAACGCGACAGGGATGGCCAGTAATCCCACCAGAAGAATCAGATAAACAATCTTTTTTTTCTTGTTCTGGCTGATTTTGTATTCGACGTCATCCTGATTAGGAGTCTTCAGCTTGTCAGAATTGTTCATCGCACTCTATCCTGATGACGGGCGAGTCACTGCCAGGAAGTAAAGTCAGTTGATGTAGTTCCTCTCGATAACCGACACGTCGGCCTCTGATCACATATTTTCCCGGCAGAATGTTAAGCTCAATTTCCTTGAATTGGCCAATCCCGGAACCTGGTCGAATCATGACATTCGTTTTTCCATCCGACAGCAGCGTCACCCTCACCGGCGTGGATATTTCGTCATAATAATGCTGTAACCGGGATCGTTTACCGGCAATACGAACACCAAATCGTTCATGATCAGCTGTTTCCAACAGTGTCTTGACTGCCATCCGTTTTGAGTTGGTGGGCAATTGTTTTACATCTGCCAGGTGTTCATCGATCAGTAACTCAATGTCAATTTTTTCCTCAAGCAGGTCGATCTCTTCCTCCAGGTCTTTATCATCAGGCGTTAATTTGTGAATTTGATTGGCCACATTCAATGCAGAATCCCAGTTCTCCTCTCCTGCATATACTGCGAGATCAGACGACAGTGATTCGAGATTCTGATCCTTAAGCTGATTTTGAACTTCCTGCAATACTTCCTTCGCAATCGTTGAATCAGGTGATTCCACCAATGCCTGCATAAAGACCTTCCCGGCATCTTCCCAGCGCTCTGCATCCATCAAAGAGTACCCTCTGGTCATTAGTTCCCGGAATCGTCTGTCACGTTTAAATGCACCAATGTTCTGTCTCAACTGACGCAGGTCTTTGGTACTCCAGCCAGTTGGAATTTCCATGATCCTTTGATTGGCAGCGTCGACTTCTCCCGCGTTAAATAACCGGTTCGCATCCATGACAATAATTTGAAATTCCAGACTCCGTTGAGCGTTCTCCAGACCAGACCCGGCTTCCTGCGAGTCAGGAACCCACTCCAGTATCTGTTGGTATTTTTCTGTCGCTGACTCGAAGCGTTCTTTGTCCAGGTCACTTGCCGCTTCCTGTTGCAGATTTTCCAGCAGCGACTCAAAAGCTGTATCAAGCTCTTCCATCAATGCCAAAGCGGGTTGGAATTTTTTTGCCGCATCCCCGAAATACTGTTCCTGATAAAGGGTCATACCCTCGTCGTAGAGTGTTTTCGCTGCTTCCAAATCACCGGACATCCAGGGTGGATTGGTAATTTTGCTGAGCTTTTCGTAATAGATTTCAACCTGCGACCGGGTATCGAATGCAAGCTGGCGCTCTATACAGAGAATATTCCCGGCCCACGCACCCGTACAATTCATCGCATCCTGGAGTGAATCCTGTGCCTGTCCCGATACAGACAGGAATGCGGTCAACGCTACTATTATCAGTTGGGCTGATCCCGATACAGGCAGGAATTTGGTCAATGCGACTGGTTTCAGTTGGGCTAATCCCGATACAGACAGGAATGCGGTCAACGCAACTGGTTTCAGTTGGGCTGATATAACGTTTTTCTCCAGTCGTTTTGGGGAAATTTCAATGACTCGTTTACTCCCGGATAATCTGAACCTCTTCAATCTCGGAATCCTCGCGCTCATAGAAATCTCTAAGGAGGTTTCGCCACTGGGCAAACTGTTCCTGTGCCGTGCCTTGCAGCGTTATTGTTTTACCGGCAAGTTCAACGCTGATGGGATTAAACGAGTCGTGATAAGACCTGGCTGTTTCGTTAAATATTTCCAGTTGCTTCTTACTCCTGGCGCTGTCAGCGAAGCCCTTGATCAGCAATGTGCCGCCTACTGCAGCACCAACAGCTATTGCCCTGTCCCTTTTGCCGGTTGAATCTGCGTCTTTTGCCGCAGAAGCTGCGGCAATCAATGTAACAACACCCAGCGCCTTTTCAACATTTGCCTTGCTTCTCAATATCCTTGTTTCTCGTGCAATCGGATAAATATCCTTCAACCACAACTCGTATGATGGATCAACCTTTGCTCTGAACGTATTGTAATAGTCATTCATCAGCAACGTGAATGTTTCATCCCGTTGTCGGAAACTCTCAATCCGTGTCCACTCCTGTGCACTTTTATCCGGCAGATACTGCAGTGTCAGTCGTGAACCTTTCAGTCGTGAACCTGCTTTGGAAGATTTTTTCTCGGCGATTGCATCACCATAGATTTCCGGAGCAAAGTATTGCGCAAGGACCAACTCTCTGATGGCGACAATCCGGTCCAATTCAGAAAGTTTTGGCGATTTACCCTCTCTCGCCCGTTTCCTGTTCTGTTTAACGACAGTATCATGCTTCCTGGCGAATTTTTTTAATTCCTTGTACACCGAATACGCTATCTTGCGGTAAAGCTTCTGAAAAGGATCAATACCCTGCCCACCGAATCTCTCATGCCAACCCGGCGGAACCCTGTGCGTTTCCTTATTTTTTCTGATCCAGATTTTCCCTGTTGCATCAACCAGTTGCCACTCTATTGACATTATTTCTCCGGTAGATTCCCTGATTGACCCCAGAACATAAAGGTCTGCACTGATGCTGGTATCAGGAAACACTACAACTGATTCGAATTGATTCAAGTCAAGCAGAGCGTCCCTGATTTTAGTCGCTGAACGTATGGTTTCAGTCTTTCTGAGTCCAGGCCAGATTCCCTCTTTCTCAAGTTTGTCTGAAAATTCATCCACTCCCGTACCCAGAACAGGGACTGCAACCTTGAGTGGCGGAATGTCCATTCGTGTCGGAAGATTCTTTTTCGCCGTTGCTGCCGGACTTGATCGATTGGCATCCGCTTCCGGTACACGTGGTCCCAATGTCTCAGCCAATGCAGTGGTCCACAAACCCAGGGACAGCAAAAAAATCATTGAAGACAGAGATTTGGTTAATGGAATACAACCGGCTTTAATCGTGAAATTCATCACAGACTGTTCCTTTTGGGATTTCTTGTTTTAAGGTTTCCCCGATTACCATGTTTTTTCACAGACTTTGCATATAGGTATTGTATTGGTCCCATAATTCCTGTTTAAGTTTCGGATCGGTTTCTTTTTCTGCAGCTTCCCTGAGCAGTTTCGCCACATCATCTTCTACAAGCCGGTAATCGACACCTTGAGGAACTGTGTCAGTCGTCCCGGGTGTTCTTACCCGGGATGTCATGGTTGTCGGTATTTCTGCACGATTGTCTTCACCCAAATCGTCCAGGGATTGCCCCGACCTGGAAACGTCACCAGCTTCCCCGGTTTGTGCCTGTTGACCATTCGAACCAGAAGTATTCAAACCCGATGCACCAGCCTGAGCTGCTTCAGTTGCCGCCTGTATGGCCTGTAGTTCCTTTGCACGGTCCTGATCCAGGCACTCATCGAACTGTTTCAATTTGAGTTCAAGTGCATCTGTTGTCAGGCTGCCGGTTTCGTCCTCCCTTTCCTGGGGAGTTGAACTTGAAACCTGCCAGTCACATTCAGCAAAACTCCAATGGGACAACAGAATACCTGCCAGTACTAATGTCATCTTAATCATCATGGTCACCTGCCAATTTTTGCATATGCAACTCAATTCTCATCAGAACTATCACGAGCACCAGAGACAATAAAGCCACCAGTCCTGCACCTGCTGACAATAGCGCGATCCGCGTGGTTTCTGTCAGATTTTGTGCTGACGCCAATTCAGCCGCTCGTGCATCCTGAATTGCACGTTCATAGTCAGCACTGAATTGATCCGCAAAAACTTC
>JAPOOX010000055.1 GCA_026713185.1 Gammaproteobacteria bacterium
AGACAGGATGATCAGTGAATATCCATCTTCAATGGCGCGAGATGACTCCTGACAGATTCTGTCCAGAGTATGCAGCATTTCCGCTTTGCCGCCTGCTTTGTCAAAGGTAATATCGATTGTTTGTGTGCGCCAGCCACGAATATTGATTTCCTGAAGCGTTCTGACTTCGTCATTCGACAGTATGGGATGAGGCAGGCATAAACGATGTGCGTGTTGTTCAGTAACTTCCAGCAAATTTCGCTCAGGTCCGATGAAACATTCCAGAGACATCACGACTTCTTCTCGAATGGAATCGATAGCCGGGTTGGTTACCTGTGCGAACAACTGCTTGAAATAGTCGTAAATCATTCTTGACTTGTCAGATAGACAGGCGAGAGCGGAATCATTCCCCATGGAACCGAGGGGGTCTCGCACTTCCATGACCAGGGGCAGCAACATAAACTGCATTGTTTCCTGGGTATAGCCAAAAGCCTGCATTCGTTGCAGCAGTGTATCCGGATTGAATGAGTGGCTGTCAGTCACTCGCGGTATATCGTCCAACTGCAGTTTCTGATTATTGAGCCACTCTCCGTATGGCCGTCGCAGGGCGAATTCCGTTTTCAATTCATCATCGGGTATCAATCGTCCCTGTTCAAAGTCTACCAGGAACATCTTCCCCGGCTGTAAACGCCCCTTTGCCTTGACATTGGCAGGAGCCACCGGCAGTACGCCAACTTCCGATGCCATGATGACCCTGTCGTCATGAGTCAGGTAGTATCGCGAAGGTCGAAGTCCGTTTCTGTCCAGCACGGCGCCAATATAGTGTCCATCGGTGAATGCAATGGAAGCCGGACCGTCCCAGGGTTCCATCACTGCTGAGTGGAATTCATAGAAAGCACGTTTTTCCGGTGACATATTGAGATCCGACTGCCAAGCTTCCGGAATCATCATCATGATAGCTTCCTGCAGAGTCCGACCAGTCATCAACAGAAATTCAAGAATATTATCGAAAGTACCGGAATCGGAACAATCTGGCTCCACTACTGGAAACAGCTTATGGATATCATCACCAAAACTGGCAGACTCCACCACACCCTGTCGAGAGGTCATCAGGTTCACATTGCCACGTAGTGTGTTTATCTCTCCATTATGGCTCATGAAGCGGTTGGGCTGGGCCCGGTCCCAGGAAGGAAAAGTATTTGTAGAGAAGCGGGAATGCACCATTGCAAGGTGTGTTTCGTAGTCCTGGTCTTCCAGGTCGGCGTAAAACGGGAATAACTGGCCAGGTGTCAACATACCCTTGTAGATGATCACTCTGGAAGACAGACTGCAGGCATATAACAGATTCGCTTGAATGAGTCCGGATTCACCGCGCAGGAGTTGTGTGAACCTTTTGCGGATGATATAGAGGACCCGCTCAAAGGCTTCTGGATCATTTCCGGAGGATGCGATAAACAATTGTTCGATGACGGGCATAGCACTTTTTGCTGCGGGTCCAATGTCTGCCGACTCCGGTTTCAGGGGTAATTTGCGCCAGGCGAGAAACCGTTGACCCTCTTCGGTAATAATTCGTTCAATCGTGTCTTTGCAGATTTCACGTTCATCATCCAGCTGAGGGAGAAATATGTTCCCTGCCGCATAACTGCCTGGAGAAGGCAGGGTAATACCAAGATCTTTTGTAACCTTGCGTAGAAAGGAGTGAGGAAGTGCCGTCAGAATACCTGCCCCGTCACCGGTATTTTCTTCAAACCCGCAACCTCCCCGATGATCCATGCGGGAGTTGATGTGATGAGCATCCTCCATGATATGATGGCTGGCTATACCTTTGATGTTGGCTACAAATCCAACACCACAGGAATCTTTTTCTAATCCGGGATCATACAATCCCTGTTTGACAGGCATTGTGGTCAGCTGATTACGTGATTTGTTTATCATAGTTAAAGTACTACACTTCCTGTCCTGCTAACGACTGGAAAACGTAACTGCCACGCTTTGTGGGGTCAATTACAATACCACCGGGTCACTGAAAGTCAAGATATACTGGCACTAACCGCGCCAATAGTTGGGAAATCTCCATATTTCCCTGGAATATGTTGGTGTATCAGCAGTGTTTCTTTACAAATCAATTACTTGCAAAGAAATTAAGTTGTCAATGTTCATCCAGATACTCCCTTGTATACATGCACGCTTGAAGTCTTCTGCCCAATCTGGTGGGTTGATACTTTACTTGCACTAACAAATACCCAAACCTGTCTGTTGTGGTTGTATGAATGATGACACCGGGTATAATCTGTGTCGCCAAATGCAGGGACCTGGTTTGCTGGTACCACAGTCCTGGAGAGCCTTCAGCGTGCCAAAAACCGCACTGCCGCTGTTGCGGTGCAAACAGGCCGGCTTACCTGGATTTTTTCGGCAGGTTTGATGGGAGTGACCAGGAATATCCATCTGAATATAGGGAAATACAGAGATGAACAAACCGATCCGGATAGCAGTAACGGGCGCCGCGGGACAAATCAGCTATTCACTGCTGTTTAAAATAGCCTCAGGACAAATGCTGGGGCCTGAGCAACCGGTTATTCTCCAGCTTCTTGAGATTCCCCCGGCTATGAAAGCCCTGGGTGGGGTGGTGATGGAGTTGGATGATTGTGCATTCCCATTGCTGCACGACATTGTCGCCACAGATAATCCGGATGTTGCTTTTGCCGGAGTGGAATTTGCCCTGCTGGTTGGTTCCCGTCCCAGAGGCCCCGGAATGGAACGAAAAGAATTACTGGAGGCAAATGCACAGATATTTTCACTTCAGGGCAAGTCACTGAATGATCACGCCGCAGGAAACGTCAGGATACTGGTTGTCGGTAATCCGGCAAACACCAATTGCCTGATCGCACAGCGCAATGCTCCGGATATTGACCCCCGTCAGTTCACTGCAATGACGCGACTGGACCACAACCGTGCATTAACACAACTCGGCCGTAAAACCGGATACCATGTGACGGCGATTAAAAAACTCATCATCTGGGGCAATCATTCGGCAACCCAATATCCGGACGTGAGTCATGCATCTGTTGCAGGTCAACGGGCATTGGATCTGGTTGACCAGGATTGGATAGAGCAGGATTTCATCCCTGTGGTTCAGCAGCGCGGAGCAGAGGTTATCAATGCCAGGGGATTGTCCAGTGCAGCTTCCGCAGCGAATGCCGCTGTAGATCACATGCGTGATTGGGTGAGCGGAACAGACGGAGAGATTGTCAGTATGGGTATCTGTTCAGATGGCAGCTATGGCATTGAAAAAGGTCTCATCTACTCATTTCCCTGTATTTGTGAAAACGGTCACTGGGCCGTTGTAGATAGCCTTGAAATTTCGGCGTTCAGTCAACTGAAGATGTCAGAAACTGAAGCAGAACTCATTGAAGAAAGAGATGCCGTCCGGGATCTGTTACAGTAATTTCAATCACTTAGGAATTGCCAATAAGGTGACACTTTCTTTCTTGCCCTTATTCACAAAATCGAGCTGACATCCCGCCGGGATATAACGTACAGATCCAGGTGTAATAATGAGTCCGTCAAGGTCAATGTCTCCCCGTAACCCCATGAGAATTGCGTAACCCGATTTTTCAATCCTGATTGAATTTCCGGGATCCAGTTTTAATCGCATGACTTTGAAGTCTTCGAAATCCGCGATCAGTTCGCCATCACTCCGGTCCAGGACATGTTCGGTATTCAGATTGATCCGGGTCAATGCTTCCTGTGTATCCCAATGATCCTGAGTCAGAACTTTCTGGGCAAAGGAAAGTATGAATCTTTCATAATGCGGCGTTTGAAATTCCACTACGGTTACACCATGCTGAAGTGAGTGTGGTGTCAGGGGTGGTACGTGAACCACATCACCCTCTTGTAGATCGTGAAGCGCGGTAAAGGACTCCATTTCATGTCTCAGATCCCGTTCTTTTTTCAGGAGTTCATCATCGATGCCGGCTAACCAGGCTTTGCGGTCAGATACATCTGCCAATCTTCCGTTCTGGAATTGATCCAGTTCCAGATCAATAGCTGACCTGACTTCCGCATACCGGTTTACAGCGTCAAGGTAGGCTTGTCTGAAATTGTCATCACTGGAATATTGTTCAAGTTTTAGCTTGTCGAAACCATATCGTATCCTGCCGACGCCATCGGGCCATGCCTGCCGGTTAATGTCAGTGACAATATAAACTTCAGTTTTTTGAGCATGAGCCTCGAAATACAAATCGCCAAAAATCTCATCAGGCAGGGGTTGCAGGAGTTTCAGAAGCAGGGGAGGCTGGTACGTACCACCGCTGACAGTGACCGGCAGGCAATCAAGTATCCAGGGTATTGGTATGCCTCCCATAGTGCATACCCCCCGCTTTTCGATACCGGTGTACCAGAGTTCCCTGCCCCAGGGTTTCTCTATCGCCAGTGGCGCCAGTGGGAGTGGTGCATTCAGGTTGAGTATTGGAACATCAAGGGTCGAAGATACCTGAGTCAGATTGGAACATTGCTGTAGTGCAGCAGTTACTGTGTCAGATGAAGGTGTGATCAGACATTCAAGTTCGGGTGTTTTCAAGACTGCGGTGAGTTGTAGTGTTGAGTCATCAAAGTAGGATTGTTGGTGGCGATATTCAAAATGCAGCAGATCTGGCAATGCAAGTCTGTCTTTGAGGGTGTCTTCCGGGTTGGTCAGTAATCCCAGTGCTTGAATCATGTTGAACATCTGATGAGTGTCAGTGCATACATGCTATACAGTTACTCTGTTCTTGCAAAGATTGTTGCTGGTTTCCTCGATTGAGGGTGTTCGCAGGTCGCTTTGGGTCGGATGTTGTACTTATTGGATAGATCGTTTTATTAATGAGGCTGTTCGCAGATGGTTTTGGGGCATTCATTTGCTTCAGCGTCTGTGCGTCCCTCCGGGCTGCCCTCACTTCCCCCGCATGCCTGTAGTCATGCTCCTCCAGTTCGGCGCTCCGACATTATGCTTGCGCAAATGAACACCCCAAAGCCATCTGCTGTGCGTCAGACATCGTGTGTGTCGTCAATTCAGTATTGCTTCTCTGGAAATTAATGATTTGTAAAGAAAGTAACAGGCGTGATATTTGTTTCCGGGCCAGAACCCGTTAGTATGATTCTGATTGCAGCTGGTTGGAGTCCTCAGCGGTCAGCAAACAGTTGCTGGTGCCGATTCATGTTGGAATAAAAGAAAGAGGAATAAAGGAATCAAGATGAAATATTGTTATATGGATTCACCTGTAGGCTCTTTGTTGCTGGCGGGGAACGATTCATCTCTGGCATATATTGGATTCCCCCAGGGGAAGGGGC
Source organism: Gammaproteobacteria bacterium (assembly GCA_026713185.1). Taxonomy (GTDB): domain Bacteria; phylum Pseudomonadota; class Gammaproteobacteria; order Pseudomonadales; family Azotimanducaceae; genus UBA7455. The sequence continues at coordinate 5,308 of JAPOOX010000055.1, forward strand.
AGGTAGCGCCAGCAGTCGATTGGAGCACAGATGAAGAATGCTTTGGTGAAGTAAAATCACAGTTGGATGCTTACTTTGCGGGTTGCAGACAAAACTTTTCCCTGAATCTGTCTCCAACCGGTACTGAGTTTCAATTACAGGTCTGGCATGCTTTACAGTCAATACCGTATGGCGAGACCCGCAGCTATCGGGACATTGCCGAATCAATCGGGAGACCACTGGCAGTACGTGCTGTGGGGGCTGCCAATGCTAAAAATCCTCTTCCAATAGTTGTTCCGTGCCATCGTGTCATTGGCGCCAATGGCAATCTGACCGGATTTGGGGGCGGCCTGGAGACCAAGGCCTGGTTGTTGGATCTTGAGTTGAGTAAGCAAAAGGC
>JAPOOX010000199.1 GCA_026713185.1 Gammaproteobacteria bacterium
ATGATGTCAATTCCACCATCTATCAGCCCCTGCAGTGCCTCTCCATAATCATCAACAAGGTCATCGAATGTGATATTGCGAAAACCGGGGTCGTTTACATTCGGTGAGAGACTTGCCGACCGTGTTGTGGGGCCGATGGCGCCAGCAACGAATCGTGGCTTGTTGGTTTGTTCAAATTCGTCAGCAGCCTGCCGTGCCAATTTTGCGGCATTGTAATTCAATTCATAGACCAGGTCTTGTGTACCGAAATCCGCTTGAGACACTCGATTAGCAGTAAAGGTATTGGTTTCGATTATGTCTGATCCGGAAGCCAGATATTCCCGGTGGATTTCTGTAATGATGTCGGGACGGGTCAGACACAGTAATTCATTGTTGCCATTCAGATTTGAAGGATGATGGCTGAATCTTTCGCCACGGAAGTCAGTCTCAGTCAGATTGAGAGTTTGTATCCGGGTCCCCATGGCGCCGTCCATGACCAGAATGTGCTCTTCAAGCCTTTCCCTTAGCAATGCTGATTTATAGTCTGAAGCCATGATTAACCTGTATGCCTGATCCAGAATTCCATCCTGTTCGGACAGGGAAGAAGCATAACAGTTGTCACACTACTGGAGTATGAAGATATTTGAAATTGGCGATGAGCCTGATTCATTTTACGCAAGTATGGTATGATGTTTTGTAAGCAAGTCGCAATTGTGCAATACCGTGATTCAGAGCATGCACTTTGAGAGGGTATATGATTGAAATAACAGAATCTGCTCAGCAATATCTGGTGGAATTACTAAGCAAACAGGAGGCTGACGATGTCGGTATCCGTATTTTTATTACTGATCAGGGTACACCTCTGGCCGAAACCTGTCTTGCTTATTGCCCCAGCGGAGAACAACAGGAAACTGACGAGCGGGTAGAATATGCGGGATTTACAGGATGGATTGACGGCAAAAGCAAACCATTTCTGGAGGGCGCCCTGGTGGACTATGCTCAGGATCGCATGGGTGGTCAACTGACCATCAAGGCGCCCAATGCCAAGGCGCCGCAGGTTTCAGAAGACAGTTCATTGGAAGACCGCATTAACTATGTGCTGCACAGCCAGATTAACCCATCTCTGGCGGAACATGGCGGCATGGTCACTCTGGTTGAGGTCATTGAAGGCAACAACGCAATTCTCCAGTTTGGCGGTGGATGTCAGGGATGCGGAATGGTTGATATGACCTTAAAGGACGGCGTGGAGAGGACTCTGCTTGAGCAGATTCCCGGCCTCAAGGCTGTCTCTGATGTTACGGATCACACCATGCGCGAGAACGCTTATTTCAGATAACCCCGGATCGTTCCAGGATGCAGGCAGGATTATCTTCATTTCCTGCCAACTTCCTGAATATCCATCAAGCAGACTTTTTCAGAGACTCTTCCCTGGACAACAGAATACGCCCGGGAAGAACATCTTTTACGCTGGAGCGCAGATCTCTCATCATTGATTCCGTTGTCTCCCAGTCAACGCAGGCATCAGTAATGGAAATGCCGTATTCCAGTTGGTTCCTGTCAGCCGGAATTGACTGATTGCCTGCATGTATGTTGCTCTCAGCCATCAACCCGATGATAGATTGATTGCCTTCCAATATCTGGTTGGCGACATTCTTCATGACCAGTGGTTGAAGATTGTGATTCTTACTGGAGTTGGCATGGCTGCAGTCAATCATGATATTGACCGGAATGTCGGCCTTGAGGAGTTGCTGCTCGCAGATGGATACATTGACGCTGTCGTAATTTGTGTTACCACCGCCGCCACGCAACACGATATGCGCATGACTGTTACCGCGGGTGTGGATTATGGAAACGGCGCCTTCATGATTGATTCCCAGGAATCGGTGCGGTGAAGATACCGATTGCAGTGCGTTTATCGCGACTTCCAATCCGCCATCTGTTCCGTTCTTGAATCCCACAGCGGAAGAAAGCCCGCTCGCCATCTCCCGGTGAGTCTGGGATTCAGCGGTGCGGGCGCCGATGGCGCTCCAACTGATCAAGTCCTGAAGGTATTGTGGTAACACCGGGTCCAGTGCTTCTGTTGATGTAGGCAGGCCTGTTTCAGCCAAATCGACCAGGAGTTTGCGGCCCAGTAGCAGTCCTTCGGATATATTGAAAGAATCATTCAGGTGAGGATCGTTGATCAACCCTTTCCAGCCTACTGTTGTTCGGGGTTTCTCAAAATAGACGCGCATGACCAGATACAGGGTATCGGAAACTTCATCGGCAAGCCGTTTCAATCTGGCTGCATATTCCCTGGCGCAATCGAGGTCATGAATAGAACAGGGCCCAACGATCACCAGCAGTCGCGGGTCCACACGCTGCAGAATGTTCTTAATGGTCTGTCGACCTTCGGACACGGTTGCCAGGGCGTTGTCGGAGGCGGGTACTGCTGCTTTCAACTCATTTGGATTAATCAGGGTTTCTTCATTCAGCACGTTAATATCATCTACAATCAGGTTGGTCATAATCTCCAGTCTCCTTTCATCGACGTTTCAATACGCCAAAAAAAACCTCCAGGGGCTTCCGCCTGTGGAGGTTTATCCTTTCGGGCGGAGTAACCGCCCGAATATTTTTGGGGCGATCTACTTGTCGATGAAATAGTAATAACCCGGCCAGAAGTCTTCCGTAATGACGGATGACTCGGTCGGGTTGGTAAATTGCCTTGTATCGGGTTTCATGGCGCCAATCATAAAGCCTGAATATTGCATTGCAAGTTTTTTTTGGCTGCTGACTTGTGTCTGCCGGTTCTGTACTATTCGCCGGATTATTTTAAAAACCAACGAAAATGAAATGTTGCAGCACCGTGGTGCTGAATTTACACTGCATCGACGATGCAGTTGGTTCACTGCCTGGGACAGTTACTGCAGCATGGATAATGATATGAATGACGACACGCAAAAGTACCCACCTAACTTCATCCGGCACATCATTGAACGGGATATTGCTGATGCCAAAAACAGTGGTGAAGTGATGACAAGATTTCCACCGGAACCCAATGGCTATCTGCATATCGGACACGCCAAAGCAATCTGTCTGAGTTTCGGCCTGGCAAAAGATTACAACGGGCATACCAATCTCCGCTTTGATGACACCAACCCGGTCAAGGAAAACGTAGACTTCGTCAATGCCATCAAGAAGGATATTGAGTGGCTGGGTTTTGAGTGGCAGGAGGAAAAATACGCATCGGATTACTTTGATCAACTTTATACCTTTGCGACACAATTGATACGGGAAGGTAAAGCCTATATTGACTCCCTGACCGCGGATGAAATCAGGGAATATCGCGGAACTCTGAAAACTCCCGGTATAAACAGCCCGTACAGGGACCGAAGTGTCGATGAGAACCTCGGTCTGTTCAGCAGGATGAAACAGGGCGAATTCGGGGATGGTGAGCATGTTTTGCGTTTGAAAATAGATATGTCTTCTCCGAATATCAACATGCGAGACCCGGTCATTTACAGAATCCGGCACATTTCACATCATCAAACCGGGGACAAGTGGTGTATTTATCCTCTGTACGACTATACCCACTGCATTTCAGATTCACTGGAAGGCATAACTCACTCCCTATGTGATTTAAGCTTTGAGGATCATCGTCCACTTTATGATTGGGTACTGGATGAACTGGCAATGAATGTTCATCCGCAACAGATCGAATTTTCGCGACTAAATCTCCAATACACGCTGATGAGCAAACGAAAGTTGAAGCTGTTGATTGATGAAGGAATTGTCGATGGCTGGGACGATCCCCGTTTACCCACAATAGCGGGTATGCGCCGCAGGGGTTATACCGCACACAGTATTCGGGATTTTTGCCGCAGAATCGGTGTGACCAGGAGCGATAACAATGTGGAACTGGCGATGCTGGAGAGTTGTATACGCGAGCATCTGGACAAAGTGGCGCCGCGGGTAATGGGTGTGATCAATCCTATCAGGATAGTGATTGAAAACTATCCACCGGGGGAAACGGAATTACTGGATGCTGTCAATCACCCCGGGAATCCGGATATGGGAACCAGAAAGTTGCCGTTTACGCGGGAAATTTACATCGACCGTGAAGACTTCAGAGAATCAGCTAACCGTAAATACAAACGACTGGTGGCAGGAGGTGAGGTTCGACTTCGATATGCCTATGTGATTCGGGCAAATAAAGTGATCAAGGATGATTCGGGTGAAATCCTGGAATTGCGTTGTAGTTATGATGAACTGACATTAGGTAGAAACCCGGAAGGGCGGAAGGTCCGGGGGGTCATTCACTGGGTATCAGCCAGCGAGAATCTTCCTGCAGAAATTCGTCTGTTCAGCCCCTTGTTCAATGTTGATGAACCAGACACTGCGGATGGAGACTATCGTGAACTGATCAATCCGGATTCACTGATTATCAGGCAGGGTTATGTGGAGAGGAATCTTGGCGGGGCAATTTCGGACCAGCGGTTTCAATTTGAACGTGAAGGCTATTTCTGCCCTGATGGTAAACTCTCGAAGGGGGATAGCCTGGTGTTTAACCGCATCGTGGGTCTCAGGGATACCTGGGCGAAAATAGAAAAGGCTGCATCGTGACAGTGGCCATGATTTCCTTTCAGCCCAATGGTTGATAACAACGACATTCAGAGAGCGCATCAACGAATAAAACCGTTTATTCACCAGACCCCGGTCCTTTGCAGCGAGTTGCTGAATACACTATCCGGCGCGGACATTTTCTTTAAATGTGAAAATTTCCAGAAAGCCGGTGCATTCAAATACAGAGGTGCGATCAATGCCGTCAAGCTCCTGCCGGAATCGGACGCTCATGCTGGCGTGGCTACTCATTCTTCCGGCAATCACGGCGCGGCGTTGGCGCGTGCAGCCTCTATCCGTGGTATTCCGGCTTTCATAGTCGTACCAACCAATGCGAATGCAGTAAAGAAAGACGCAATACTGACATATGGCGCCACAATCATAGAATGTGAGCCGACACTTAAGTCCCGGGAAACAACTTTGCAACGGGTAGTCGAGAAGACCGGAGCCAACTTTGTTCCACCTTACGATGATGATCGGATTATCGCCGGGCAGGGTACTGTTGCTGTGGAGATGCTGCAGCAAATTTCGGCACTGGAAGCTGTACTGGTTCCCGTAGGCGGAGGTGGTCTGCTGGCGGGTTGTTCGATCGGGTTTGCCAGCGCTGGTATTAAGGGAATATACGGGGTGGAGCCCAGTGGCGCCGATGATGCCCATAGATCGCTTAAAACCGGTTTAAGAGTTCAGGAGCATACTCCGGAGAGTATCTGTGATGGATTGCTGACCACCCTGGGCGAACGCAATTTTCCGATAATCAGGAACCATGTACAGGAGATTCTTCTGGTGTCTGATGAGGAAGTTGTTGCAGCCATGCGTCTGCTTTGGACGCACCTCAAAATTATCGTTGAACCGTCATCTGCCGTGACAATGGCAGGACTATTGAAGCATCCACACTTGTTTGCCGGCAAACGTGTCGGGCTTATATTGACGGGAGGCAACGTGGATTTGGAAGCATTGCCTTTTTAGTGTGTTTTAAGTGAGATTCTCAAGGTCAGGGGTCTGCATTTCTTATAAGCCCGGTGACTTCTTCCTTTTCGGGAAAGCGACCCGTACTGTATTTTGAATAGACCAGATTGTCGTCTACGACGACATCAAAGATACCCTTGCCTTCAGCGAACAATTTTGCTTTGACATTGAAATTCTGACTCAGTTCGGCAGCCAGACCGACTGCCTCGGGTTTGTAGTTTCAGCTGGAGCAGTAGTGTATTTCCACTTTCATATGCGTTCCCCTTTTACTGGTTAATGCCTGATGGAAATATTAGCAAAATCTGGAAGGGTGAACAATGAAGATGCTGCGTTGTTGTCCTCATATTGTGTTCACTCATATTGCCGCAGCCATTCATTGAAAGAAGGTGACCGTTTTTCCCGAAATGAAGCTACACCCTCTTTTGAATCAGGATGGTGGTCTGACGTCGCGGTTCTGGCTGCTATATCTTCACAAGCCTGTTCAAAACTCAATTCTGCAGAGAGGTATACGGACCGTTTGAGAAGTCGCATGGACACTTGTGGTCCATTTGCCAGCTCCATTGCCAGTTGTCGGGCTGTCTCCCTCAGTTTATTTCCGGGG
>JAPOOX010000070.1 GCA_026713185.1 Gammaproteobacteria bacterium
GCGCGAGGCCTTCAAACTGCTCGGCGTGCGCCTGGATCGTACCCAGTAGCGATTCCGTAAATTTACAAATTTATCCTGAAAAACAACAAGTTAGTCCCAACATCCTCTCGAAGTTCAGACTAGATGTCTAAGATGGTCAGGAAAAAACTCGCCACGAAAGCCACCAATACCCCAATCGTCACACTCCCGCTTACCGCGGCGGTCTTCGCCCGGCTGTGCTCGCGGACCATCAGGGCGACAATGTCATGGATCGGCACCGTGACCAGATCCTGCCCGTGCCTGAGTACCATGTCCTGATTATCGAAACTAATCACATTGCCGGCGATTCGGCTCTTGTCAGTGCGAGTGATGATGACCTGCTGACCGGGTTCAAGCGCATCCAGGATCGCCTGGCTCAAAGGTACGCCGGGTGGCGCCACAACCGGCTGTGCTGACGTGCAGCCGACCAACGCCAAGGTCAAGACAACAAAAAGGACACGGTGGTATGACATGGGGCAAGAATATAGCACAGTGTGCTGCGTGCCGGAAGAGGTTGTATTGAACCTGACTACCGGTTATTGTTGCGCAACTCCAGGGCTGGCAATTCTTTAAATCCAGGTAATGAATATTCTATGAGACGATTCCGGGTTTATCTCTCGTTACTGCTCGTACTGTATGGCTGTGGCAGTGAAGAGGGGTTCAATGAAAATCAGATAGCGCCAAGAGGTTTTTTACGGATTGTGCATGCAATTCCCGAAGCCCCGGAAATATCTTCCACGCTGCAAATTCAGCGATTGGGCACGCTGGATTACGGAGAATTTTCCACTAATATCGCTGTCCTTCCCGATATCAACCGGGAATTCAATCTTACTTATTACGACGGTGATTCTGTTCAGGATCTGCTCACCGATACCTTGCATGTAGAAATTGATTATCTGGTTACCGTTGTAATTGCCGGTACCATGGCTGAACCACAATTGATTATTATTGAAGATCCATCTCCTGTGATTGAAGAAGGCAGCGAAGATTCAGAGCTTCTGATTGTACACGCCAGCTCTCAGGCACCTTCCAGTATTGATCTTTTTCTGACGACCGGTGACGACCCCCCCGCGGAACCCAGAACGCAGTTAAGCCACTTTCAGGCCACAGAGAAGATCGTTGTACCACCGAATGCGGCTTATCGATTGCGCTACGCCAGTACCGGGACAGATGACATTCTGTGGGACTCGGGCGAATTTGAAATTATGGCGCAAACTCAAGGTTTGCTGTTAATAACCGATCATTCCGGACCAGGAAGACATTCAGGCCGAATACTCCCTCTTACTTCTCAGAACACGCTGTCATTTCCATCCGAAGAGTTGCCCAGCGCCGCACGCTTTGCCAACATGATGGCCGATGCACCGGATGAAGTAGACTTCTATATCAATGATCAACTTACCGAAACAGGCATTCAATTCCAGGAGACTGGCGGATTCCATGACTATGCTTCTGCAGAAATAATCACAGTCAAGGTTACCGAAACTGATACGCCTGAAAACGTATATCTGGAAAGGCAGATTACGCTGAATTCCGGAAACTGGCATACTATAACAATTTACGGTCCCCTTGATGATGCCAGAATTGCTCTGTCTCTGGACCACTTCCGGCGAATTCAGAACCGGGCGACTTTAAGCCTGAATAACTATTCTCCCTCACTCGGTAACCTGAATGCCTATGTTGTTCCCCCAGGCGAAAACTATACGGATTTAACACCGATTAACCTGATACTCGGTACCTCAAATTCGGGAATTTTATATGCCAATGATTACGACCTGACCATTACTCCAGCGGATTCGCAGACTATAGACAGTGGTCCTCATCCTCTGTCCATGCCGGAAAGAGGAATTTATCGAGTGGATATCACGGATTCATCTGGTGGCGGCAGACCTTCGATCATCGTAAC
>JAPOOX010000022.1 GCA_026713185.1 Gammaproteobacteria bacterium
CCAAATCAATACCTACTCGTTTAATATCAGTCATGGTTCGCTCCGTGTTATTGAAAGAAACGCTTATTCTGGCCTACGAGGCCGTGCGAATGAAGCGGGGCGGACCATTCCATCAAATGAACACCCCAAAGCCATCTGCTGATTGTCGGATAATGATCACCCCAAAGCCATCTGCTGTGGTGGGTAATGACGTTGCAACGATTGGTACAGCCGTTAAACTGTGTTCATGAACAAGGCAGACCGACCAGAGAATTGGATTGACTGGCGCTGATGCCCAAATTCTGCCAGGAACCTGCTGTCAATGCCGGTCTGTACTGAGGTAACGGAGCATGCTGATCCAACCTGACATTGCAGCTGATGTACAGGCAATACCTGGGGACTTGCCGGAAGCGGCTGAATTGATTCGGGTCTGCCATTTGAGTGAATATGTTCACCACTCGATCAAACAATACCCTGGGTTGATTGGCGACCTGTTTGCCGGGGATACCCCCGGTAATACTCTGCCGGAGGATTGGTACCGCATAACACTGTATCCCTTACTTGATGAAGATCTTGAAGTAGACAACCTCAAGAAAAAGCTGCGTGAATTCAGACGCCGGGAAATGGTACGAATCATTTTCCGGGATTTTACCCGGCTCAGTAACCTTGAAGAAACCACCCGTGACCTGTCCCTGCTGGCAGAGGCCTGTATTCATGTTGCTCTGGAATATCACTACAGGAAGAACATCGAATGCTATGGAGAACCCAAATCTGAAGATGGCGTTTGTCAGCAAATGTGTGTATTGGCACTGGGTAAATTGGGGGGACAGGAACTCAATCTTTCTTCTGACATTGATCTGGTTTTTCTATACGGCGAACCGGGATATACCACTGGCTCCAGGAAAATCAGCAATCAGGAATTCTTCCTCAGAACTGCCAGGAAATTTATTGACACTCTGGCAGAAATCACTGTTGATGGATTTGTGTTCCGGGTCGATATGCGATTGCGGCCATTCGGAGAGAGCGGTGCGTTGATCCAGTCCTGGTCAGTGATGGAGGAATATTATCTGAAGCATGGCCGTGAATGGGAAAGATACGCTTTTGTCAAAGCCAGGGCCGTGGCCGGAGATATCGGCCTGGGAGAGAGATTTCTGACCTGGTTGTCACCTTTTGTTTACCGGCGGTATCTGGACTTTGGCACAATTGAATCCTTGCGGGATATGAAAAGTCTGATCGAACGCCAGGTAGAGTCCAAATCGTTACACAATGATCTGAAATTGGGTCCGGGTGGTATCAGAGAAGTAGAATTTATTGCTCAGGCTCATCAGCTCGTCTGGGGTGGCACGAACGAAAAACTGCAAGAGCGTCGACTGTTGAACGCCCTGCAATTGATGTTGGAGGAACATCTGTTGCCGGCACAGGACATAGCGTTATTGAAGGCCGCCTATGTCTTCCTCAGAAACAGCGAACATGCCATACAGGGGAAAAATGACAAGCAGACACAGTTGCTGCCGAAAAATGAAATTTCAAGGCAACTTCTGGCCGAAGTCATGGGATTTGCTGACTTTGATGCCTACCATCAGGTACTGACACAGCACCGTAACAATGTCAGAGAGTGTTTTGACCGACTTGTGGGCTCCAGTGCGGCAGAACAGGAATTGTTGCTGGAAGGAGATATTTTCTGGGCAGCAATATGGCGGGACCCTTGTGCTGAGGTATCCATAGACTTGCTGTCACAACATGGATTTCAGAACAGCAATGTTGTTGCCCGGCGCCTGCTGGAGTTCTCCTCGACAATGCTCTCCCGTGAACTTGAAGATGTCGTACAGGATCGTATGGACCATCTGATGCCGATACTCCTGAGTGTGGTATCCCACCAGAGTAATCCGGATGAAACCCTGAATCGCGTGATACCCATTATTGAGGCAATTGAGCGTCGGTCCACCTATATTTCATTTTTACTTGAAAATCCGGATGCATTGGAACGTACCGTTGAACTCTGTGCCATGAGTCCATGGATCGCTGCCAGATTAAGTGAGCATCCCATTCTGCTGTATGAATTGTCTGATCGTAATATCAATAAATTCTCATTTAAAAAAGAAGATTTCAAGGCTGCTCTTGATGATCAATTGATGGTGCTGGACCCACTGGATTTTGAATCACAGATGGATACCATGCGGATCTTTAAAAATGGCGCAGTCCTGCGGGTGGCAGTTTGTGAATTACTGGACATGTTGCCATTGATGAAAGCATCTGATGCATTGACGGCAATCGCGGAAGTCATATTGCAGAAATCCCTTGATATTGCCTGTCAACACCTGACGAACAGACATGGTAATCCGTCATCAAAAAATGTCGACCGGAAGGGCATTCAGTTTGCGATCATTGCATACGGAAAACTGGGTGGCATTGAATTGGCTTATGGTTCGGACCTCGATCTGGTGTTTCTCTACGATGCTGATATTCACGGTGAGACCGATGGAGAAAAACCAGTCAACAACAATGTTTTTTTTGTTCGATTGGCACATCGGATTATTCATATACTGACCAGTTTCACACGATTTGGAATACTGTATGAAGCAGATGTACGTCTGCGGCCCTCAGGGAATCAGGGTCCAATCGTATCCACGTTTAATGCCTTTGAAAGTTACCAGCAAAATGAAGCCTGGTCCTGGGAGCACCAGGCACTTATTCGTTCCAGAGTGGTGGCAGGTGATCAAAACCTCAATACCCGGTATCAGACTATCAGAAACGCAATTCTTGAAAGGCAACGGGATGTCACGTCATTGCGGAAGGATGTGGTGGATATGCGGGAACAGATGCGCACCAGTCTGACGAGTGAATCGAAAGATTCCACAGTGCGGCAGTCCCTGCTGTCCAGCTTTGATCTGAAGCATGAAACCGGGGCTATTGTTGATATTGAATTTATGGTTCAATACGTGGTTCTCGCGTGGGCGCATGAACATCAGGTATTGTCCGTATGGACGGACATGATGCGACTTCTTGATGAAATTCGTGATCTTGAGTTGCTGAGTGTTGCCGAGGTGGAGTTGTTACAGAACGCCTACCTTGCCTATCGTGCAGTTGTCCATTATCAGTGGCTGGGTGGAGAAATGTCGTCTTTTGATGAACTGCATCAGTACCGCCAGTCTGTGTATTTACTGTGGCAGCAGAAATTGTTGATCTGATAAATGGGTCTGCAGGATCTCAAAGCAGGTGTTTTAACTGGACTGTACTTAAGCAGACTGGACTCACGCGAAATGAATTTTGAGTGAAAGTTGAAGGATCTAGTAATAGCAGTCAGCAGATAATGGGAATGAACAGTGGTTGAGACATTGGCAGACAGAGACGGGGTTATCTGGTTTAACGGAGAACTGGTACCCTGGAGAGAAGCAAAAGTACATGTGTTGACCCATACACTGCATTATGGATTCGGTGTTTTTGAAGGAGTCCGTGCTTATGCAACTGACCGCGGTCCTGTAATCTTCCGACTTCGTGATCACACCGACCGGCTGTTTCGGTCAGCGCACATTCTGGGGTTTCCCATGCCCTGGCAAAAAGAGGAATTGATTGAAGCCCAGGTGAGGGTGGTTAAGAAAAACAACCTCAGGGAAGCCTATATCCGGCCCATGTGTTTTTTTGGTTCAGAAGGTATGGGATTGCGTGCCGAAGGTCTGCGTCCCAACTGTATCATCGCGGCATGGGAATGGCCTACGTACATTACGCCAGAGGCGCGTATAGAAGGGATCAAGGTCAGGACATCATCGTATACCCGTCATCATGTCAACATTACGATGTGTAAGGCCAAGGCAAACGGTAACTACATCAATTCGATGATGGCACTCACAGAAGCCCTGGACAGTGGTTGTGACGAAGCCTTGTTGCTGGACAATGAGGGATACGTGGCAGAAGGCTCTGGCGAGAATATTTTCCTTGTACAGAAGGGTCAATTGATAACGCCGGAACTGACCTCGTGTCTTGAGGGAATCACCAGATCAACGGTTTTTGATCTGGCAGAGGAATTGGGTATTTCGATCACGGAGAGGCGTATTACGCGAGATGAAGTCTACATTGCTGATGAAGCCTTTTTCACAGGTACTGCGGCGGAGGTTCTGCCGATCAGAGAGCTTGATGGACGAATCATCGGCAGCGGTGGCCGTGGTCCTGTTACTGAAAAACTGCAGTCAATGTATTTTGACCAGGTTATGGGCAGACGTGAACAGCATCAGGAGTGGTCTACAGAGGTTAGATAACCGGGACTTTACACTCGAGAAGTACCATGTCTGAGCAACGAGTACTGGTTGTCAGTCCGTCCTGGGTAGGTGACATGGTGATGTCACAGACCCTCTACTCACTGCTGAAGAGCAGAAATCCTGAAGTCATTATCGACGTTATGGCGCCATCTGCCTCAAAACCCCTGGTATCACGCATGTCCGACATTCACCAGGCGGTATTGTTCGATGTTGATCATGGCGATGTCATGTTGGGTTACAGGTACGGTTTTGCCAAATCCCTGCGTGACAACCACTATGATCGTGCGATCGTGTTACCCAATTCCATGAAATCCGCACTGGTCCCATTCTTTGCACATATTCCCCAAAGGACAGGATATCGGGGTGAGATGCGTTATTTTCTGCTCAATGATATGCGGCGGCTGGACAGGAAAAAACATCCGCGTCTGATCGACCGGTTCATGGTTCTGGGTCTGGATGCGAAAGACAAGGTATTACCCGAGTATGTCTCACCTCGATTGACAATTGATCCTGAGAATCAACTGGAGTGTATCAGGCAATTTGAACTCGATACGTCGGTACCGGTTCTGGGGTTATGCCCCGGTGCTGAATTTGGTGATGCCAAACGATGGCCGGCCCGGCACTTTGCCAGACTGTTGGATGCCGCGGTATCCATGGATATGCAGGTCTGGCTGTTCGGCTCGGCCAGGGATCGGAAAATCACCAGGGAGATCATTGAACTTTCCGCAGCATCGAGTCGGGAGAAATGCCATAATCTGGCCGGCAGAACGACACTGCTGGATGCAATCGACCTGCTGAGTCTCTGCCAGCGGGTCGTCACCAACGATTCTGGACTGATGCACATAGCTGCTGCTGTAGGGTGCCGAATCCTGGTTATTTATGGCTCTACTTCACCGGATTTCACACCGCCACTGTCAGATTGCGCGGAGATCATTAAAACCGATATTCATTGCAGCCCGTGTTTTCAACGTGAATGCCCCCTTGGCCATAAGAACTGCCTGAACCAGTTACTGCCGGAAAAGGTGATTGCCATGCTGGAATCAGAGTGAAACTACTGGTCGTCAAGACATCTTCTCTGGGTGATGTCATCCACACCCTGCCGGCTGTTACGGAGGTGCGGCAACATTTTCCGGACGCTGTTATCGACTGGGTAGTGGAAGAGGCGTTTGTCGATATTCCCGCCCTGCATCCCGCAGTGTCCCGGATAATCCCCGTTGCCATACGGCGCTGGAGACAGGATTGGTTGGGGTCGTTCCGGTCGGATGAAATTAAAACTTTCCTGCGTTCACTGCAGGAGGAAACCTATGATCTGGTAATAGACGCACAGGGTTTAATCAAGAGTGCACTGATCACACGTCTGGCACACGGTGAACGATGTGGATTTGATGCAGGTTCAAGCCGGGAAAGTCTGGCAAGTCTGCTATACGATCGCCGGATTTCCGTAATGAAGAATCAACATGCCATAGACCGGGTGCGCGCTTTATTTTCCGGTATTCTGGGATATAAAGTCTCCGGTCCTGATAACTATGCAATTTCCATCAGGCATAACGACCCGGTATCACATCAGGTGATGTTTCTGCACGGCTCAACCTGGCCATCCAAACTCTGGCCGGAGGAAAACTGGCGTAACCTTGCCAGACTTGCGGACCGGGATGGCTTTAGGGTACTTCTGCCGGCAGGTAATGAAAAAGAGCGGTCCAGGGCAGAAAGGATTGCATCCACTACCGGGTCTGCGGAGGTTCTCCCTCCAATGGGTTTGAAGGATCTTGCCCTGCAACTGTCGGCGTGCAGAGGTGCGGTGAGTGTAGACACTGGTCCGGGTCATCTGGCGGCAGCGCTGGATATACCGCTGGTTGCACTCTATGGCCCAACTGATCCTGCACTGACCGGTATGCGCGGGCGTTACAGGCTGATATCCTCTGGTGATCATTTACCCTGTATTCCATGCAGGAAAAGAATCTGCAAGTTCTCTGTTAATGATTATTCAAGTAAGATTTATCCCCCTTGTTTTTCTGAGATCACACCTGAGGTCACGTGGCAAACCCTGAGAGTACAAATCGAAAAGGCGTTCCCGGAATGAAACTGGCATTCTGCCTGTTCAAATATTTTCCGTACGGTGGACTGCAGAGAGACTTCCTGCGTATTGCCCTGGATTGTCAGCGACGAGGTCACGAAATCCGGGTATACACCCTGATGTGGCAAGGGGAAATTCCCGAAGGTTTTGAGGTAGTCATCGTCCCGGTGAAAGCTTTTACCAATCACACACGATATGAGCGATTCACCCAATGGGTTGAGGATGCACTGCGTCGGGACAGGGTGGACGGCGTCATTGGCATCAACAAAATGCCGGGACTGGATGTCTATTTTGCAGCAGATTCCTGTTATGAAGAAAAAGCCCAGACCCAGCGCAACTGGTTGTATCGTCAATTACCCCGATACCGGCACTTCGCCAAGTATGAAAAGTCCATCTTTACCAACGACAGCAAAACAGAGATCCTGATGATTTCCAAGACCCAGCAGGCATTCTTTGAAAAGCATTACGGTACGTTGAAAGAACGAATGCATTTCCTGCCGCCCGGTATAGACAGTGACCGTATCGCACCAGACAACGTTGAAGAAATTCGTAAGGAGATGCGAGCCAAACTCGGGTTGGCTGATGATGAATACATGCTCCTCACAGTGGGTTCAGGTTTTATCAAGAAAGGACTTAGACGCGCTCTTTATGCACTGTATTCCCTGCCAAAAGATATACGACGTAAAACCCGTTACTTTGTGATTGGAGAAGACAATCCGGCGCCATTCAAGCGTTTGATTCTATGGCTGGGGATACACAGAAACGTCACCATTTTTTCCGGCCGTGACGATATTCCGCAGTTCCTCTTTGCCGCAGACTTGTTGTTGCATCCCGCACTGGATGAAAATGCCGGGATTATCCTGCTGGAATCAGCAGTTGCAGGACTACCGGTACTGGTGACGGACAACTGCGGTTTTGCCCACTATATTGAAGAATCGGATATGGGTCGTCTTGTAGAGAGCCCATTTGAGCAGAGCAGACTCAATACCATGTTACTTGAGATGTTGCCCAGCACCCGTCGCAGGGAGTGGCGGGAAAAGGGCCGGTGTTTTGCCGGGAATGAAATTATCTACAAGCTGCCAGGGGTGGCGTCCAGGATTATTGAACAGGTTATAAAAAGCCGTAGTAAGGCAGTTGGTCATCAGGGTTCTCTTGTTTTTTCGATGTTCAAGTATTTTCCGTTTGGAGGCTTGCAACGTGACTTTTTGCAAATTGCCCTTGAGTGTCAGAGGCGGGGGTACAGCATCAGAGTCTATACCCTGTCCTGGAAAGGCGAGGTACCACTGGGATTCGATGTGGTCATCGTTCCGGTCAATGCGATTACCAATCACAGTCGCTATCAGAAATTCCATGAATGGGTAGAGAAACATCTGGCCCGATTTCCGGCCGACAGACTCATCGGCTTCAACAAGATGCCTGGTCTGGATATCTACTATGCGGCAGATTCCTGTTACGAAGACAAAGCACGTACACAACGCCAGCGGCTCTATCGATCAATTCCGCGATACAAATATTTCTCCCGGTTTGAAAAGGCGGTGTTTGACGAAAGTGCCCGGACTGAAATACTGATGATTTCCGAAGTACAGATACCGTTGTTTATGAAGTACTACGGGACATCTGAATCCAGGTTTCATTTATTGCCGCCAGGCATTGCCAGGGACAGAAGGGTGCCACCGAATGCGGCAGCCACCCGGCATGGTTTGCGGCATGAATTCAACATTGGAGAAGATGAGTTCTTCCTGTTAATGGTCGGCTCCGGATTTAAAACAAAGGGTCTGGACCGGGTTTTGTCAGGTATGGCTTCTTTGCCGGAACCTATCAGAAGCAAAACCCGCCTGATTGCAATTGGAGAGGACAAGTCCGCCTACTTTAACCGTCTTGCTTACCGGCTGAAACTGGACCAGCAGGTTATTATACTGGGAGGCCGAAATGATATTCCCCGGTTTTTGCTGGGTGCAGACTTGCTGGTACATCCCGCTTATGTAGAAAACGGCGGTATTGTGCTGCTGGAAGCGATTGTTGCCGGATTACCGGTACTGGCCACTGATGTTTGTGGTTATGCCCACTATATCGAGGAATCCGGAGCGGGAATGCTGGTGCCTTCTCCTTATTCACAGACGACATTCGATGAACTACTGTTGCAAATGATCATGTCCGAGGATCAGCAGACATGGCAAGAGAATGGACTGGCATTTGCGGAAAACGCTGATATTTACAGTATGCCTCAAAGGGCGGCTGATTATATTTGTAGTTCAGTTTCATCCAGGCCTCTCTAGTCCTCTAATGTATAAGGTGGAATACATTGATCGTGAATTGATGCATCTGTTTGAAGAGGGTCATTTGTTTGAGCAGGTGTCGCGGATGAAAGGCCAGGAATTCAGGTCCCTGGAAAATCGCAGGACGGTGCTCGTAGAAAGCGGTGGGCAGCGTTATTTCACCAAGACACATTTTGGCGTTGGTTGGAAGGAAATCTTCAAGAATCTATGCCAGCTGCGTATGCCGATTCTTGGGGCTGAAAATGAATTCAAGGCTCTCAATGCCTTGCAGGAAATCGGTGTTGATTCCCTGCAACCGGTTGCCTATAGCAGTAAAGGCCGGAACCCTGCACAACGAAAATCATGTATCGTTACACGTGCACTGGAGAATTCCATCAGTCTGGAGGACCTGTTCGAAGGTCGTCTACTGACGGTCCGGCAGAAACGTATTCTGATCCCGAAACTGGCAAAGATTGCCCAACGGATCCATAGTAACGGGATCAATCACCGGGACTTTTATCTGTGCCACTTCCTGGTGGACAAATCCCCTTTTTTGAACGAAGAGCTGCATGAACAGTCAAACGGGAATCCGGTCAAAGAATTGTTTGACGCATCAGAAGAGTTGATAAGGCCATTCCTGATAGATCTTCATCGTGCCCAGATCAGGAAGAGTACTCCATGGCGATGGCGGGTAAAGGATATAGGTGGACTTTTCTTTTCAGGTTTTGACTATGATCTCACCCGAAGAGATGTGTTCCGGTTTATGATCCACTACAGTGGCAAACCACTGCGAGAGACCCTGGACTCCGATAAGAGGTTTTGGAAGGCCGTTTTCAGCCGTGCCGAAAAGCTATATCTCCAGAATCAGCGTGTATTACCGGACTGGGTAAAGAAAATGGACTGGCGCCTGTGACCTGGGTTGTTTGCAATCTCAGTGATGCCGAGGCTGCGGCCTTTTTGACCATGGATGCCTGTATGAGATTCGAGGGGGAAATTGTGAACAGCAATTCCATGAGTACCCTGCGCAAGGTCCAGGTGGAAAATCGTACCTATTTTCTGAAGATATATCACCGCCGGGGTAAAGGGTTAAGACGGTTCATTGGCCGGAGCAGGGTTCGGGCAGAGTGGGAGAACCTGCAGTTGTTTAAAGATTTATGTGTTCCGACTGCACGTCTGGTGGCGTATGGAGAGCAACAGAATACGGGTATAGTTATCACTGAAGAAGTTTCCGGTACCGTAGATCTTGTAAACCTTGCGGAGAGTCATCCAAAAGGATTGACCCGGTATTGTGTAGAGAAGATTATCGACAGGCTGACAATGCATGTCCGCAATCTGCACAGCCATGGTTTTATTCATAGTGACCTAAAGTGGCGTAATATCCTCGTTGGAGGCACAGGAAATGAAGTTGAGGTTTATATCATAGATTGCCCACAGGGACGCAAACTGGTGGGACCTTTGTTCCGGCGCGGAGTTTTGAAAGATCTTGCATGTCTTGACTTCGATGCTAAATATAGACTTTCAAAAACAATGAGGATGAGGTTCTATCTCAAATACAGGGAGCGGGACCGTTTAAACTCAAGAGCAAAACGGGAAATCCACAAGATTCTTCACTTCTTTGATGGGAAGTAACAGACATGGTTGTTCATAAAGGTTATGGCGCAAATGGAAAGCGTTGATACCCAATTTCTGATCAGTGCGGGCTGGGATATACCCACACCCTTCCGGATGTCTGTTTCGAAGCCGGGTTGTGGTCTTGTAGAGATTGAGTGCGTTCAAATTTATCGTTTACTGCCGGGAAAGCGTATCGTCATGCTTGCCAGGGATCAGGGGGAACCCATTCTGGTCAAGGCGTTTCTGGGCAGAAACGCAAATCGTAATGCCGCCAGGGAAGTCAGAGGTATTGAGGCTATTGCAAAAGCTGGCGTGTGTACGCCGGAATTACTGTGGGTGGCGGAGATTCCCGGAAGTGGTCGAATGCTGGCACTACATTTCTTACCGGATGCAGTCAGTCTTTTTCATCAGTGGGATCAGGCAGATAACGTAGCAGAGAAAAATGAAATCCTGTCGAGTGTGATGCAGATCATGTCCCGGCTCCATCAAAATGGTGTAATACAGAAAGACATCCATCTTGCCAATTTCATGCTCAGCAACGACAAATTCCACATGATAGATGGAGGTGGAATCCAGCAGAAATATTCCGTCTCTGCCTCTGAGGAAACCAGTCTCTTGAATCTTGCCAACTTCTTTGCCCAATTCCAGGCCCAAAATGATGATCTGGTGCCGTCAGCATTGAAAGTATATGAGCAGGCGAGAGGCTGGACTTCTGATGCCCTGGACGTCAGTGAACAACGGCTTCTGAAATTGTTAGCTGAAATTACACGGTGTCGTAAAATACGAAAGCGCAACCACATTGGAAAATCACTTCGAAATTGCACTCGCTTTGTATGTCGATCTTCATTCAGAAGGTTCATGGTGTGTGAGCGAAGCGCCTATAATAATGAATTACAGGGTCTGCTCAGGCATCCTGATCGGTTTATTGCTGACGGAAAGCTATTAAAAAACGGGAATTCCGCCACAGTGGCGCTGGTTCATCTGAGTGACAGGCCTCTGGTCATCAAAAGATACAATATCAAGGGAATTCTGCATGGTGCACGCCGGTTATTCCGGAAGAGCAGGGCGCGTGTGTCCTGGTCCAATGCCTGGCATATGGAATTTCTGGGCATACCAGCTTTAAAGCCGGTCGCCATGATTGAAAATCGAATCGGTCCATTCAGAACCAGTGCATATCTGATAACCGAGTATGTTGAGGGTCCCGACGCATTGCACTGTCTGCGCGAAATGGCAGACCCCAAAGGTGAACCCGAGGCTCTGGCACAGATCATTCAGAAATTATCTGAATCGTGGATTTCCCATGGTGACCTGAAAGCCACGAATTTCCTGATGGCCAGGTATGGCCCGGTGATTATAGATCTTGATGCCATGCAGGAGCATAAAAACCAGAGTACCTTCAGGCGCGCTTTTAGAAATGATCTGAAGCGATTTATGGCGAATTGGGAAGATTACCCTGCGTTATCCGACCGGTTCATGGGATTGCTGTCGGAACTTGATAAACGACACGGGAAACAGACAGACCTGGTAAGGAATTGAACCAATTGAGCAATAATGAACCCACACCGGCCGTCTCCGGACAACCGGTCACTCAAGACGAAGTAAGCTCCGGCAGCCAGACAGGCGCCGGCAGCCAGCTAAAGGTCCTTCAATTGTGCCACGATTATCAAGGTCCCTTTCAGTCCATCTGCTGGCAGTATAATCAGGCTTTCGAGAAGCATGATGTCACAACGGTATATTTAAAGGGTCCCCGGAGCGAAGAAGTTATACGCAGGACGGGTGGCAACCGGGTGTTGTTCTTTGAGCAGCCTCATCTTCGAGGCATGAAAATCCGCAGTATCCTGGCGCTGGCCCGTTTCTTCAGGAAAAACAGGTTCAATGTGGTCATCGCCCATCGATATAAACCGATTTTTCTCGCTGGATTGATGAGTTACTTCTTTGACATCAGATTAATATTGGGGGTAGCTCACGAACACGATGTGTTCAGTCGGGTAGCCCGGTCCCGGTTTGTGACTTTCTGGAGGACCAACATATTCATTGTCGCGGTATCAGATTCAGTTTTTCGCAACATTGCACATCATTGCCCTTCCCTTGTTGCTGACAAGCGGCTCGCAACTCTGGGTCATACATTGCCTGAAGTCGAATTGATGGACCGTGAGACAGCCCGGCAGAACCTCAACCTGCCCGAAGGATTCCTTTTTGGGTGCGTCGGTCGTCTGGTCACTAAAAAGAATCATCAATTGCTGATAAAGGCATTTGCCAGGGCTGGATTGGGAAAGGACTGTTTTCTCGTCTTTTTTGGAACTGGTCCCCAGGCAAAAAAGTTGAGTGACATGACTGCATCGTCAGGAATGGATAACCAGATATTGTTTAAAGGATTTGTTGACTGGGCTGCCCGATACTATCGTGCATTCGATACTTTTGTTTTCCCATCAGGAAGTGATGAAGCATATGGCGTTGTACTGCTGGAAGCCATGCAGGCAGAATTGCCGATACTGGCGAGTAATGCAGCAGGTCCGTGTGAGATATTGGGAGATGTCGGTATCAGGTTTACCATGGATGACGTTGACAGTCTTGCAGTCAAACTTCGCCTGATGGTTGAACAGAACGAACGCTGGCGGCTGGACATGGGACGGGCGTCAAAACGACGTTTCGACAGTGAGTTCACGATCAGCAGTTTCATCGAGAAATTCAATAACCTGCCTCCCATAGTTCAACTCACTCAGTGAGCACATGCTGATTTTCCTTCATGTCATCGAATAAAGACCAGAGGCTTCACAATCTCATTGGCTGTCGTCAGCATTAATCCCGGACGCTCATGAGTACCGGACAGCATGATATTCTGATCTATGAAAGATTCCAGTTGAGATTGATTAAGCTTTCGCATCAATAAGGCGACTTACGGCCTTCCGGTGCTGTTTTAAACCTTCGATGCACCCACCAGTATTGCTCTGGTTGTCTGAGGACGGCCTGTTCAATTCTCTGATTAATTGTACGCGCATCAAATTCCGGGTCATCCGTTGGGATGGATGTTATGGGTTCACTGAGAAAGATCTCATATCGGGAATCATCAGGTGTTCTATAGTGTGAGAACATGATAACAGGAGAACCGTTGGTTTTCGCCAGTCTTGCCGTTGCGGTAATGGTTGCAGCAGGTTGATTAAAGAACGGGACGAATACCGAGTGTCGTCTTCCGTAGTCCTGGTCGGGACCATACCATACCGCATGACCCTGCTTTAAACTTTTTATCACTCCCCTGATGTCCTGCCTTTCTATGGCATTGACAAAGTTTCGATTGCGTCCCCTTTGGATCATGGCATCGAGCAGAGCACTGCTGTTGCGCCGGTACATGATATCAAATTCCACGTATGTCGACAGGATGGCGCCACAGAAATCCAGTGTAGACAAATGCATACCGAGCAGGATGACGCCTTTGCCCCGGGCAAGGGCAGACTCCAGGTGTTCCAGGCCATTTATGTGTACCAAATGCCGGAACTTACGGGGGTCACGCAGCCAGACACAGGCCATTTCAATAATACTGATACCGATGGACCGAAAGACTTTTCTGGCCAGATTCTGTCTTTCTTTCGGGGACAGTTCTGGAAAACAGAGGCTCAGATTCACTTCGGTGATGTGCCGTCGGTATCGTGCCAGCTGATAAAATAACGCACCCAGAACTGTACCGAAGCGTATCCGTACAGAGTGGGGCAGATGGACCACAATAAAAATCAGGCAGTAAAAAAACCAGATGATCCAATATTTCGGGTGAAAAAATCGTACTTGAAGTAGCGTTGGTTTTTTCAAGTTGTCACCGTCAGGACGGGCTCATGAAGTCTCTGTGTTATTATCAGCGAATAGTCCTATTGAATGTCAATATGAAACTGCCACGTTTTGATCTCGCCAGGGTGTTGGTGATTGGTGATGTAATGCTGGACCGCTACTACCAGGGTGTCACACGACGGATTTCTGCCGAGGCGCCAATTCCCATAGTTGACGTTCGGGAAGTGGAAGACCGTCCCGGGGCAGCCGCTAATGTCGCGCTGAATGTCGTATCCCTGGGAGCACAATCAACTCTGATTGGAATGATTGGTGAAGATGATCCTGCCAGGGCACTGACTACCAAACTATCCAGTGCGGGAATAGTTTGCAGGCTCTCGGAAATGCCAGGTTATTCGACCACCACCAAGCTCAGATTGGTCTCACAAAATCAACAGATGGCCCGGGCTGATATTGAACAGTATCAACCGATGGATATCGAGGTGCTGGAAGACTCGATGAAGGATGTCCTGGATGCCTGCAGTAATGTTCTTTTATCTGATTATGACAAGGGTGTTCTGGATGATCCCCAACGGGTCATTAAACTTGCCAGGAAACACGGGAAACCGGTTTTTGTCGACCCCAAACTCAAGGATTTCCATGACTATCAGGGGGCAACGGTCATTAAGCCGAATAACCGGGAATTAGAGAATGCAATTGGTGAATGGTCCTCGGAACTGGAAATGGTTTCCCGTTGCCAGCAGTTTATCAGGGAACTGGGTATTGAGGCTATGCTGGTCACGAGGGCAACGAAAGGGATGACACTCATCCGGAAGTCGGGAGACGAACTTCATTTTCCCGCCCGGACTCGTCCGGTATATGATGCGACAGGCGCCGGTGATACGGTTATCGCGGTTCTCTGTGCCGCACTCGGCGCTGGTGTAACCATGGCCGATGCGGTAGGACTTGCGAACATAGCCGCAGGTCTGGTGGTCAGTCAATTTGGTGTAGCCAGTGTCAGTGGCCCGGAACTGCGTCACGAAATTCTCGATGAGATGGATTTTGACACCGGGTGCATGTCAAGGGAGCAACTGGTCATAGCAGTTGAAGAAGCCAGGAATCAGGGTGAACGGATTGTATTGACCAATGGCTGTTTCGATATTCTCCATGCGGGACATGTAGACTATCTTGCCGAGGCTCGCAACGAAGGTGACCGCCTTGTCGTGGCCGTGAATAGTGATGAATCGGTTCGCCGGTTAAAAGGAGAAGGCAGACCTGTGATGACTCTGGATCATAGAATGACGACTCTGGCCGGACTGAGTGCAGTAGATTGGGTAGTTCCCTTTGATGAAGACACGCCGGAGTCGATAATTGCCGAACTAAAGCCTGATGTGCTGGTAAAAGGCGGAGACTATGCCATCGATCAGGTTGTAGGAGCAGACCTCGTCAGGTCTTACAATGGGGAAGTTAAAGTGCTGTCCCTGGTTGAAGATTGTTCCACCAGCGCCCTGGTACAGAAAATCCGGGAGATTTAGGGGTTGTTCAGGATGTCTACCGCAAGTTGAACATTTTCCTGCAGATGTGTCTCGTTGATTGTCCCAATGATGATGGAAGCCACTGCCGGTTGATTAATCGCGAGCTTAAGACCGTCGATCATATTTCGGGCATGTCCGCTTGCGAAGACTTTCTTGATCATCACTGTTTTGCCAAGACGGCCGGCTGTCTGGATGACCGGTAATTGACTCTGATCAGCGGGATTGTATGTGACCATGACGAGATCCATTTCCTCCAGGGCCAGTAAACCTCCGGCAATACTATTGGTTGATGCACCGATGAAGCGAATCAATCCCCTATCTTTCATATTTTGCAGGTCACGAATAATCGGAGTTGAGTGCAGGATCTGTTCATCAACCGAGTGACAATGAACCAGAACGATATCCAGGTAATCGGTATGCAGCCGATGCAGGCTGTTCTCGATACTGCCCGTTGTTGCTGTTGTGGAGAAATCATAAACTGAATGGTCCGTATAGGTTTCACCAACCTTTGTCGAAATGATCCAATGAGGTCTGTTGGCGCCCATCAGCCTGCCAATTCTCTCCTCGCTCTCACCATAGGCTGGAGCCGTATCAATAAGATTGATGCCGAGGTCAGCCGACTTATCGAGTAATGCAGCCAGCGCTCCCGGTTCAGGTATCTGGAAGGGTTGAGGATATTTCACGTCAGTATTGCGGCCAAACTTCACCGTACCCAGACCCAGAGGAGAAACTGCCAGATCGCCGATGGCACGAAAATGTTCTTTCCCGAATGATTTCAAAACGCAGTTTCCCAGGGGGGTAAAGCGATGTCCGGGGACTGCAGATTAGTGGTTGTGGCGGCATCCATGACTGCCGAAGGTGTCTCGGTGACCAGAGACAGCACCCTGCTGGACAGCAGCGGGACCAGAGTCAGTTTGGTGGGCCAACACACGATGACATTTCCCAGTCTCTTGCAGAAAGGCTGGTCCGGTCTTGCCTGTTTATGCTGCATCGGTTCTGCACGGTCCACACGCAATGTGACCCATTGGCAGGATTTGAAATTTACAAATGGGAAGATATGTTTGAGTTCCTGTCGGGCAAAGCCAACCTGTTCTGAAGCTGTCCGGCCGACGCCTGTTTCTGCAAGTTCGCCGCCAAGATACCAGACGATGCCATTGTCCGCGGTACGGTGGGATGTAATGGTAATCCGCGGTTTGTTTCCAGAACGCAGACCAACAGCATGAGCGTGAAATTCCGGCAGGTCGTAACCCTTGACCATAACCTGATGCAGTGGACGTATCTGCATGGGGACATCCAGATGAGAGCTTGTCAGCAAATCAGCATTACCGGACCCGGCACAGAATACATAACAGGCAGCCCGAACACTGGCGCCGTCCGTCATTGTCAACGCCGAGATACCCTTGTCATTATCGGGTACTGGCTGCGGACTGCCCAGTATCAAATCCGAACCATGAGTTTTGGCAAGTTCAGTAATCAGGTCGGCAGTATCCAGAATTGCATCCGGAAGTTCATAAACAACACCTTTGAAAGCCTGGTGGTTGAGGGGTTCAGGATATTCAGAAGTTTTCAGCCTGCGGAGATTGCCCTGCAAAGCCTTGCTGCCGAGAAAGGCCATGAGCCTGTTGCCAGGATTCCCATCGGAAAACAGATAATAACGCTCAGCCAGACGTTTTACGTTACGCAGGTCAGGCTGGATTTCTCCGCTTAGACACTGCTGCCATATTGCAGGCATAGCCTTGATACTTTCCGATGCATTGGTCATCCTGCCTTCAAGATTGTATTTTACACCACCGTGAATCATGCCCTGTGAGGCGAGTGTCTGACCTGAGCCAAGACTACGTTTCTCGAAGAGAAGTGTTCTGAATCCCCTGGACTTGAAACTGTTGAGTAACCAGAGTCCAGAGATGCCACCACCAATAATTGCGATATCGATTTGTATCATCAACGCTTACGACATGGATAAAAAACGCCAGGAGGCTGTCCGGGAACTGCGACCGTAGCGAGGGCGAAACTGATTGAGTCATATTTTTTGGTTATTTGAGGCAAATATTATACATATTGAACGAAAATAAGCGGAAAATATGGCCAATCAGGCTTGTCCGCAGTAGGTCAGTTAAGTTCTCGGACAGCCTCCTGATATATCAGTCTGGAATTTTGTCGAATGATTAACCAGAGGATTAATCTTGTTTCGCCATGTCTATAGTTTTCTGTTCTATCTTGCCCTGCCCGGCGTGTGGTTCAGGGTGCTGTGGCGTTCGTTAAAAGAACCGGAATACCGACATGACCCTCTGCAACGATTTGGTGCGGTACCTGCCAGCGCCTTCAATGAGCCTGAAGTACCTGACAACCCGCTACATCGTTCCGGTTCCAACAATACGTCGGGGGAAGTTTCACAGGGTATCCGTGGTAAACCGGTATTGTGGGTGCATGCGGTTTCTGCGGGAGAAACCAATGCGGTTGCGCCGCTGGTCAGCCGATTGCTGGACAGAGGTTATTCCATTGTGGTGACCAATATGACACCAGCTGGCAGGGACCGGACCCGGACATTACTGGGTAATCGAGTGGAGAATTACTATGTACCCTACGATCTGCCGGGTTCTGTAAAACGATTCCTGAGACGTGTAAAACCGGACGTGTTGATTGTTGTAGACACGGAACTCTGGCCCAACATGCTGCATTACAGCCGGGTTGCGGGTGTCAGGATTCTTTTGGCCAATGCCCGGTTGTCGGAAAAATCCGCACGCGGTTACTCGCGGATAAGAAACATCAGTAGAGAGATGATGCAGGATGTCACCAGAGTTGCTGCACAAACGGAAGCGCAGGGTTGCCGATTTCTGAAATTGGGCCTGTCAGAAAACAAGTTGCATATTGCCGGGAGCATAAAATTCGATAACACGTTACCGCCGGACCTGGAGGTGCGTACAGAGGCTGCAAAACAAATACTGGGTCCCGGCAGGGTTTTGATTGCCGCCAGTACCCATCCAGGAGAAGAGCAGGCAATTCTGTCGATACTGGGTGAACTTAAGAAGTCATTGATGGATTTGCGTCTGGTGATTGCTCCCAGACACACCCACAGGGCCAAGGAAGTGGCGGATTTGTGTATTGCAGCCGGATACCCTGTGGTTCGCCGGACAACCGGTCAGTCCTGTACACACCAGGACCAGGTTTTTCTGTTGGATACCATGGGGGAATTGGCCGGTTTTTACGCTGCTGCCGATGTTGCCTTTGTAGGTGGCAGTATGGTTCCGGTGGGTGGTCACAACTTTATTGAGGCGGTGATGGCTGACACACCGGTTATCATGGGGCCTCACCTGGATAGCATCGACGATATAGCTGCACAGTTCCTGGAAGCAAATGCCATGGTTGTGGTGAACAACCAGCAGGAATTATCTGCAGAGTTGCATAAAATGTTTGCTTCCAAAGCCTCTCGTCGCCGTCTTGCAGTCAATGCGGCAGAAGTCTGCTCTCGTAACAGTGGGGCGTTGGAGCAGATAGAAGCGCTCGTTGTTGAACTGGTTAATGTACGAGTTTGACATGAGGTGCAATGTCTTTGAGTTTCGAGGGCCCGATCCCATGGACCTTTAGCAGGTCGTTTATAGATTTGTAAGGTCTGGCAGCGATTATTTTTTCAGCCATTACGGGTCCGATACCCTTTATTGTCTGTAACTCCAGGCTATTGGCGCTGTTCAGGTCCAGTGGTTCCCCGCCACGGTCCGGAATGCCGGAGATTTCCCGTTTGAGTTTTCTCAATGACTGCTCCTCCTGGCGTTGCTCCTCTCGCAGACTGAAGAGCATTCCGGGGTCACTCTCCTGCCAGATGCCGGCGCGATTCAGTAATGCCAGATCTTTAAGGTCCTGTAATCGTTGCAATGTAATATCACTGGGGATGCCCTCTGGATTCATACGGGTTGTGCCGTGAATTCGAGCCAGTCCCTCTCTCACCAGTTTTTCGGAAAGATATTCCCCGTCACTGGTTTTGATAAACCCGTAGATTCGAGTTCCCCTGCCCGGACTGCTTGCATAACTCGTATAAATCGTAAATGGTTCAGCAAGTACCTGTTTTACATATGCTGTTGCAGCCTGACCAAAACGCACAACGGCATGTGTATTCGGTAAGCCAAAATGCCGCCGTTGTTCAATAATCCGGTCTACTTCCGCCTTGCTGCTGAAATTGGTTTCCATGCAGTCTACAAAATACAGCCGCATGTGTAATTCTTCTCCGTTAACGCTGACGAAGAAACTGTCCCCATCATTGGACGGGTTGTCTATGAGCGTTGCGTCATTCAGGCTAATGAGTTCAGCAGCGAACCCTGCAGTGCTTGTTATCAGACTGACAGAGAGTAGAAAGATAACAGTGAAGATATTCATCATGACGATTTACAACAAATGCACCTCAAGTTGTCAAAATAAAGCAATTTATGCCTTGATTTTTGCGTTGTATATTAACATTGTATTGTGTGTTAGTTTGGTTTCAGGGATAACAGTGAAGATTAACTGATGATTAAGAAGCGACGATATGTGCCCGATCTCGTTTCCGATATGGCGGTGTGCGATGCCAATTTTCTCCGTCTGCACCGTTTATTCCCAAGAATGTTTGAGGATGAGAGTATCGTAATCGGTGTTCGGGATACGACTGATGAAATGGCAATAGTCACCATTCAGGTTAAATCACAACATCCATACACCACGATATTGTCAATTCAGGTGGAAAGTGAGATTGCCCAGCCCTGGATAAAATGGCCAAGACTTGAGGCCAGAGTATATCAGGACCTCAATACTGCCGAAGTGATCAGTATTGGAGAGCATCGAAACCTCAAGCCCCGATACCCGACACCTAACCCACACATGTACCAGCCCGATGAAAAATCACAGATAAATCGATTCTTTGGTGAGTTGCTGAATTTTTGTCTCCTGTATGGTCATGCCCTTGACAGAACAGTGTCCTGATTTCCATTTGGACCACCCTCAGCCCGGATGCTTCCAGATTCTTTTATAAAAACAGGCTGAAGTCTCTACATCTCTCTTTTTTCGCGCTATA
This sequence comes from Gammaproteobacteria bacterium, assembly GCA_026713185.1. Lineage (GTDB taxonomy): Bacteria > Pseudomonadota > Gammaproteobacteria > Pseudomonadales > Azotimanducaceae > UBA7455. The sequence continues at coordinate 20,499 of JAPOOX010000022.1, forward strand.
ATTTTTAACCGTCCTGTGATATTTTTTTCAATAACTGACCCCCTGCACAGGCATGGTGTCTCCTGCCCATCTCAAGGGATATTCAAAGAGGCGTATGGCAGAAACATATAACGCTGATTCGATAGAAGTACTGGAAGGTCTCGACCCGGTGAGAAAACGGCCGAGCATGTATACGGATACGTCAAGACCCGATCATCTTGCCCAGGAAGTCATAGACAATGCCGTGGATGAAGCCCTGAGAGGGTCCGCAACTGAAATTAAAGTCACATTGGCAAGCAATGGGTCAATGTCGGTGGATGATAATGGTCGTGGGATGCCCGTTGATATCCACAAAAAAGAGCATTTACCAGGTGTGGAGATCATTCTGACGAGGCTCCATGCCGGCGCCAAATTCAACAATGAGAACTACAGGTTTTCCGGTGGGCTCCATGGTGTCGGGGTCTCTGTGGTCAATGCATTGTCGGAATATCTGGAGGTCTACATCAAACGTGATGGATATCTTCATCACATGGCCTTTAATGGGGGAGAGAAGACCAGCAACCTGACTGTGCTGGAAAAAGTCGGTATACGGAACACCGGTACACAGGTAAATTTCAAACCCGATCCCGTTTATTTTGATTCGGCAAAATTTTCTGTACCTCGCCTCAAGCATCAGTTGCGTGCCAAGGCGGTACTGTGTCCGGGATTGAAAGTTTTCTTCACCGATGAGTCGGCAACAAATCCGGAAGAGACTGAGTTTGAGTGGTGTTATGAAGAAGGGCTCAAGGATTATCTGGCATTGGAAAACGATGGTCTTGAATGTCTGCCGGCTGAACCTTTTGTGGGTACCATGGCGGGTAATGACGAAGAAGTCGACTGGGCCGTTCAATGGCTCCCGGAAGGGGGAGAACTGGTCACCGAGAGTTACGTTAATCTCATTCCCACCACACAGGGCGGTACACATGTCAACGGAATGCGCAGTGGCCTCCTCGAAGCGCTTCGTGAATTCTGTGAATTTCGAAATCTCATACCCAGGGGCATCAGAATTTCTGCGGAAGATATCTGGGACAAATGCGGTTACGTGTTGTCGGCAAAGATGCTTGAGCCACAGTTTTCCGGCCAGACCAAGGAACGGCTTAATTCCAGGCAGGCCGCAACTTTCATATCCGGTGTGGTCAAGGACTGTTTCAGTCTTTGGCTGAATCAACACACCAGTGATGCACAGGCACTTGCGGAACTGGCTATCAGCAATGCCCAGGAACGACTCCGGGCCGGCAAAAAGGTTGCGCGTAAAAAAGTCACCAGCGGACCCGCCCTGCCGGGGAAACTGGCTGACTGTACCTGCCAGGATGCAATGGAAGGTGAATTGTTTCTGGTAGAAGGCGATTCGGCAGGCGGTTCTGTCAAGCAGGCAAGAGACCGTGAAAATCAGGCAATTCTGCCGCTTCGCGGTAAAATTCTGAATACCTGGGAAGTGGATTCATCAGAGATCCTGGCATCTCAGGCTGTACATGATATTTCAGTAGCCCTTGGAATCGATCCTGGTGTCAGGGATTTGTCCAGACTGCGTTATGGGAAGGTTTGTATTCTGGCGGATGCAGATTCAGACGGTCTCCATATTGCGAGTCTGCTGATAGCCATGTTTGTCAGACACTTCCCGGCACTGGTGGAAAAGGGACATGTTTTCGTAGCCATGCCACCGCTGTACCGTATTGACGTTGGCAAGGACGTCTATTACGCGCTCGATGAATCCGACAGACAGGGGATACTGGATCGTATCGCCGCGGAGAAGAAACCCGGCAAAGTCATCGTACAGCGATTTAAAGGTCTGGGTGAGATGAATCCATCTCAATTGCGTGAAACGGTTATGCTGGAAGACACGCGCCGTCTGGTGCAACTGCAGATTGGCAAATCACACGATGTCAGCGAAATGCTCGACATGCTGTTATCAAAGAAACGGGCTGGCGACAGGAAGAACTGGCTGGAAAGTACCGGCGATCAGGCTGAATTGTAAACTCCTGCATACACCATGTTGCGGGGATAACATTCCTTTCGCCGCAGGCACTTCATAGTAGAGAGAATTCAAATGAGTGACGGTTTTGATCAGAATCCCATAGAAACCATTGATCTGGGAGCCTATACCGAAAATGCCATGCTCAACTATGCGATGTACGTTATCAATGATCGTGCATTACCGCATATTGGGGATGGGCTGAAACCGGTACAGCGCCGGATTATCTATGCCATGTCAGAGTTACGGCTGAATGCAGATGCAAAGTATGCAAAGTCTGCCCGCACTATCGGTGATGTTATCGGAAAATTTCACCCTCATGGCGAAGCGGCAAGCTACGAGGCGATGGTGTTGATGGCACAGCCATTCTCCTATCGGTATCCCCTGGTAGACGGGCAGGGGAATTGGGGTTCTCCTGATGATCCAAAATCATTTGCAGCACAGCGCTATACGGAATCAAAACTAACCCGGTATGCCGATTTGCTGTTATCGGAGACAGGTCAGGGAACGGTAACCTGGCAGCCTAATTTCGACGCCACACTGGAAGAACCCGCGGTATTACCGGCCAGATTGCCGAATATTCTGCTCAATGGAGGAACCGGCATTGCCGTTGGCATGGCTACCGATATCCTTCCCCATAATCTCAACGAGGTGGCTGCCGCCTGTATACGTTTGCTCGACGAGCCCTCCTCCGGAACTGCCGATATTCTGGAACACATCAAGGGTCCGGATTTTCCAACTGAAGCCGAGATTATATCCAGTCCCCAGGATCTGAGACAGGTGTATGAAACGGGTCGTGGGTCGGTACGCGCCAGGGCAGTATATGAAGTGGAATCCGGTGAAATTGTGATCCATGCATTGCCGTATCAGGTATCCGGCACAAAGATTCTGGAACAAATTGCAGCGCAGATGATCGCTAAAAAACTGCCAATGGTGGTGGATCTCAGGGACGAATCAGATCATGAGCACCCAACCAGAATCGTGATCGTTCCCAGGTCCAACAGAATAGAAATCCAGGGGTTGATGAGCCACCTGTTTTCAACCACGGATCTTGAACGCAGTTACCGGGTAAATTTCAACATGATAGGTCTGGACGGCAGCCCGCGTGTAAGACCTCTGGTTGAATTGCTCAGGGAGTGGTTAAAGTTCAGATCACAAACAGTATTGAAACGGTTGCAATTCAGGCTGGATAGAATCCTCGACCGGTTGCACATTCTGGATGGTCTTCTCATGGCCTATCTCAATCTGGATGAAGTGATTCGTATCATCAGAGAGGAAGATAAACCAAAGGAAATACTGATAGAAAAGTTTTCATTGTCCGCGGTTCAGGCTGACGCAATCCTGGACATTCGCCTGCGGCAACTGGCCAGATTGGAAGAAGAAAAGATCAGGGGTGAAAGTGAAGCACTGAATACTGAGCGTGTGGACCTGGAGAAAACGATCAATTCCAGATCACGGTTGAAAACGCTGATCAAAAAGGAAATCACGGAGGATGCAGTAAAATACGGCAGTGATAGATGTGCGCCTATTATACATAGGGAAGAGGCTACGGCCTTTAGCGAGAGGGATCTGATTTCTACAGAACCTGTCCTTGTCGTTTTATCAGAAAAAGGCTGGACCAGGGCTGCCAGGGGTCACGATATCAATCCACGGGAATTGAATTATCGAAGTGGTGACGACTATCTGACTTCAGCCGCTGGACGATCCAATCAGGACGCAGTTTTCATTGATTCTACCGGTCGCTCCTATGCCCTTGCGGCGCATACATTACCCACAGCACGTGGTCAGGGTGAACCGTTGACGGGTCGGGTGAGCCCACCGGATGGTGCTTTTTTTACCGGTGTTGTGATTGGTGAAAAAGAACAACAGTATATTGCCGCAAGCACCGCGGGATATGGATTTATCACTTCATCAGGCGATATGGTCACCAGGACCCGGGCCGGGAAGTCACTGGTTTCTGTACCCCAGGGTGGCGTTGCCATGCAGCCTGTGCCAGTGGATGACCTTGATAATGATTTTCTCGCCGCCTTTACCAATGAAGGACGATTGCTGATATTTCCCGTCAGTGATCTGCCGGTCATGGCTCGTGGTAAAGGTGTCAAGATCATCAATATTCCTGCTGCCAGGATTCGGGATCAAGTTGAGATGATGTCGCACCTTGTGGTGTTCTCCAGGGCGGATACGTTGAATGTGACCTCCGGCAGGCACTATCTTAATTTGAAGATGAAGGCGCTCGGTAATTACATGGGTGAACGTGGACGGCGGGGAGCAAAATTACCGCGCGGATTCCAGAAAGTGGATGCCGTCAAGGTAGTCAAAAAAGAGAGTAAGTGAAAATCTACCTGAATAATTCTGTTAATCGGGGGACGATATGCTTAATGAAGCTGTTCGCAGATGGCTTTGGGGCATTCATTTGCTTCAGCGTCTGCGCGTCCCTCCGGGATTCCCGCGCTTCCCCCGAGAGCCTGTAGTCTCTCTCCTCCAGCTCGGCGCTGCGACATTAGGCTTGCGCAAATGAACACCCCAAAGCCATCTGCTGTTTGTCGGATATCGTATATGAAATGCGATTAAGTCCCTCGCTCGGGCAGTTCAAAGAAGTTTTCGCACAGATGTATGGCCTGCTGTCTGATCAGGGTGTTGTTGTCTGTTTCGGTTACCATATAAACCTCATCTTTCCCTGCCAATGTGTGTTTGTATTCTCTGAATTGTACATTGTTAACCGGTCGTAATATTTGACGCTGGCGAACGCCTTTACTGACCAGCAGTTGTTGATCGCTGATGCTGGAAAGATAGGCGGCATGCTTCGGTGTGGTCTCTTCATCTTCACCGATGGCAATCCCGGCTTTAAAATTGATGTTCCCGGGTATCAACTCTGATATCACCTTTATTAACAATCCACAGCAGATAGCATTCTGAATATGCTGCCCGTTATTAAAGGCCACTGTGAGATCGTTATGACGAGTCTGAACTTCTCCACTATAGAGCAGACAGGCCTCCTCCAGTTTTTTGCGATGGACATTCACCAGCCGGTCAGGCTCCAGCCTGATGGTGAGCCAGCAGGTGTCGGCATTTTGTGCTCCAGCGGCAGGCATGGTCAAGACAGGGAGCCCGCGTTTTTTCTCTGGTAAACTTCCCGTTATCCAGAGGTACAGGATACTGCCGTAAAACCAGATAATCAGCCCGATAATGATACCGAGTATCATGGAAATTAACATTGCGGCAAGGATAATCCTCCCGGTAGGGAAGTGTTTGGTTGTCAAACCGAGACTCAGATGTCCCACTACCGTATTCTGAGAAGTAATATCCCGGGTAAAAGTAGTTTGTGTACTTGCCGATTTACCAGCCTGGGTAATCAGACTGCCGTCGGCATCATAGATTGCTGCAAATTCGAAAAAAGCCGATGAAAGCAGGTCTCTCAGTATGACATTAAGAGATACACTGTCCTGATTGATCAGATATTCGGTTGATGTAAGTGCAATCTGGTCCGCCATGGTATTACCAAACTTCATGTTTTGCCGGGACAGATTGAGATGGAAAGAACTTGCCAGAAACGTAGTGACCAACATCATGACAAGGAATACTGGCAACAGGCTCAATAGGATAACGCGAATGCGAATTCGGGTTGTTGATTTAACTGACGCCATGGATTTCTCCGCGGGGTTTTATGACTCCCGAGGTCAGAAAGAGCAGAAATAGTACAGTATAACTGATTAAATTGTCCGGATTGCTGACAGGTGAATCGTGTTTATTTAGTCTGAATACCGGATAATACACCAAATGTCTGATCTGATATTAATCAATATCTCCGGGGAAGATAAACCCGGATTAACTGCTGAGGTTACCGCTCTTCTGGGTGAGTTTGATGTCGATATTCTTGACGTTGGTCAGTCTGTCATCCACAACCATCTGTCACTTGGCATCCTGGCCAATCTGCCGGGTAATACAGAATCGATATGCAAAGAACTGTTGTTCAGGGTTCATCAGTCAGGTATCAGTGTCAAATTTTCCAAAGTAGAGCATACAAGTTACGATGAATGGGTTAAACAACAGGGTAAGAACCGCTTGATTCTGACCTTGCTGGCAAGACGCATCAAGGCAACTCATCTTGCGATGGTCTCCAGGGTAATCAGTACCCACGGGCTCAACATTGATAACATCACGAGATTATCCGGTCGAGTACCCTTGTCCAGGGGCGATACGGGTACCAGGGCCTGTGTGGAATTTTCACTCAGAGGGGAACCTGACGCTTCATTACGTGCGGAATTGGTCAATGTCTGTTCGAAAATGGATATCGATATTGCCGTTCAGGAAGACAATGTATTCCGCCGTCATCGTCGTCTGGTTGCCTTTGATATGGATTCAACATTAATTGATACAGAGGTTATCAATGATCTTGCTCGTGAGCAGGGTGTCGGAGAAAAGGTTGCATCAATAACCGGGAGAGCCATGAGGGGCGAAATTGATTTCAGTGAGAGTCTGAAAGAGAGGGTTGCGCTCTTGAAGGGTCTGGATATGGGATGTCTGAATCAGATTGCGGACAGACTGCCTTTGATGGAAGGGGCAGAACATCTATTTGAGACCCTGAACCGCCTGGGTTACAAGACTGCGATTCTGTCTGGCGGATTCAGCTATTTTGGTGAAGTTCTGAAGGAGAAGCTGGGTGTAGACTATGTCTTTGCCAATGTACTGCTGAATCAGGACGGTAAATTAACAGGGCAGGTCAGTGAGCCTATTATAGATGCATCACGAAAAGCCACATTACTGGAGCAGCTTGCGGTAAAGGAGAATATTTCACTGCAACAGGTTGTTGCGGTTGGTGATGGCGCCAACGATCTGGCCATGCTGCAGAAGGCTGGACTTGGCATCGCTTTTCATGCGAAACAGATTGTGCGGGATAAAGCCGGGCAATCCATTTCTACTCTTGGTCTGGACAGTATTCTGTTTCTGATGGGTATCCGGGACCGGGAATCCCTTGTCTCCCCCCTGTATAAAACTGTCTCTCGTCTAGGCGATTAGCTCCTGCTTTGATCCGGAACCGGGTATTTCGGATACCAGTCTGGGTACCAGATAACCGGGCATGCGATTCTTCATCTGCGCAATCAGTTTCCGGGCGCGTGTAGCAGGTATGTCAAAGTGTGCTGTCCCGGCCACTTTATCAAGGCGATGCAGATAATAGGGGAGTGCCCCAATAGAGGATAGTCGCCAGGATAAATTACACAGTGCTTCACAATTATCATTGACGTTTTTCAACAAAACACTTTGATTCAGAACAGAGACACCGGCAGATATGAGTTTCTGAACGGCTTGATGTACCTGATCGTCCAGTTCATGTTCATGATTTGCATGAATCACCACAATGACTCTCAGCTTTGTCCCTGAAATCCAGCTGAGCATGGTTTCGTTGACCCGTTGTGGAATCACGACCGGCAGTCGTGTATGAATTCTCAGGTGGGTAATCTGATTTACTTCTCCCAACATCTTCACGAAGTCTGAAAGCTGATTATCGGACATCAGTAATGGGTCTCCGCCACTCAGAATGACTTCTCGAATCGTAGGGTCCTCCTTGATATAGGACATCACATTGTGCCAATCGCGATGACTGAGTTGTGATTTGGCGTAAGGGAAATGTCTCCTGAAACAATATCGGCAGTTGATAGCACAGGCTCCTGTGGTCACGATCAGAATCCGCCCACGGTATTTATGAATAATGCCATTGCCTTTGATTTGTTCCACCTCCTGCAATGGATCGTTTACATAGCCTTCCACCACTTGATTTTCTGCATGCCGGGGCAGCACCTGAAGCAACAGTGGATCGTCTGGATTGCCTCTTTCGATTCTGGACAGGTAGGGCGCCGGAACAAACAGGGGGAAAGCTGTCGGGACCGGGTCAATATCGATCTTGAGGGCTTTTGCCAACTCGTCAGTATTGCGTATGGCATGTCGCAGGTACCATTGCCATGAATGGTTATGCAAAGCTGTCTCGGTTCGCGGTATCATTGCGCTCTGTTGAAATGATGAGAAAGGTGAATGGCGACATATTCTACCAATGAATTCAAGTCTGGTCTCAAGGTTATACTTGAGGGTGACCCGTGCAGCATCGTAGAGAATGAGTTTGTAAAACCCGGTAAGGGTCAGGCTTTTAATCGCGTCAAATTAAAAAATCTCAAAACGGGACGGGTGTGGGAACGTACTTTTAAATCCGGTGAATCCATAGAAGCGGCAGACGTCAGGGAATTGGCAATGGATTACCTGTATGCGGATTCCGAATACTGGTACTTTATGAAGACTGACGACAGTTATGATCAACTGGTCGCTGACAGGGCAGCGGTGGAAGACTGTGTTCTGTGGCTGAAAGCCAATGAGAGATATACGGTCTTGTTGTGGAACGAGGCGCCGATAGCCGTTACGCCCCCTAACTTTGTGGAACTTGAGATCATGGAAACGGACCCTGGATTGAAAGGTGATACGGCGCAGGGTGGCTCTAAACCGGCAACATTGAGTACCGGCGCTGTGGTCAAGGTCCCTCTTTTCGTGAATGTCGGCGAGATTATTCGAGTTGACACAAGATCTGGCGAATATCAGAACCGGGTAAAAAATTGACTGGTTCTTCACCGCGAACCCTCAAACTGAGGGCAGAATTACTACGCGATATAAGACAGTTCTTTTATGACCGTGACGTTCTCGAAGTCACAACCCCTTCTCTGGGCGCTGCTGGTGTATCGGACCTCCATCTGAAAAATCTGACACTGGATGTGGCTGGGCAGACAGGTTTCCTGCAGACCTCACCGGAATATGCAATGAAGCGTCTGCTTGCTGCGGGGAGTGGTGCGATCTATGAGCTTGGCCCTGCATTCCGGAAAGGAGAATCCGGACAAAGACACCATTTTGAATTTACCATGCTTGAGTGGTATCGCCCTGGTTTTTCGCTTGCAGAGATAATGGCAGAAACAGAAGCCCTGTTGACTGAATTACTGCCTGGCATGCCAGAATTGCAGTGCCTGGAGTACAAAACGGTCTTTGAAGAATTCACGGGTATCAATCCACATACGGCTACTATTGCCCGGTTGCAGCAGGTTGTTCGGGAATGCGGTGTGGATGATTCACATATAGATTCCCATGATGACACAGGATGCCTGGGTGATTACCTGGATTTACTGTTTTCTTCATTGGTGGAACCGCATCTGTCACATAAAGTTGTTGTTGATTTCCCTGCCTGTCAGGCAGCGCTGGCTCGATTGAAAAACAATTCAGCCGGTGAAACTGTCGCTGCCCGCTTCGAGATGTACATCAGGGGGATGGAAATCACCAATGGCTATGACGAACTTGGCGACAGTGTCGAATTGCGACACCGGTTCGAATTGAATAATGAATTGCGTGCACGGCGGTGCCTGCCACAAATCGCACCCGATGAAAAATTGTTGGCGGCATTGCCATTTATGCCTCAATGCAGTGGTGTCGCCATGGGTTTTGACCGGGTATTGATGATCAGGGCCGATCTGGATGATATAAGCCAGGTGATTCATTTTACCCGGGATTTCTGATGTGACTGAATGACTGAGGTAGTGCCGGCATCAGGTTTCGGTGAACGTAGTCATTCAAGTGGTCAGGGTGTCAACAGAGGGGTTGACCCATTCTGACGGTATCTCCCGTGGTGACTGTCCAGGATACCCTGTTCTTGAGCACCAGGATTACGGTCGAACCCAGTTCGAAATGACCTAACTCGCTGCCTTGTTGACAGGTAGTCATCTGATCCCACTGATCTTCAGTCAAGTGTCCCGGGGGATAGGCAGATGTTCGCCAGACTGGCTTGATTCCCGCGACGATCATCGCTCCGACCATCACCAGCACCATGGGTTGAACCTTGTTGTTGAGGTTGCAGACCAGCCTCTCGTTTCTTGTAAACAGTCCGTTCACGGAATGCGTGGTGGCTGCATTGACCGAGAACAGTCGTCCCGGGATGTATCGACTGGCGGAGATTTCGGCAGTCAGGGGAAAGTGAACACGATGATAATCTTTTGGGGCCAGATAGATTGTAATAAAGCTGCCGTCGATATAGTCATCTACAGTATCCGTCGCGAGCAGTTGCTGCAGGCTGTAGGTTATCCCCTTGGCCTGGATGAGTCGATCTTCTGACATGTGCCCCACTGCGGAAATTTCTCCATCAGCTGGTGAGCAGATGGTGCCGGAAACCGTTCGGCAACCTGGCTGCAATTTCCTGGTAAAGAAATCGTTAAAGCTTTCATACGCGTAAATTTCCCCGGATCGAGCTTCTGTCAGATCGACCTGGTAAATTCTGATGAATTGCCGGATTATCAGATTCTTCATCCATCGGATTCGAGATTTCGCCAGGATGGCAACTGTTCTGGATATCAGATGATGTGGCAGAAGATACTGGAGGATAACGAATGGATGCATCAGGTCTCGATGGGTGTTTCAGGATCGTTGCTCCATTCTGTCCAGGACCCGTCATAGGCCTGGATGGAATACCCGAGTGACTTGCCAATGAGATAGGTAAGTCCGGACCGATGATGTGTCTGGCAGTGTGTGATGATGGATTTGTCAGCAGTGATTCCTCTTGCCTTCAGGAGTTCGGTAATATCGTTGCGGATTCTCAGTTGCCGGTCGTGGTCCATAACCTCCAGCCAGTCAAGGTTAATGGCTCCCGGGATGTGACCATTCCTTTTTGAGGTCACTTTGACTCCTGAATATTCTTCTGCTGAGCGTGCATCCCAGACTATGGTTTCGGGGTCTCCTATTGATGCCAGTACATGTTCTTTGGTAGCAATGCAGGAAGTATCAACAGTCAGGTTTGTCCGGGTTTCCCTGATTTCCGGTATTTGAGTGGTCATGGGATGTTTTGCCGTCGCCCAGGCAACCAGTCCCCCGTTCAGATAGCTGCTTTTCCGGTGGCCTATGACATCCAGCGTCCAGATAAATCGTCCGGCCCAGCCGCCGCCTTCGTCGTCATAGGCGACAACCTGCTTCTCCGGGAGATATCCGATCCTGTTGAATAGTGCTTCCAGTTTGTCGAGTCCTGGTAGTTTCCCAGTAGCGGGCTGTACTCCGGAAATCAATTCAGCGGGTTCCACATGAATGGCGCCGGGTATGTGCATTCGCATGTAGGTTCCAGGTCGGCAAAGATCAATGATGAGCAGATTCTCATCCTGAAGATGGTCGGCGAGTGTTTCTGGTTCAATGATAAGTGGCAGCATGTTGAGTGTCTTGAATTAACAAGTTGTATTGTACAGTATTCGCAGGACGGCGCATTCGGTGGTTTGTTAGCTCGCTTCATTAACGAGGCTGTTCGCAGATGGCTTTGGATGCCGTATGTATTTGTTGGCTTGTTTCGTTAACGAAGCTGTTCGCAGATGGCTTTGGGGCATTCATTTGCTTCAGCGTCTGCGCGTCCCTCCGGGATTTCCTTGCTTCCCCCGCATGCCTGTAGTCATGCTCCTCCAGCTCGGCGCTCCGACATTATGCTTGCGCAAACGAACACCCCAAAGCCATCTGCTGTGGGTCGTACATCGTGTGTGTTATTTGTTTCTGGTTAAGAACTGGTTAACATGAATGATCTTTTACTTTGGATGGTGATAAATCTGTGGGCAGTTATTCGGAAAATCTGATCTGGATGGACATGGAAATGACCGGTCTGAATCCGGAGGTTGAGCGAATACTGGAAATCGCCACTATTGTGACTGATTCATCCCTGAATATTCTCGAAGAAGGACCGGTTTTGGCAGTACGTCAGAGTGAATCTTTGCTGGCAGGCATGGATGAGTGGAATCAAAAGCAGCACACGGCTTCCGGACTTATTGACCGGGTCCGGTCGTCAGGTGTTACCGAGCAGGAAGCACAAACAGTGACACTGGGTTTTGTTGCCCGGTTTGCCGGCAGGAATGCTTCCCCCCTGTGTGGTAACAGCATTGCGCAGGACAGACGGTTTCTCGCCCGCTATATGCCGGAACTGGAGCAGTATCTGCATTATAGAAATATCGACGTCAGTACGGTGAAAGAACTTGCTCGAAGGTGGCGTCCCGATGTCGCTGGAAATATTAAAAAGGCAGGTACGCATCGGGCACTGGATGACATCAGGGAATCCATTAAAGAACTCCGATATTACAGAGAACACTTCTTTCAACTCTGAGTGCTTTTGGTCAGCTGCCGTTCAATAGCCCATTGCAGATGTTCTTTCAGCATGGGTGAGGCGGCTTCCAGTCGCTGCTTCAAGGCTGCTACGATGTTCGGTTTGTAGTTCGCATTGCCCAGTGCAATGCTGATGTTGCGCAACCAGCCTTCATATCCGGCTCGTCGAATGGCGGAACCGGCAGATTTTTCATCAAATTCCTGTTCACTCCATTGGAACAGCGATAACAGGGATGCTGTGTTCAGATTGTGGCGTGGTTTGAAATCCGGTTCGGCAGTGGGTGTTGCATAACGATTCCAGGGGCAGACCATCTGGCAATCATCACAGCCGAAAATACGGTTACCCATCTTCTCTCTCACTGAAACTGGAATCGTTCCCTTGTTCTCTATGGTGTGATAGGAGATACAGCGTTTTGCATCCAGCCGCCATGGCGCAACGATGGCCTTTGTCGGACAGATATCGATACAGGCTTGACAGGAACCACAACGATTGGTTGCTGGCGATGATTCCATCTGAAACGGGATATTGGTGTAGATTTCTCCCAGGAAAAACCACGAACCGGCATTTTCATTCAGTAATAATGTATTTTTTCCGATCCATCCGAGACCGGATTTTTCCGCAATGCCTTTTTCCAGTACTGGTGCACTGTCCGTAAAGACGCGTGCGGCGAAACCCGGCAGATTGTGTTCCAGCAGATAAGCGTTGATAGTTGACTGGAGTTTTCTTAACCGGGCACGGATGACCTTATGATAGTCGCGGCCCAGTGCGAAGCGTGCGATGCATGCCTGATCATGATCTGCCAGGGTTTCGCGCAGATTGTCATTATCCGGCAGATAATCCATGCGGGCACTGATGATTCGAATGGTACCAGGAACCAGAACAGCAGGTTGACTCCGTTTGATTCCATGCATGGACATGTAGTGCATGTCTGCCTGAAATCCCTTTGCCAGCCAGTCATCCAATCGTGCTTCGTGCGTACTGAGGTCGGTGTCGGTTATGCCTACCTGCTGAAAACCGAGATCCCGTCCCCAAATTTTCACTTTTTCCGTCAGTTCACCTGTAATGGGGGAAGCCATGATTGGTCAAGTAGCCTAAAATATAGTCATTATCGAACCGTGTATCATAGTCCACTTGCAGAATAGTCTTCCATTACAGATTTACACATCGAACCAGGTTCGCGAACTTGACCGGCTCGCTATCGATGAATATGGCATATCCGGCATTGTCCTGATGCGGCGAGCAGCAGAGAAAGCCTTTGGTGTACTCTTTGAATACTGGCCCGACGCAGTTAGTGTCGGGGTGTACTGTGGTAGCGGCAATAATGCCGGCGATGGCTTTATCATTGCCGGATTACTGGCAGACCGGGGAATTCAGACGAAGGTAGTTGTGGTTGGCGACCCGGAAAAACTCGGACCAGATGCCGCAGAAGCATTGAATTTCTGCCGGCAGAGGTCTGTACAGTTCTGTGATGCCGCGCTGGATTGTAATGTCATAGTGGATGCCCTGCTGGGTACCGGACTGTCCGGGGAGGTCAGGCCGGATTACGCCCAGGCTATAGAAAGCATAAACCAGGCAGGGAAACCGGTGCTCGCTGTCGATGTCCCGTCAGGATTATCGGCGGATACAGGTCAATCATTGGGCCAGTCAATTGATGCCAGTGTAACAGTGACTTTTATCGGATTGAAGAAGGGCATGTTTACCGGAGAAGGTCCGCAAAAATGCGGGATCATCCAATACGATGACCTCGGTGTACCGGAAGAACTTTTTGCCAGGGTTGAGTCGAATACGACTCGACTGGACATCGACAATTGTCGTTCACGGTTACCGGCTCGTAATGCCAACGCTCATAAAACTGATTTTGGCCATGTACTGGTGGCTGGTGGGACTGCAGGTATGGGAGGTGCAGTATTGATGGCGGCTGAAGCGGCTTTGCGGGTCGGTGCAGGTCTGGTGAGTGTTGCCACACAGGAAGAAAATATCATACCTGTTCTATCCAGAAGACCCGAAGTCATGGCCCGCAGTGTTTTGAATGATGAGGAACTCGATCCAATGCTGGAGAAGGCGACCTGCATCGTGCTGGGTCCGGGCCTGGGCAGGAATTCCTGGTCACAATGGTTGTTTGAACGATTGATAAACAGCGGCATACCCGGTGTTCTGGATGCGGATGCCTTGAATCTGCTGTCTGGAAAACACACCGATTGCACTAACTGGATATTGACCCCTCATCCCGGTGAAGCGGCAAGACTTCTTGGAGATAAAGATCTGTTGCAGGACAGGTTTGTTGCCGTAACAGAAATCCAGCGGCGTTATCGTGGGGTTGCTTTATTGAAAGGAGCGGGAACATTGATTACCGACGGTTCAGGTATTTCGATTTGTCCCTATGGAAATCCGGGGATGGCAACCGCAGGGATGGGTGATGTTCTGAGCGGTGTCATAGGAGGATTATTGGCTCAGGGTCTTCCCGCCCGTGATGCAGCGGAAGTGGGTGTGGCCCTGCATGCTTACGCCGGAGACCTGGTTGCAGAAGCACAGGGAGAACGTGGATTGATTGCGACGGATGTCATCCCGTGTATTCGCAGGCTTGTTGGTTGAATCACCCGATGCCGGTCTTTAAGCAGCGCCTGGAAAATGAAGTAGAAACCGTAGCATTTGGCCGATTGCTGGGGAAACAGTTATCAACAGGTGGCCGGGTGTACATCAGGGGGGATCTGGGTGCGGGGAAAACCACATTGTGCCGTGGGATTCTGCGTTGTTTTGGTCACCAGGGTGCGGTCAAGAGTCCGACATTCACATTGGTTGAACCCTACGAACTTACACGTCAGACTATCTATCACTTTGACCTGTACAGACTGGGCCATCCGAACGAACTGGAATATATTGGTATTGATGATTACTTCCAACCGGGTAACCTGTGCCTCGTTGAATGGCCGGAACGGGCTCTGGATGCATTACCGCAATGTGACCTGGAGGTGACGTTGATCATTGTCGACAGAATCAGGTTACTCGAATTGACACCTTGTTCTGATTTGGGAGACAGAATCTGCCGGAACCTGCAATTACGTGACCACCAGGTGGGAGAAGTTGACAATGAATCCGCCTGAACGCCTCCGGTTACGGTCGTTGCAGCAAGCGTTCATCCTGCTGATGTTCATTGCTTTACCCGCTGCTGCAACGACTGTTGACCAGGTTCGGGTACACAAGTCTCCGGAGAGAACCCGGGTCGTGTTTGAGTTGAGCAATTCCGTTAAACATAATCTGTTTTCCCTTACTGACCCACGGCGGCTGGTTATCGATATCGAGTCGGCCGCATTGAACACTGACCTGGAAGCTGTAGACCTGAAACAGTCTCCCATTCTCAAGATTCGCAGCGGGGTGAGAGATGGCTCGGATCTTCGCGTGGTTTTTGATCTTGCCGGCGTTGTCAGACCATCAAGTTTTTCCCTTGAACCCGTCCGGCAGTACGGTGATCGTCTGGTGGTTGACCTCCATATTCCTGAAACCCGGAAACAGGTTCAGGAAGATCCAGCTGGCCATGAGTTGCGTGATGTCATCATTGCCATTGATGCCGGGCACGGTGGTGACGATCCTGGCGCCACCGGATACGCAGGGGTATATGAAAAAGATGTCGTTCTATCCATTGCTACCATATTGAACAATCTGTTCCAGAAAACGCCAGGCTACAGAGCCGTGATGATCCGTAAAGGAGATTACTATATTGAATTACGGCGTCGCACACTGATTGCCCGAGAGAACCATGCTGATGTCTTTCTGTCCATCCATGCCAATGCGTTCCGTTCAAACAGTGTAAATGGTTTCTCTGTCTATGCCTTGTCTGACAAGGGAGCGACCAGCGAAACGGCGAGGATCCTGGCGGAAAAGGAGAATGAGACAGATCTGATAGGTGGTGTCAGTCTCAGGGACAAGGATGAAATGTTGCTGCATGTGGTACTGGATTTTGCCTCCGCTGCGAGCTTGTCATCGAGTCTGGAGATTGGGGAAAAGATACTCGGCCAGGTCGGCCGATTTAATAATCTGCATAAAACCCGTGTTGAACAGGCTGCTTTTGTAGTTCTGAAGTCACCCGAGATACCGTCGCTGCTGATAGAAACCGGATTTATCTCGAATCCCGAAGAAGGTAAAAAACTGGCTACCCGTCAACATCAGCAACGCATCGCCAATAGCATCTTCGAAGGAGTGCGGCAATATATGGAAGACAGCCCGCCTCAGGGGACCTTCCTGGCATGGAAAAAAGAGGCAGAGAATGACAAACTGATCACTTATGTGATTGAACCTGGAGACTCCTTGACCACCATCGCCGATAAATACCACATCAGTTTTGAAAACCTCAAAAAGTTCAACGGGTTGCGAAGCAATACAATCCTGATTGGACAAGTTCTTAAAATACCTGCAAGTTGAGAGGTCATAACCTGTGAATCGCATAAAACAACTGAATTCCCGACTGGCTAATCAGATTGCCGCAGGTGAAGTTGTTGAGAGGCCGGCATCCGTGGTGAAGGAACTGCTGGAGAACAGCCTTGATGCGGCAAGCACCCGGATTGATGTCAGTATCGAATCAGGGGGCACCCGATTAATAAAGGTAAGGGATAACGGCGAGGGCATTGAAAAAGACGATCTTTTACTGTCCATGTCACGGCATGCTACCAGCAAGATATCCACAGCATCGGATCTCGAAGCAGTCACAACGCTTGGTTTTCGCGGTGAGGCGTTAGCCAGCATTGCATCGATATCCCGGCTGAAGTTGACCAGCAACGTACAGGAATCGAGCACAGCCGGCTGGTCAGTTTCGACAGGAACTGCAGAAACGGCCCTGGAGACGATGCCGGCCGCTCATCCCCGCGGGACAACGGTAGAAGTGAACGACCTGTTTTACAATACCCCGGCAAGACGAAAATTTCTCAGGACAGAACGTACGGAATATCAAAAGATCGACGAGGTGATGCGTAAGATCAGTCTCAGCCATCCGTCAGTCACACTGACATTGAGTCATAATGGTAAATTGCTTCGTCAGTACAGTGCCTGTGAAACAGCCGAAGATGAAAAACGCAGGATAGCAAATGTTTTCGGCCAGTCTTTCGTCGACAACGCATTCTATTTTGAGGAAGAAAATCACGGTATGCGGCTTTGGGGATGGGTTGCTCTGCCAACTTTCTCACGAAGCCAGAGCGATCAGCAGTTCTTCTTTGTCAATGACCGGATAATCCGTGACAAGCTGATTACGCACGCTGTCAGGCAGGCTTATGCAGACGTTCTCTACCATGGGCGTCAGCCTGTTTTTGCATTATTCTTCAGAGTTGATCCCAAACTCGTTGATGTAAATGTCCATCCGACTAAACACGAAGTCAGATTCAGGGACAGTCGAAGTGTTCATGATTTTATATTTCGTACCATTTATAAATTGTTGGCTGATGTCAGGCCGGCGGATACTGCACTATCCACAGAAGATCCGGTAGCAGTATCTCCTGTCCAGAGAAATTTCTCTCTGGGCACAGGGTCGACTAATGCCAGGATCGGGGAACAACTTCAGCATTATTCAACATTGCTGGCAGAAGAGTCGTTACCCGAGGTGGATGATGAATCTGATGTTCCGCCACTGGGATATGCGGTTGCGCAACTGCACGGTATTTATATTGTGGCTCAGAGCCGGCAGGGTATGGTAATTGTTGACATGCACGCAGCTCATGAACGGATAACTTATGAACGATTAAAAAAAGCAACGGACGAGGCAGGTGTAATATCCCAGCCACTGCTGATTCCCCTTCCCGTTGCTGTCAGTGAGGCTGAGTCTGATGCCGTTGAGGAGTACAGTGAGGAATTTAAGTCACTTGGATTTGAAGTCTCCAGAACATCGGAAGAGTCGTTGATTATCAGGGCAATTCCCGCACTGCTTTCACGCAACAACGCGGAGCAACTGGTTCGCGATGTTATCGCAGATCTGGTTTCGTATGGGTCTACTTCCATCATCCGGGAGCAAAAAGATGCCATTCTGTCGACTATGGCATGTCATGGCGCTGTTCGGGCCAATCGCCGATTATCCATCCCGGAAATGAACGCATTGTTGCGGGACATGGAAGAGACCGAACGCAGTGGTCAGTGCAATCACGGCAGGCCAACATGGAGCGAACTTAGTATTTCGGAACTGGACGGTTTGTTCTTGCGCGGTCGGTGATTCAATTGAAACCACCGATTCTCACTATTACGGGACCAACGGCAAGTGGTAAATCTACACTTGCGGAGGAACTGGCCAGGCGCTTTCCAATCGAAATCATCAGTGTTGATTCAGCGGTGGTATATCGGGGGATGGATATTGGTACAGCCAAACCGACTCAGGAGATCAGGCGTGAAATTCCTCATCACCTGATCGATATCAGGGACCCGGCTACTGCTTATTCAGCAGCAGATTTCAGGGAGGACGCCATTAATGTTGTCGAGCAAGTACTGTCCCGTGGTCGGATTCCATGCCTGACGGGCGGAACGATGCTTTATCTGAAAGCACTGAAGCATGGCATCGTACATTTGCCGTCAGCAGACCCTGTGGTCAGACAGGAAATTTCAGAGCGGGCGGAACGCGATGGCTGGCCAGGAATCCATGCGGAACTAGAACTCGTGGACCCGGAGGCAGCAGCTCGCATCGGTCCCAATGATCCCCAACGATTACAGCGTGCTCTTGAAGTATATGTTTTGACCGGACGAGCACTGTCTGATCACCATAAGAAAGGCAATCCCGATTGTCCGTTTGATCTTGTGGAGGTGGCGATTCTGCCGGAAAGGCAGTTGCTTCACCAACGTATTGCCGGTCGATTCCAGGAAATGCTGCACAGGGGTCTGGTCCACGAAGTCGGCAAGTTGCTTGAACGGGAAGACATCGATTCGGAACTGCCGTCCATGAAATCTGTTGGATACCGGCAGGTTGCCCACTATCTTGCCGGACACTATGACCATGAAGAGATGGAAGACAGGGCCATTGCAGCAACTCGCAGGCTGGCAAAACATCAATACACGTGGTTAAACAGTTGGCAGAATCTTTATCGGTTGTCAGAACCGGATACCGAAAAAGTCTTGAAAATCGAACCCGTCATCAGCATATTAGAAAGAGGCGGAGAGTCAACCGGATGATTGAGGATGCATCTACAGCATGATTGAAGGCGGAACAGTTTTTGTTTTTTGAAAGGCCGGATGCGGGAAGCCGTGTATTGCTGGTCCATCTGGAGCAGCGGAATTCAGAACTTGCTTCACTGAATGAACTTCTTGAGTTGGCACAGTCTGCCGGTCTGACGCCGGTTGGAAGTGTTACCAGCAACCAGAGATATCCTCATCCAGCGACTTGCGTGGGCAAAGGCAAGGTAGAGGAAATCAAGGCATTGTCTGACGAAACAAAAGCCCGCTTGATCATTTTCGATACAGACCTGACGCCTTCCCAGGAACGAAATCTGGAATCTTCCCTGCAATGTCGGGTAATGGGCCGAACCGGCCTCATACTCGAAATATTTGCACAGCGTGCGCGTACCCATGAAGGGAAACTGCAGGTAGAACTGGCACAACTGGAACATGCGTCTACACGTCTGGTCAGAGGCTGGACCCACCTGGATCGGCAAAGGGGTGGATCGGGTCGTGATCAGGGAACAGGTGCGGGCCTTGGTGGCTCCGGCGAAACACAGTTGGAAGCAGACCAGCGTATGTTGAATGAGCGAACCCGTCGCCTCAATCAGCGGCTGAACAAGGTTAAAAAACAAAGAGGGCAGAATCGCCGTGCCCGTCGACGTTCAGCCGTCAAAACCATATCCCTTGCGGGATATACCAATGCCGGAAAATCAACATTGTTCAACAGACTTTGCGACGCTGATGTCCAGGCGGCAGATCAGCTGTTTGCAACACTCGATCCGACATTGCGCCGGTTGGAAGTGCCTGTCGTTGGCAAGGTTGTGATTTCCGACACAGTTGGATTTATCAGACAGTTGCCGCACTCACTGGTGGAGGCATTCAGAGCGACACTGGAAGAAGTGACAAACTCGGACCTGATACTTCATGTTATTGATGCCTCAGCACCGCACCGTGATGAAAGAATAGAGCAGGTGAACAATGTCCTGGAGGAAATTGGCGCCAGTCATGTTCCTCAGCTGATGGTCTGCAACAAGGTGGATGTCTGTCATGGCAATGCGCGGGTCGAACGGGATATGTTTGGCAGACCTTGCCGGATTTGGGTCTCCGCACAGACAGGCGCCGGTACCGGGTTATTGATTCAGGCGATAAGTGAACTGCTTGCCGAGGATATGGTGGAAACGCAGATTACGCTTCAGCCCCATGAGGGCAGCATCAGGGCCAAGTTGTTTGCCCTGGGCGCTGTAGTCCGTGAAGATACTGATATGAAGGGTCAGATACACATGGATGTGCGTATTGAGCAGAGGGAATTGCTTCGATTGCAGTCAAAATAAATATCGCTGTTGCTGTCGCCTGTCCAGATAGTGAAAAAAAGCCTGTATATGGCCAAAAACCGGATAGTGCAGGGTTATGGCTATTGACAGAATCAGCAGGAAAGTAGACGATGCCGAAACAGAACACTCGTGTGGAGAATGACTATGGCATGGAACGAACCTGGTAAGGATCGCGACCCATGGGGTAAACCGGATGATCAGGGCCCTCCTGATCTTGATGAAGCATTCCGTAAGCTGCAGAACAATCTGACAGGAGTGTTTGGCGGTGGTTCTTCCGGTGGAGGATCCGGGGGGGTTGGAGGACGGCTGACGAAAAGAGTATTCAGTCTGATCTTAATCGTGCTTTTATTGCTGTATTTTGCCCTGGGTGTGTATCAGGTGGACCAGCAGGAAAGAGGCGTTATATTGCGTTTAGGTAAACTGCTGCCGGAAGTTGTTCTGCCTGGCCTGCACTGGAACCCGCCATTCATTGATCGGGTATTGATCGAGAATGTTACAGCGGTCAGGTCGCGCCCTCACGATTCAGAGATGTTGACTGAGGATGAAAACATCGTAAAAGTCAAGATGACGGTTCAGTACGTCATAAACGACATCATCAAGTACAAGCTGTTGGTAAAGGAGCCGGACCAGAGCATGTATCAAGCGATGGAAAGTGCATTGCGTCATGTTGTGGGCAGTACCGAAATGCATGAGGTTCTTACCGAAGGTCGAGCCCAGTTGGCAACCGACGTCAGGGACAGAATTCAGGACTATATGAACCAGTATGGTACCGGCATTCAGATTACCCAGGTGAATATTGATGAAACCGCACCCCCTGATGCAGTTCGAGCGGCTTTTGACGATGTTATCAAGGCACGAGAGGATGAGGTCAGGCTCGTGAATGAAGCGGATGCCTACGCAAATCAGGTCATTCCGGAAGCTCGCGGTGAGGCGCAACGATATCTTGAGGAAGCCCAGGGTTATAAAGAAGGCAAAATTGCCCAGGCCAGAGGTGAAGCAGAACGCTTCAACAAACTTTATGTGGAATATGAGTTGGCGCCTGAAGTCACTCGGGAACGCATGTATATTGACACTATAGAGTCCGTGATGTCGAACAGCACCAAGGTGATGATCGATGTGGAAGAAGGGAACAATATACTCTATTTACCCCTGGACAAGATCATGCAGCAGTCACAATCAACCGGGGGCAGTTTTACCGCCCCTTCGGATCGTACAACCAGCACATCAGGTTCGACCAGCACAACGGCCAATAATCGTCGGGACAGGAGGTAGCCATGTTTTCAAGAAAATTTGTCATAGGTTTTTTAGTACTTGTAGTTGCGATTCTCGGTATTAACTCGGTATTCATCGTCAATGAAATGGAACGCGCTGTCTTATTGGAATTTGGCGCTGTAGTGAGGCATGACATCAAACCGGGATTCCACGTGAAGTGGCCTTTTATCAATGATGTAAGAAAGTTTGACGCTCGTGTTCTGACGTCTGATGCACCCCCGGAACGTTTCCTGACACTGGAAAAGAAAGCGGTTATCGTCGATTCTTTCGCCAAGTTCAGAGTGTCTAATGTGCAAACCTACTATACCGCGACTTCAGGTGATCAAAGCCGTGCTGAACAATTACTCAAGCAGCGTATCAACACAGGTTTGAGGAACGAAATATCCAGGCGAACCCTGCACGAAGTCGTCTCCGGTGAACGTGATCAATTGATGTTGGAGCTGAGGTCTGTATTGAACGAATTTGCCAATGATGAGCTGGGTGTGACCGTTGTTGATGTACGGGTCAAACGCATAGATCTGCCACCGGAGGTGAGCCAGTCTGTATATGATCGAATGAATACGGAACGGGATATTGAAGCCCGTGAACACCGTGCGAAGGGTCAGGAACTGGCTGTTGGTATTCAAGCTGATGCCGACAAACAACAGGAGGTAATACTTGCTGAAGCTTATGGTGAGGCACAGGAAATTCGCGGCGAGGGAGATGCTGAAGCGGCCGCAATATATGCCGCCGCGTTCAACAAGGATAAGGAATTCTACAAGTTTTACCGCAGTATGGATGCCTACAGGCGCACGTTCAGTAACAAGGGCGATGTGCTTCTTATACAGCCGGACAGTGATTTCTTCAGCTATATGAACAAGAGTCAACAATAACCGGTTTATCCACGGAGGGTCTATCATGATGGCAAACCCGTCTATCAGACCGGGGGAAAATACCCCGGTCTTTTTTTGGTTATAGGAATGTTGTGGCGCGAACTGGGTGTAGCACTCTGTCTTGTACTCATCATTGAGGGGATTCTGCCTTTTCTTTTCCCCGGGAGATGGAAAGAAATGGTGATGATGCTTGCCGGGATTGATGAAAGAACAATGCGGTTCATGGGGCTGGCAAGCATGTTGACAGGCACGGGTTTGCTATATCTCATCAATTAGGACAGCAATTTCAAATCAGGATCACTCGGATGAATATTGTGGACCGTTGGCTTCTGCCCGATGGCGTTGAAGATGTGTTGCCCCCCCAGGCCATGCAGCTTGAACAGATGCGTCGCCGATTGCTGGATCTCTATGGCAGATGGGGATACGAATATGTGATACCCCCGATGGTTGAGTTCATTGAATCGCTGCTGACAGGTACCGGGCACGATCTTGATTTGAAAACGTTCAAGGTTACAGACCTGGTTACCGGCCGTACGATGGGTATCCGGGCGGATATTACACCCCAGGCCGCACGAATTGACGCCCATAGCCTCAATAGAGGTGGCATGTCCCGTTTGTGCTATACAGGAACTGTATTGTATACGCGTCCTGAGAATATGCTGGCCTCCAGAACACCCATTTTTGCAGGTGCTGAATTATTCGGGGATTCCGAAGGTGCGGACCTGGAAATCGTCAGTTTGATGATTGAGTCCCTGAAGGTTCTCGGTATTGAAACCCTGCACATTGAACTGGGAGATGTCGGTATCTTCAGGCAGTTGGTTTCCACCGCGGAATTACAGGCTTATCAACAGGAGACGCTGTTTGATCTTGTGCAACGCAAGTCGTTAGTTGGATTGTCTGAATGTGTTGCGGAGTACGGTATTGAGCCGGGGCTGGCGGAATCGATAAACCGGTTACCTGGATTGTGCGGCAACATCGAGGTCCTCGCCAGCGGAAAGGAATTGTTAAAAGGATATCCAGACATCCTTGAACGGTTGGAAAATCTTGAAATGGTCTCCAGGGGACTTCAAAGCCGCTATGCGAATCTCGATCTTCACTTTGATCTTAGTGAGTTGCGCGGTTACAGCTATCATACCGGTATCGTGTTCGCCGCCTATCTCCCCGGAGTGGAACAGGCCGTGGCTAAAGGCGGCCGGTATGATCACGTCGGTGAAGTCTTCGGTCGGTCCCGCAGGGCCACCGGGTTTGATGTACACATCCGGTACCTTCTGGACCATGCGAAGTTGGATGAGACCAGGGTGATGGTTGTCAGTGCGCCAGCGGTTAACGATGATCGCGAAGAACAGCGTTGGAAGAAAGTCAGACAGCTACGGAAAGATGGGTACACAGTCGTTGAAGGCGCCATGGAACCCGGGACCTGTGATTTCAAGCTTGATTATCAAAACGATCAGTGGGAACTGGTTCCTGTTGTGGAGTAAGCATGGGGAAGAACGATCAGTGGGAACTGGTACCTGTTGTGGAGTAAGCATGGGTAAGAATATAGTAGTTATTGGTACTCACTGGGGTGACGAGGGCAAAGGCAAGTTTGTCGATATTCTGACTGATAAAGCTGCTGCCGTTGTACGATTTCAGGGAGGGCATAACGCCGGACACACACTGGTCGTTGATGGTAAAAAGACCATTCTGCACCTGGTCCCTTCCGGTATTCTGCATGCGCATGTCGAGTGCCTGATCGGTAACGGTGTTGTCCTGTCGATTCCGGATTTTTTCAAGGAAATTGAACAATTGGAGAAGTCCGGTGTTGATGTAAGGGAACGTTTGCTGGTGAGTCCTGGTTGTCCCGTTATCCTGCCGCACCATATTTTTCTGGATATGGCACGAGAGAAAGTACGCGGTAATCGTAAGATCGGGACCACGGGCCGTGGTATTGGCCCTGCATACGAAGACAAGGTTGCCCGTCGAGGCCTGCGGGTAGGGGATCTGTTCAATCCGGAGTATTTTGTAAGTACCCTGGAGGACAACATCGACTATCATAATTTTGTGTTGAAGGAATATTTCCACACCGACCCGGTGAGCCTTCAGCAATCACTGGATGCTTCACTTGCCTTTGCGGACCAATTACATCCAATGGTAGGTGATGTGGTTGAGAAACTGGGATTTCTGTGCAGTAGCAATGCCAATATCGTGTTCGAAGGCGCCCAGGGTTCTCTTCTCGATATTGATCAGGGTACCTATCCTTATGTGACATCATCCAACACTACAGCGGGTGCAATCAGCAGTGGGTGTGGTGTGGGTCCGAGGTATCTGGACTATATTCTGGGCATTACCAAAGCCTATACCACACGTGTCGGTTCCGGACCTTTCCCAACGGAATTGTTTGATCGCGTCGGCAGTCATCTTGCCAGAGTGGGTGATGAATTCGGTTCAACAACCGGCCGGTCCCGGCGATGCGGCTGGTTTGACGCCGCAGCTTTAAAACGAGTGATTCAGATTAACAGTATTTCAGGATTGTGCATCACCAAACTGGATGTACTGGATGGACTGGAGACAGTATCAATTTGTCGAGAGTACCAAACCGGTACCAATAGGGAGGATCTTCCGATCTATGATAAGATACCAGGCTGGCAGGCTTCCACAGTTGGCGCCCGAAAACTGTCGGATTTACCGACAGAGGCACGGGACTACCTGAAACTGATCGAAAACGCATGCGGGGTGCCGATTGACTATGTATCTACCGGACCGAAGCGTGAAGATACTATTGAGGTATCAAATCCGTTTTAACATCAGGCATACGGGTACCTGCATAACTCAATTGGTCGATCATGGTTGATGGACCTGGTGCCGAGGAGAGGACTTGAACCTCCACGGGGTTACCCCCACTAGCACCTGAAGCTAGCGTGTCTACCAATTTCACCACCTCGGCAATGGCGCGCTAGATTACTAGTGTCGTGCATGTCATGTCAATCGGGGTCCCCGTCCTGGAACCTGACTGGCAACTAAGGAGAACAACATGGAGGATCCGGATTTCGGCAGGGAATCAAGACGTTATGAATCGCCAATAGCCAGCCGACGATATATATTGCAGATCATGGCGTCGATCGGCGAACCGGCAGGATTCGAGCGGATATCCACTGTGCTTGGCCTGGATCAGCATTGGCAGCAGGATGCTTTGAGGAAGCGGTTGAGAGCCATGGTCAGGGATGGCCAACTGCTGGTGAATCGCCGTAATGTCTATGCCATTGCCAGTAAGATGGAACTGATCCGGGGTACTGTCGAGGGACATGTTGATGGTTACGGTTTTCTGATACCCGATGCCGGGGAAAAAGATATTTTTCTTGGGCATCGCCAGATGCGGGGTGTTTTCCACGGAGATATCGTCCTGGTACGGGTTCGTGGTAAAGACCGCCGGGGCCGTCCGGAAGGAGAGATAGTGGAGGTTCTGGAGAGGAAAACCACCCAAATGATGGGCCGGCTTTATTTTGAGAATCGCACCTGGTTTCTGGAAAGCCTCAATAATCGGGTTTGCCAGGAAATACTGGTACTTCCCCATGATCAACTGGTAGAAGGCCGGATCGTGCTGGCGCGAATTGTCGATCAGCCAACCAGACATGGATTACCGAGTTGTGCCGTAGAGGAAGTGCTGGGAGAACATCTGACACCGGATATGGAAATCAAGATCAGCCTGTCCAATCACAATATTCCGGAAATGTTCAGTGCTGAAGACATGATCGCGGCGGATGCTCTGCCGGAAGAGGTTATTCAGGAAGACAAACTACAACGGGCTGACCTCAGGGATTTGGCATTCGTTACCATAGATGGACCCGATGCCAGAGATTTCGACGATGCGATTTATTGTGAAGAGCTGAATCGGGGTGGTTGGAAGCTGTATGTTGCTATCGCGGATGTCGCACACTATGTTCGTCAGGAATCGGTATTGGACCAGACGGCTTTGGAAAGGGGGACGTCTGTCTACTTCCCACAATATGTGGTGCCGATGCTGCCGGAGAAGCTGTCCAATGGATTGTGTTCTCTGAAACCGGATGTTGACCGGCTGGTGCTTGTGTGTGAAATGTCAATTTCTGAACACGGCAGTATAGACAGCTATCAGTTCTATGAGGGATTGATCCGGTCTGCTGCCAGACTGACCTATGCGCAGGTGGCCTGTGGTGATACTGGCGGTAGTTGGCAGGATTCCCTGGCTCATGCGGACAAACTTCTCAGTGTCTTGCTGTCTGTGCGTGCACAGCGTGGCGCGCTGGATTTTGATACAACGGAACTTGCCTTCGAATTCGATAGTACGGGTGCTGTTGAGTCAATATCACGTCAATTCCGAAACCGTGCGCATCATCTGATAGAGGAGTGCATGTTATGCGCCAATGTCTGTGCAGCCAGATTCATGGACAGTCTCGGGATAGCAGGACTGTATCGTGTGCACAGGCGACCAGAGCCAGAGAAGACCGATTATCTGAGGATATATCTCAACTCGGTTGGTATCAGTTTGCCGAATGGAATACCGACACCATCGGATTTCCAGCATGCACTGAATATCCTGCGCAGCAAACCCAATGGACATATTCTTCAGATTGCGGTGTTACGTGCGCTATCACAGGCGGTTTATCAGGTAAACAATGAGGGACACTTTGGGCTTGATTACCCGATGTACACACACTTTACTTCGCCTATCAGACGCTACCCGGATCTTCTGGCACATCGGCTGATCAAGTCCGTAATCCACAGCCGGAAGAAAACAGACCTGGTTCGCCGGTTTGGTGCACGTAGCAGGCCGGAATATGACTATGAACCGGATAGACTGCATGCATTGGGTAATCAATGCTCCCGAACAGAGCGCCGTGCAGAAACAGCGGTTTATGAAATTCTTGAGTGGATGAAGTGCGAATACATGGATGGCAAAGTCGGTGATATCGAATCGGGTGTGATTATCGGCGTTACAGGCTTCGGATTATTTATAGAGCTGTCCGACGTTCTGATTGAGGGTCTGGTACATGTGAGTACACTGATTGATGACTACTATCATTTCGATCAGGGTGAACAGCGTCTGGTAGGAGAAAACAGTGGATTGGTTTTTGGCATAGGGGATAACGTCTCGGTTCAGGTGGCACGGGTATCGGTTGACGAGCGGAAAATCGATTTTGAACTGATCTCGCACGATCCTCTCGAACACAGACCGCGTACTTCTTCGGGAAAGACCAATACACGAAAGGGTCAATCTGCCAAATCAGGTATTCAGCGAAACAAAAAATCCAGCCGGCGCAGACGTAGATCCCAGTCATCATGATGGATTTTATTTACGGCATCCATGCCACGAGAATTTACCTGTCCACGGCCACGGGTACACCGCAGCGATTACTCCTGAAAAGTGGCAATCTGGGTCCCAGGTTAAGGGAGATCAGGGATCGTGTCGAGATGATGGACTGTCCGGTAGAATATCTTTCACGTGCCGCCCTGGATGAAATCACTCCAGGGAAACATCAGGGCGTGATACTGTACACGACGTCTCCGATAGAGGCAGTATCTCTGGATGTACTGCTTGCGAAGGAGGTTGAGCGGGACAATCCAAGGCGTCTTTTCCTGATTCTGGATGGCGTCAAAGACCCTCATAATCTGGGGGCATGTTTGCGTAGCGCTGCGACCATGGGTGTTGACGCGGTCATTGCACCGCGCAGTAACAGTGCGCCGTTAAGCGTCACTGCCATAAAAACCGCATGCGGAGGGGCAAACCTCGTACCTTATCTCCAGGTTTCGAACCTGGCACGGACCCTGGAACAGTTGAAGTCATCGGATTGTTGGATCCTGGGTACAACCCTGGATGCGGAGAGGCCATTGAGCAGTTTCGATCTGACCGGCGATCTGGTGCTGGTTATGGGTTCCGAGGATGGTGGCTTGCGACGCAATACCCGCAAGCACTGCGACTATCTTGCAAAAATACCAATGGTCAATGACATCCTGGGATTCAATGTCTCCGTGGCAACTGGCATCAGTTTATATGAAGTACAGCAACAACGCGGAATAAAGGGGTGATGGTCAGATCACTTGCAATGTGGAATCCTATTCTCTACAATCCGCGGCTTCCTTAACCCTCCTTGCTGCACCGGGAAATCCCGGGCAGCATCAACCGAAAGGAGTTGTCGATGAGACACTATGAGATTGTCCTCCTGGTACATCCTGATCAATCTGAACAGGTACCAGGGATGATTGAACGCTATACCAACCTTATCAAGCAAGGGGGCGGTACAATTCACCGCACCGAAGACTGGGGCAGGCGTCAACTTGCTTACCCTATCAGCAAGATTCACAAGGCTCACTACATCCTGTTCAACATTGAATGCAACAAGGATGTGCTGGAAGAAATCAACACGGCGTTTCGATTCAATGATGCTGTGCTGCGTAATCTGATTATGGGTTGCAAAGAAGCCATTACTGAAGAGTCGCCAATCATGAAGATTGAAAACGCGAGTCGGGCAGAGACAGCCCCGGGATTGAATGAAAGAGTGGTGTTGCAAACCCCGGCGGAAAGCAGTGAGCCCGATGACGCCTCTGCCCTAGCAGGAGAATAGGATATGCCTCGTTTCTATCGTCGCCGAAAATTTTGTCGTTTCACCGCCGAGGGTGTGAAGGAAATAGACTACAAGGATCTGGAAACGCTCGAAGAGTATATTTCAGAAACCGGCAAGATCGTGCCGAGTCGAATTACCGGTACAAAAGCCCGTTATCAGCGCCAGCTTGCCAGGGCGGTAAAAAGAGCAAGATACCTCGCGCTGTTGCCTTATACTGACGCCCATAAATAGGTGAATTGGCGTTACTCGCCGGACTGACACTTCATGAAAGCCTTAGCGGAATTTGTCATGCGTGGTCGTGTTCACGCCATTGGTGCGAGCATGGTCTGTGCATCTCTGCCGATACTCAACTGGTTGAGTACGTCGATCGTCAGTCTTGTTGTATTGCACAGGGGAGGTGTTGAAGGTTCACTGGTACTCCTCTGGGCACTACTGCCAATGGGTGTTGTTATTTATCTGACTGGTAGTGCTCTAACCCCGGTTATTGCTTTATTGGGTACGGTTGGTCTCGCCTATGTGTTGCGGGTAACGGTATCCTGGGAAATCACTCTGGTTTTGGCAGTGGTTTTTTCCGCTATCGGCATTCTGATATTCGAATCTACCTCTACTGAACAGTTAAAGTTGATAGTAGAAATGTACATGGAATTTACACAACAGGATTCCACAGAGCAGTCTTTTGAGGCAATCCGGAAGGTCATACTTGCAGTCTTTGCGATGGGTCAGGCCTTTGCAATGCTGGCTTTTCTGATGCTGGCAAGGTGGTGGCAGAGTCAATTGTACAATCCGGGTGGTTTCCAGAAAGAATTCCACCAGTTGCGTATCACCAGCGGGTTCAGCACCGGGATTGTCCTGTTACTCGTGATATGTTATTTTTTCAACGATTCGCTGGGGCAATGGATGCTGCTGCTGACGGTACCCTTGCTGTTGTCAGGGTTGGGAATGGTGCATTGGCTGATTGGTTACAGGAAGATGTCCGTCCGCTGGCTCATTATTTTTTATTTTCTGTTATTGGTGTTCTCCAATTTTTTCTATCCTCTGGTGGCGTCACTGGCGTTGATAGACAGTTACCTGGATGTTCGAAAACGAATTCAAACCACAAAGGTGTAAAATCATGCAAGTCATTCTTCTGGAGCAAATTGCAAATCTGGGTAATCCCGGAGCCCAGGTATCTGTCAAAGCGGGATATGGTCGAAACTACCTCATCCCGCAACATAAGGCAGTTCCCGCAAGTGCTGAAAATATAGAGAAATACAGGGCAATGCTGGAAGAATTACAGCGCCAGGCTGCAGGCAAGAAAGCCGAAGCACTGGAGCGGGCCGAAAAGATTAATGCATTATCCATTGGCTTGACGGTTAAAGCGGGTGAAGAAGGCAAGTTGTTCGGCTCTGTTACGGTGAGGGATATTGCTGATGCAGTGACCGCCCGCGGGGTCCAACTGGACAGAAGCGAAGTACGTCTTCCGGATGGACCCATTCGCGAAATTGGTGATTATGAAGTGGTTGTACATCTGCATAGTGAAGTCAATGCAGCCGTCAGGGTGTCCCTTATCGCCGAGACATGATTACTGTATTCTGAAATTTTCTCCCATTATATATTTTCAATTCAGCCGGGATGATTTAGGCTAGATCCATGTGAGATTCATATAGGAAGCTTGAGTTTTTTCCTTGGCAAACGTGTCTGAAAACACAACAGAAACACTACTGAAAATTCCGCCTCATTCTATTGGAGCAGAGCGATCCGTTCTTGGTGGTTTGATGCTGGATGAATCAGCCTGGGATAATATTGCCGGGGTAATCGCCGCAGATGATTTTTATCGAAGCGACCATCGGACCATATTCCGTTGTATAGAATCGCTTGTTGAAAAGAATCAACCGCTGGATGTCATTACCATTTCAGATGCCCTGGACCATGTTAATGCTCTGGAGACCATTGGTGGTGTGGCCTACATATCCGACCTGGCCGAAAATACACCAACAGCATCCAATATCCAGGCATACGCGAAAACAGTTCAGGAACGCGCCACCATCCGAAAACTGATTCTGGCAGGTCAGGAAATTGCCGATAGCGGTTTCAATCCAGCGGGAAGGGACAGTGCAACGCTGATCAATGAAGCGGAATCCAGAGTGTTCAGAATCGGTGACGAGAAACCCAGCAGTGGAGGTCCGGAGGCCGTTCGACCGCTGCTGGCAAAAGCAATATCCAGAATTGAAGAACTGTATGATACCAAAGGAGCGTTGACGGGTATCAGCACCGGGTTCAAGGACCTGGACGCAATTACCTCTGGATTACAGGCGGCTGACCTGGTGGTCGTCGCCGGCAGACCGTCCATGGGCAAGACCTCTCTGATGATGAATATGGCCGAGAGTGCGGCTATTTCCGAGAAAATGCCAGTTCTGGTGTTCAGTCTGGAAATGCCTGCAGATTCGTTGATTCTCAGAATGTTGTCATCCCTGGGAAGAATTGATCAAAGCAGGATCCGTACTGGTCAGTTGTATGATGATGACTGGCCTAATTTGACTTCTGCTGTCAGTTTTCTGAACGACTGCAAACTTTTCGTGGATGACACTGCGGCACTGACCCCCAATGATATTCGTGCCAGAACCCGTCGGATCGCCCGGGAACATGGTCAATTGGGTTTGATACTGGTGGATTACCTGCAATTGATGCAAGTTCCCGGCACTGTGGAAAATCGTGCGGGAGAGATCTCGGAAATCTCACGGTCTTTGAAGGCCATAGCCAAGGAATTCAATTGTCCATTGGTTGCCGGTTCCCAGCTTAACCGGAGTCTGGAGCAACGTCCGGATAAACGTCCCATCATGTCCGACCTCAGGGAATCGGGCGCTATCGAACAGGATGCTGATGTCATTATGGGGATCTACCGGGATGAGGTATATAACGATGAAACAGAAAATAAAGGGGTTGCGGAAATCATCATCCTCAAACAGCGCAATGGTCCGATAGGCAGGAAGAAACTAACGTTCCTGGGGGAATATACGAGGTTTGACGATATGGCCCAGGATTATGATTACCAGGATCCCGGGCAGTCTCCCCCGAAGGATCTTGATGACCGACACTGACTGGTGGGGACCGGAAAGTAACTCGCAAAAAGAGAAGTCCCCGGACAATAACCAGATAAACGGAAGCGGAATGTCGGCAGTGCTGGCAAATCAATCAGATGGTTATCAGAACTCCATTCAGGAAGGAATTGACGACGGCGCCCATGCGGTTATTGATCTGGATGCGGCAGCCTTCAATCTTTCTGTGGTAAGAGCCATGGCTCCTGACAGCAAAGTAATGGCCGTTGTGAAAGCTAACGCATATGGTCACGGTGCTGTCGAAATAGCCAGAACGCTCGCCCATGCGGATGGTTTTGGTGTTGCCAGGATTGCAGAAGCACGACAATTGCGGGATGCGGGTATTGTCAATCCCATCACGTTGCTGGAGGGGTTCACTGATCAGCCGCAGTTGATGAAAATCATTGAAATAATGGCAGATGTGGTTGTCCATTCGATGGTTCAGGTAGATTTACTGAAGCGAACCGGATTCTCCGGAAATATCTGGGTCAAAGTAACATCAGGGATGAATCGGCTTGGATTCCCCCTGGACATGTTACCGCGGGTACTGCATGAATTGCGGAAGTACAAAGTATTGGGAATCATGACCCACCTGGCGAACGCGGACATGGATACCAGTGCCACTCAACGGCAGATCGAATTGTTTTACAAAGGAGTATCCGAATTCGGACTACCGGTTTCAATAGCGAATTCGGCCGGGATTATCAGGCACCCTGAGACCAGGACGGATTGGATACGTCCCGGTCTCATGCTGTATGGGGTTTCTCCTTTCCCGGGACAGCAGTCTGCAGACCTGCAGACAGTGATGACGCTGAACGCACCTGTGATCGCCATCAACCGGGTCAGGGCTGGTGAATCAGTGGGTTATGGGAGCATGTGGACAGCTCCTGTGGACTGTCGTGTTGCGGTACTGGCCATTGGTTATGCTGATGGATATCCGTGGGGAACCGGGAACCCGCGTTGTGTTCTGCTGGGAGGTCTACGTCGTCAGATTGTCGGGCGTATATCTATGGATATGACCTGTATTGTGCTGGAAGATGAGGATGACGTGCAGTTAAGTGAACGGGCAATTCTCTGGGGTGATCGATTACCGGTTGAGGAAGTCGCGCTGGCATCGGGGTCAATTGCCTACACATTACTGTGTCAGGTTGGTCATCGCGTCACCCGTGTATATGTGGGTGATTCTGAAGACGCGGCGGAATAAGCAATGGCCAGGAGCAAAACAGTTTTCGTCTGCAGTGATTGTGGAACCGACTACCCTAAATGGCAGGGACAGTGCAATCATTGCGGAACCTGGAATACATTGAGCCAGGTGGTTGTCGGTAATGAATCCCGGCGAAGAGGATATGCGGATGAAACTGCGGCCCTGCGGGTTCTGGGAGATGTAGCCATTGAAGAACAGTCTCGACTGTCGACCGAGTCTAATGAATTTGATCGTGTACTGGGAGGTGGCCTGGTCCCCGGGTCTGCGGTGCTCATCAGTGGTAATCCGGGCGCAGGTAAAAGTACTTTGCTGCTGCAGGTAATCTGTCGAGTTGCCGGAAATGAGTCAACACTCTATGTGACCGGGGAAGAAAGTCTGGCACAGGTTGCCATGCGTGCCCGACGTCTGGGATTACCGCAGGATAAAGTTCAGGTCATGGCGGAAACCAATGTTGAACACATTGTGGAGACATGGCGCAGTTGCAGCCCCCGAATCTGTGTTATTGATTCGATTCAGGCAATGTATACCGAGTCCATTGAGTCTGCTCCGGGTAGTGTAGGTCAGGTACGGGAGTCGGCGGCAGCACTGATCCGTCAGGCAAAAACCTGTGACACGGTACTCATCCTGGTGGGACACGTCACCAAGGAGGGCAGTCTGGCGGGTCCTCGTGTACTGGAGCATATGATCGATACCTTCATCATGATTGATGGTGTAGCAGATAATCGCTTCCGCACGCTGAGGAGTAGCAAGAATCGATTCGGTGCGGTGAATGAAGTGGGAATCTTTGCCATGACCGGGCGCGGTATGATCGAAGTCACCAACCCGTCGGCAATATTCTTGTCCCGTTCTAAGGAAGTCTCCCCAGGCAGTGTCGTGATGGTGGTTTGGGAAGGAAGCAGACCATTACTGGTGGAAGCACAGGCCCTGGTGGATGATTCGGTTCCAGGTAATCCACGTCGGGTCAGCGTAGGGTTTGAACAGAATCGTCTGACCATGTTGCTGGCAATTTTACATCGTCACGGCGGGTTGCAGGTTGGTGACAAGGATGTTTTTGTCAATGCCGTCGGGGGCATCCGGGTAGAAGAAACCAGTAGTGACCTGGCGCTGTTGCTGGCAATCATGTCCAGTTTCCGGGACATACCATTACCACAACATCTGGTCTGTTTTGGAGAAGTAGGGTTATCCGGAGAGATTCGACCTGTTCCCAATGGTCTTGAAAGACTTAACGAAGCGGCAAAACATGGATTTAAGAAAGCAATTGTTCCGGCTGCCAATGCACCCAGGAAACCATTACAGGGAATAGAAGTAGTGGGTGTCTCCAGACTCAGTCATGCACTGGCAGTGATAGAAGCAAAATAAAACAAGAAAGTCCGACCTGAAGCCGGACTTTCTATATTCTGATATTGGGAGTCCCGCCAGTAGTCTTTAGAAGACCCAACCGACGCCGGCGCGAACAGAAGTTTCACCAGAACTCGAGGAGGCGCCTGCATTGATGTAGATGTTATTATCCGCACCCACTCTTCCGGACAAACCGACTGCAACTGCCGACTCGCCATCATGGTTGCCGACGCCAACACCCAGGAAGAAACTTCCATCACCTGGAACCACGTTGGGTACAGCTGTCATTGCAGAGGCCATGGCGGCAACCTTACTGACACGTTCATCCACCATATTGATTTCATTAGCATTGATTAAAATGCTGTTGGCATTCGACATAATCTGAGTCAGATTGGACGAGATGCGGCTTGAGTTCGATATGATATTGGCGATGTTAGTATTAACATTTCTAAGGTTATGAGCAATACCTCGAGCATTCATGGCGATATCACCGTCGTTAGCCATGATGGCGGCAGCATTGGACGCTATATCGGCATCGTTTGACTCGATGGCCATTTTATTGGCGTCGATGTACATTTTGTTTTTAGCATCACCATCTGTAATAGCCATTGCATTGGCGTCGATGTACATTTTGTTTTTAGCA
>JAPOOX010000084.1 GCA_026713185.1 Gammaproteobacteria bacterium
ATGGAAAACCAGATATTCCTGTCGATGCCCATAAGGTCGGTCAGGAACCAGGCCCCCGCGATCAGTAGAAGGGCTGATATGTTATGCCCCATGTGCAAGGCAGTTTCAGCCGATTTGTTGGACATTACCCGAACTGTAATAATGCCCAGAATGGAACAGAGGAGGCCCAGACTGGCCAATCCAAGAGGTAATGCCATCAACGCTGCCTGACCGGTTTCCGGCGCCAGCGCTTCAATACCGAATGGTCCACTCATGGTCAGTGTTGAGGCGATGGCAATTGTGGCGATCATGGACCCGCAATAAGACTCGAATATGTCAGATCCCATGCCGGCAATGTCACCAACATTGTCACCAACGTTGTCCGCGATAACGCCGGGGTTTCGTGGGTCATCTTCGGGAATTCCAGCTTCTACTTTACCCACCAGGTCGGCTCCAACATCCGCACTCTTGGTATAGATACCACCACCAACACGGGAGAATAACGCCACACATGATGCGCCCATGCCGAATCCGTGAATCGCATGAGCTGTTTCCGGGTCACCGCCAAAGAACCAGTATAAAAAACCAAGCCCAACAAGACCGAGTGAGGCAACGCAGAGCCCCATGATGGAACCGCCGTAAAATGCCACTGTCAAAGCGCCCGATTGACCCTCTGCCTGGGCAGCAGTGGTTGTTCGCACATTGGCTTTGGTTGCAGAAAACATCCCCAGATATCCTGCTGCCGCAGAGGCGAATGCACCGACGGCAAACGACAGTGCCGTATTCCAACCCAGTGGTGATATCAGAATGATGAGAAAAAGTGGTCCGGCGAACAGCAGCAGCATCAGATATTCACGATGCATGAATACCATGGCGCCCTCGTGGATAGCATCGGCGATTTTTTTGATTTTAACTTCACCTTCTGAATACGTGGTCATCTGAACATGGATCAAGATGGCGCCAACCAGCCCCAGCAAGCCGAATAGTGGTGGTACAAAGTAAGTCAAGTTACTCATAAAGTCTTTCCAGTTGGATTTAATTCTTCGACAGCCTGATTTTGCAGGCGCGGTAATAGTACAGAAATTCAAACCATTAGAAAACAACTTGTGGCGGTTACGTTATCCCGGGACAGGATAGGTCTGGCATATCTGTATTGATCAACCCTCTTCCAGCAGTCGACGCAGATCAATGATTGCAGCATTGGCCCTGGAAATGTGTGAACCCATCACCAGCGAATGATTTGCCATTATTCCCAGTCCGCTGCCATTCAGGATGACCGGACTCCACAGGGTGTCCTGGGCAGGTTCCAGTTCCCTGATGATATGCTGCAAACTGATCAGGGCGTTTTTTTTCTGTAAAACTTCCTGAAAGTCTACTTCGACTGCCCGTAACAGATGAATCAGTGCCCAGGTGGTGCCTCTGGCTTCATAGAACACATCATCAAGTTCCATCCATGGTGTTTTCATGTGAGAACTTTGTGCTGATTCTGTTGACTGGGTAGCGGCGCTGTCGCCGGCAAGTGCAGTATTGAGTTGATGCTTGCCCACGCTGGCACTGAGCCGTTGCGACAAACTTCCCAGTCTGGTTTCCACCTCGGAGAGCCATATTCCAAGGTTGTCTGCCCTGGCATAGAACTGGGCATCGGGAGAGTCCTTGTCTCCCAATCGAATCAGGTAATCCTGCAGGCTATCCATGCCTTTTCTGTATTCGGATTCAGTCGCCGGCAGTATCCAACTGTCATTATCGAAATAAAACTGGTTTTCTGTCGAGACCAATGCAACATCTTCCGTCGATTGCGACTGGGAGCGTGACAGGTTATTTCGCAGAGTTCTGGCCATATCGCGAACCTGGACCAGGACACCGAATTCCCAATTTGGCACGTTATCCATCAATATACCGGGCGGCATGATGTCGTTAGTCAGATATCCTCCCCGTTTGTGCAGGAGCACATCAATGAGTTTGAGTAAAGTCGCCGCCGTGGTACTTCCTGTGACTTTATGGACATCGTTTTTCTGAAGCAGCATTGTGGTGTTCTCGTTGATATCGAACAGGTCGGGTTCATCGTCCCAGATAAAACCGACGATTCCAATGATTACCAGCAGCAGAATCAGGATAATGCCTGCTGTCTTGCCGATGCTTGAAGTCGTCGTAGAAGTTTCCAGTTTGTCAGAAACTTTAGTCTTGATATCTTCCACTATATCCATGGGTAATCTCCTGTCAGGGAGTAGTTTACTCTATTCGGGGGGCAGTTTACTTTATTTGAATATTCGCAGATGGCTTTGGGGTATTCGTTTGCTGTGGGTTGAATGTTGTACTGGTTGGCTTGTTTTGTTAACGAGGCTGTTCGCAGATGGCTTTGGGGCATTCATTTGCACCAGCGTCTGCGCGTCCCTCCCGGATTCCCGAGCTTCCCCCGCATGCCTGTAGTCATGC
>JAPOOX010000077.1 GCA_026713185.1 Gammaproteobacteria bacterium
ATGTAATGGTTGATCTTCCCCCGAAATTCTGGACACCAAGTTAAGAGTTATATAATGATTCAAGACGAGGTGTTCTATGAGCAAACGCACAAGAAAAAGATATACCCCTGAGTTCAAACGCGAGGCGGTGAGTCTGGTTCGGACCATGACCAACCGGTAGCGCCTGATTTAATTAAACAAGAGAGTTTATCATTTTATGAATTGCATAGAACGGCGGACAGAGAAACCTGATTCGGGTGTTTCAACTCGACCATTTCAATTCGAACTTTTCGGGGAACGGTCCATCCCGGTCGTTAAACAATTCAGAACGGTAGCTGATTTTGCCAAGACTCTTGAGGTTGTCGCGCATGATAACCTGGCGCACCATTTCCGGAACCATTTCTATGCCGACGTACTTGCCAAGACATTCATGCTGACCATAGCCGAAGATGAAATTATGGTCAAAATTGCGTTCCGGAGAAAAATTATCAGGGTTTTCGTAAGCGTAGGTATCGAACATGGCCGAGTGTATGAGCAGGCGCACGATCGTTCCCTCTTTTATGGTGGTTTGATGCTTGGCGCCCTTGGCAATGGTGTAATCGCTGGCGGCCTTACGGAAAATGTCCGATCGAATCGGTACGAAACGTAGTGCCTCCCAGACCATGTCGTCGAATGCACCGAGGTCGGACTGGATTGCACAGTCCCTGGCTTCTTTTAATAACTTGCGATCGATAAAGAATTCGATCACATGTGCTACCGCCTGCGAAGTGGTTTCTATTGCACCGATTAACAGACCGCCGACGTTAACCCCGACTCGAACCAGCGAAAAGTCGACTTCGCTAGCAAATTTTGTATTCAGCATGCGGCTGACCATATCGTCTTTCGATATAGGCGTTTTGCCGGTCAACTTGTAATACATCCACCTGAAAGGACCGGTTAACAGGTTGATGGGCTTCATCAGCGTGGTCGTGATCAGTTTGCGAGTTATTAACGATGCGATGTAGGCGCTGAGTTCCACCGTTACCGCGTTATGCTTGTCGACGATGGTTTGTCTTTCGGTCTTGGTGAGCATGTCGAAGGGTTGATTGTTAAACGCGTCATATTGGTTCCAGTAAGACCATTCGATTAGCTTCGCCTTGTCGATGCAGTCGAGGCCGAAATAGTCCTGCACCAAGTGGACCGGTACCATGCGGCAGTATTCGTTAATGACTTCGATTTTGCCACCGGCCTGGTCCAGGATTTCTTTGGCTGCTTTCTCAACCA
Organism: Gammaproteobacteria bacterium; assembly: GCA_026713185.1. GTDB lineage: Bacteria > Pseudomonadota > Gammaproteobacteria > Pseudomonadales > Azotimanducaceae > UBA7455. Next base: position 1,243 of record JAPOOX010000077.1, read on the forward strand.
AACGCCTGATGCGCGGCAGGTCCTTGCGGTTCAACAACCCCTGCATAAGCGATTTCTCGCGATAATGCAATGCGTTGTCGTCATGCGCCATCAGGTAACCTTCGTCCGGGCCTGTCACCCCCATTTTCGGCTTGTAAAGATCAACCGTGAATACTCTGGGCATTTGTAGCATGTCCCTGACGTCAGTAAACAGTGCCACTAGCGTGTATTCCGGCGTTTCCAATACTGGGCGTTCGGCGCGTAACTGTTTGAAAAACGGCAGCGGCTCTTCTCTAATCCATTTCTGTACCAGCAGGTATTTCTGTTCTTTAACTGCGGCGTCGTATTCACGCAGGTAATCTTTTTCGCTTACCATAGATTTTCTATCCTCCGTTCTATGTTCGTCGTCCTACAAGCTCTTCAGGAATTCGATCAGAGCCCATCTATCCTGATCGGTCATCTTGCAGGTATGATACTCGTGCCCTGTGTTGCGATTACCGCGGATATCAGTCCTGAACTGGAACCCGGCATAACCTTCACTCTTGAAGCCAACCTTGACTGGATCGAACTCACGCGAGCCGACGACGAACTCGGTGCGGCGATACTTCTCACAGCGTTCACCATCGACATCGTCATTGCGGCGGGTGGGCAGGAGCAATTCGTATAGGTCTGGAACCGAACCATTGTGCAGATAAGGCGCTGTAGCCCAGATGCCGTTCAGGGAACGTGCCTTGTAAGCCAGCAGCGAGGCGTAGGGCTCGGCTGTCGTGTCGGCGTTGTAAATGCCGCGCTTGATACTGGGTTTTATGTCGTTATCCGCTATCGACATGACCAGAGTGTAGCCCCACTCAATCATCCGTCGAGGCCACCATTTATCTGGATCTGGCGTCGCAATGACACCACGGGTTGCAGCTGTTAACAATTCAATTACCGGCGCGTCGTCTGCGACCACGACCTGTCCGACATCCACGGTTTGGTAAGTGTGTTTGAAATTGCCTGCATTGCCTTTATAACTGACGCTGTTGTCGGCCATCGCCCGGTCTGTGCCAGCGAGTTTGAGATGCGACATGTTGGCAATGACCTTACGATCCCAGGCGCGCGAATCGATTAATTCATGACAGCTTTGGCAGCTTTTGCCGTAGATCTCCCTGCCGCGCTTCCATAGTTCTTGGTCGAACTTCTGGTCCTGGTCGGCACAGGGTCTTGAATCCTGTTCCGGGGAGTCGGTTTTAACGGCGGCGGGAAGGTAGTAATCACCGCTTGTCTGACTTTTACAAAATGGCCATTGCGGTGAAGTCAGACTACGCAAATGGCTTTCCAGTCTCTTCAGATTGAACAGGTCTATCGAAGAGTCAAAACGAATTTTCTTGCTCTTGTTGGCTTGACCGCTGACTAAACTGGACAGGTTGAAACCGATCAGTTTTGAAAACCAGCTTTGCTTGTCCGACCAGTCGAGAATGCCAAACACGCCGATTACTTCACCCGCGTTACGTCCTAGCGGGCCGGGGCCGGCATTGCTGGCGAGCCCATTCCATTGCACGTAATCAGACTGCGCAATATCCCATAGGAACGGGTAACTGACCGGTGCATTCGGGCGATTGAAAATGGCATCGCGAACCCGCAGCAGGTCGGTTTTACTCAACGCTGGATAGTCGGGATTCGGCATCACCAGGCGTTTCAGCACCATGGCAAATTCGCTGTCGCCGATGATGGTGTCGTTGATACCCGCGAGCACATTATCGATTTGATGTGGCTCGACCAATATATTGCCGGCGCCGGACGTCAGACGTTCCAGTATTTCGGCGAACTGCTGTTTGTTAATGACATGTTGCAGAACCCGGTTGTAAATCCGGCCAAAGGCGTCGAGCCGGGCATGACCATATTCTACCTTTTTATTTGCATAGGTACTATTGTTGACAGTGTTGTAGAGACGAATGACGTCGGTCCACTTTTCCAGGTCATTGCTGATGGCGTCGGCAGAAGAATAGTCGTTCTTCAGGTCTAGCACGACCTGAATGAACTTCGCTTTTTTGGGTTCGGTTTGTGACTGTTCAAGCGCATATTGCAGTTCTTTCAAAAATCCTACCATATCGGCCATGGCGGGACCTCCATCGATGCGTAATGCGAACGGAGTATCTCCGCCCGGATTCCTGAAATTGACCTGACCGGTATGGCAGGCGGCGCAGGTGAAGCCGATATAATCCCGAGCTTTATAGGTTTCCTTGACGAAACCAACAGGTAGAGCGTCAGGGTTGAAAAACGATTGGGTCTGTGGGAGATAGCGAAACCGGTCGATATTGTGATCACACAGGAACCAGCTGTTCTCGACATAGTTACGTTCACAGATAAACTTTGTCGAATCCTTTAGGTCTGGTTGTTCCAGCGCGATTAAAAAGTCGTATGGCAGTAAGCCCGAACCCTGGGTGGTGTTGTAAAACCACAGACTGTCGGTTTCATCCCATCCCTGGTCCAGGTATTCCGGTGTCTGAAAACTCTCGCCCATGGCGCCGCCATTGATTGCGACCGCACCACGAGCAGGGTGATCATCCCAGCGTTGAAAGGTCTTCGTCGAGATCAGTCCAAGTAGTGGCATGGCGATGAATAGTAGTAGTAGCGTGTATTTGATAATTTTCGGATAGCGCGCAAGCAATAAAAATATACCGAAAAATAACTTGCAAAAAAATCTCCTGATCATTATTGAAGCTCCATGTTTCGTTTCAATTCCGGTGGCGCAACGCCACTGTAATAATGACGGCTTCATCTACCTGCAAGATAAGCCAGTTTCTATTTGCTACTATCCGCCAGTCTCACTGCGGAGCTATCTCTGTTTGGAACCAGAAAACATTGGCAAACTACAGCCGATTATAGCTCGCTTCCTAGGCCGCACATATTCCATATTTGGGTAGTATGTCGTGCAGTATATCCAGACGGTGCACCTGCAGTGCGTCATGGAATAGCTTCCAGTCGGATTTCATGAACGAACTTTTAAAGGTGAAGACTTCGCGGCCACTATCCGCTGCAGCGAGTTGCCCGATTGACTTGTGCTTCCAGGATCCCTTGCCCTTGCCGATATAAGCAATCTTCTCCGCACCAAATGAAAAGCTGCCATTAGCGATTGAGTCGACCCACTTCTGATGTCGATCTTCGTCTGAGTTATCCTTGATACTTTTGATCAGCGACAGCATCGTTTCGGTATCTGCCGGGGGTAGGCCGGTCATGGAATCGAGGTTCATCGTCAGGTCGCCCTGGATAAAACATTGCATGGCACGGCACATCTTGTCGGTCGCTTCCATGAAAATCTGTTGATTGTTTCTTTTCACACTCTCGTTAAGACCGTTTCTGTACTCCCATATAAGGAATGGATGGTCGGGGTGGCTTAGGGCGGCGCCATGGCCCAGGGGGAATGACTCGCTCAGAAAAAAATTGGCGATTTTATTGAAGAAACTCTTGTCGAGCGTCGCATCGTTGCTGGTTATATCTGACACTTCGTTGATCTTGTGATTCGTCCCGGCAAAGCCTTGGTGCGCCCAGGTGTCGGCGTATACATGCATGGTGATTCCAAGCCGGTGTAATGCGTATGGCTTATTGGAGTCGGCAACGCAGACGCATAACATGTCTCTGGCGACATAACTGTCTGGGAAGCATACCAGCTTTTTTATGAACCCGCCTTCAGGGTTTTCGCCTGCCGGTTTGCCACCATTGCCGGGAAGGAAATGAAACGGAACCCAGACTTTGTGATTGGCCAGTTCATCGGAGTTGCGGTAATCCAGCATTTTATGCGCAGAAGAGATGTGCCCATACATGGCGTTATTTTTGAACTTTATGACCCCGGAATTGGTGGCGTCGTCCACATACTGCGCGCTGTAAGCGATAATTGAAGCCTTCTTCCTGTTGAATCCTGCCAACCGCGCGGCGATATAGGTCATTGTATGATGCCCATCAATTTGCATTTAATCTCCTTGAGTAAGTCGCCATGTGTTCCATTATTTTCTCCAAGTAATTCGAAAGTATGGCACAGGAATATAGAAGGTTGAATTTTAAAATGACTTTGTTCCGTATTCAAAGACAAAAAACTCGGATTAGTGGAATGGGAACTTAATAGGCGTGCATTGACACCATTTCGCATGGTACCGAAAAATTGTAAGCGTTCCGTTATCGGGGGACCAGCGCTCATCATACTCCATTTTTTTCATCATCGAGTTGGCGGATTGCTTTGAGTCAATGCTGACGAGTGGCGATAAAAAACCGCTGTGGGGGTCTGGTCGCTGCCCGCAAGGAAACCGAGGCGATCCGGCGCACGGCGAAGGACGCGTTGTCCCTGCAGGCGGAGGTACAGCGTCTGACGAAGTTGCGGCAGCGACCCATGTGGAACCGCGAAAGCGTTGTACTACACCACCACATCTATCAGCTGACGTCCAGCGCCTCGGTGCGGCAGATGACAGGGAGACGGCGGAAGGGTACCGCTTCGAGCGCCTGGCGTTGTATACTGAGAGCGCCTACGCCTTTATCAGCGTTGATCCGGACAAGCAGGAGGCCTGGTTCAAGCTGTACGGCGGACAGACGCTGAGGTCCATGCCAGCGGCGGTGCGCACGACATCGCTTACTCACTCTCTGGCCAAGACCCGCCTCGTGTAATCAACGCATAAAGGAGATAATGAAATGCAACAGCTAGACGAATTCGGCGTACTCATCGGCTATATCGTGGTGCTGGGATTCGGCGCCACCATAGTCATCACCCTCCTTGCCCTGGTTGGGTACTTGCCCAGACTCCGGGAAAAATATCTGCGCTGGCTGTTTTCGCTGGTCATCGTGGAATTGGCCGGCGCGGGATTCTGGTTTTTCAACGAAACATTCAAAGGGGATGAATGTCCGAAATGTCCGGCGCCGCCGGAACTGGTGTTTCAACCTTCGTTGCCTGACACCGGGATCTTCTTGTCCGGACTTGACGGGGAACCCGTTCAGCGCACGGAGTTGATGCTGGGAGAGGTCTCTGTACAAACCCTCAATGAGACAACACACCTGGCATTAAATTCCTTGCGTTCACTGGAACCGGCCTCGGACGGCGACTACCTGTTGGTGAAAAGTCAACGGACCGCCGGGCTCCAACTCGGCAGGATAAGGGTTAACAGCCTGTCACGGGACATCATCAACCGGACCATGCCCATGGCGCACCACCTGGCGCTTGGCATGCACTACGCAGATTGCCTGGACTATCCTGAATGTGAGCAACGCCGTAATGCGAACCAGGCGGTGTTCCACCTGACCTGGGTGCTTCGTTCCGCGCAGTCAATCGACATACAGCAACAATCACAAGCGGCTATCAAGCTGTTTCACCTGCAACACTACTTGCGCGACTGTAAGACGCTCGTGTTGCTGGCTGATAAAATAAACGACTATCGCCTGCCGGAGAATCGATACCCGGAGAGTGCGGATGTCTACCACACCCTGGGCGAATCCGCCGGACTCAAACCCGAACAACGCAGCGCGGCCTACCGTCTCTCGCTGAAGTCCCTGCTGAGCTACCTGAGTCTGGATCGCCTGAACAGCAACACGGATTTTTTCCGGCGGATTCTGGACCAGGCCACTGACCTCACCCGCTATCTTGGCGAGGACGACATCACAGCGTTGCTGGAAGAAATCCGCATTGGGTTTTCGTCGGAGCAGGAAAGTCAAAAGGCCAGGTTCCTGTCCTTTTACACCAGGGATAACCTGCGGCAGGCCGGCGATTCCATAGAAGTAACATTTCAGTGTCCCGCCTGACGCACGTTTGGGATCAGGTCCCCCGATGCACAGGATCGATCCCGACTAACCTGTCCATCCGGATTGCGGGGATTTCTATGATGAGGGCTGTCCGAATAGAATCGTCGCCCGCCGCACAGCACGCCACCTGGACTGCCGGATTTCCTCACGCAAACGGTTCTGCTCCGGTTACAGACGCGACCGGGTCAGGCAAGAAGCCAGGTGATACCCCCCGTTCTCCGCACCCCTCCACCAGGTCGGCCAGGTGGAATGACGAGGCCTTGTAGTGTGATTCTTAGCACCGCATGTCGCGTCCGCGACTGGAAGTCATCGAAAGAACATGAGCTATAATAGAGTGGAGTGGCAAGACGGTCTCCGTGAGACAATCCTGTTCATACTGGAAGAAGAAACGGACTGGCATCGCTTCTCGCTGCACCGGCTGGGCAGCTACTGTTTTGAACTGGCAGATCTGTGCAAGTCAGACTGTGTAGTGCCGGTCGTGATTTTTTTGCGTGAAGCTGACTCTGTGCCAGCATCGCTGTCCCTGGGTGCCGAACATCAGCCCTATGTTGAGCGCGGGATAGAAGTTTTTGAGGCTCAGAAAAAAGACCGTCAACTGCGTGCCCTGCAACGTAAAGCCAACAAGTTTGGGATGGAACTGGTACTTGCGGCCTGAAATAATGAAAAATTTAATATACTTAAATCAATCACTTAAAAGATGTTAGATGGGAGACTTTACAAATACACCGCCCGGAATTCATGTTTCCAAGAACCGTCTTACAGCGACTTTAGCCTGCTTGAGAATTTCCCTCAATGTACCTTCAGGCATATCACCCGGGTGGTTGGGAATAGTAGTATATCTGTTAGTTTTGGGATTAAACCATATTTCATGACTGCCGGCCGCCTGTCTGTCAAATTCAAATCCAAGTTTTTTCAGTTTCCTGATAATCTGCCGGTATTTAAACCCCGACAACCGGCCCATCAGGTTCCCAGAACCAGTGGGTAATCAAACGAATCTCCGGCATGCTTCAAATTGGCCTTTTGTGACGCTCCGTTTTCGCTTCCAACAGCTTCTTTGCTACGTCGCGGGAAATTTCCACTGTTTCAGTAATTGTACGTCCTTGGGCAACCAGACCCGGAATATCCTCACTGGTAGCCAGGTAAACCCCCTCCTGTAGTTTCTCGATGTGAATGTTGGCAATGTGTTCCATTATTTTCTCCGGGTAATTCGAAAGTATGGCACAGGAATATAGAAGGTTGAATTTTATAATGACTTTGTTCCGTATTCAAAGACAAAAAACTCGGATTAGTAGAATGGGAACTTAATAGGCGTGCATTGACACCATTTCGCATGGTACTGAAAAATTGTAAGCGTTCCGTTCTCGGGGGACCAGCGCTCATCATACTCCATTTTTCATCATCGAGTTGGCGGATTGCTTCGAGTCATTGCTGAAATAAGTGTATACGAATACGACAGAAAATGGCGACGGAGACATTATCACCGAATCCGGGAATGGCCATCGGGAGATACCGATCCTTGCCCTGCCGCACATGACCACGGACAGAGGACAGACCAAAAGGGGACATTTTAACTTTGGTTTGACAAACCTGATACTGGACTATCCACGGGATGTTCTGTCTTTCTTTGCTTCGCCGGTAGCTCTCTCACGGCGAGACGACAAACGCTCGGGTCCGTGGCGACAATGTAATTCGACGTACCCTGTTCCATGCAGCGAAACGCAACATGCATGACAACACCGAAAAAATTTAAAGATTTGTAAAATTGACAATTGATATCTAGAGCATCACACTCAATGTGCTTTAGCGAGGACAGTAAATGAACTACACTAAAATGATTCCACAGATTTCGGAACACTTCTGAACAAGCCGGAGTGGAAAGAGATAAGGGAGCAGATGTAGGCCATTGACAACGCCAGGCAAATGCAGGCTGCAAACAAAGAATAGGAATCGCAGTGCATTATGAACTGGCGCTGGTTCCAGTGCTGGCTGGGTATTGGTTCATCACCCATTCAAATCTGTTAAGTAATCTGTATGTCAGCAAAACATACCATCGAGTGTTCTTCGAACCAGCAGTCGCGGGGGGAGGCTTGCTGGTGTTCGCCTGGGTTGTTTTGTGGCTACTGGAGTTATGGGGATTTGGGTCCGGCGTACAGCAACAGTATGTGGACTTTCCTTAAATACAGCAAAGAAAAAGCTGGTAGACGCTGGGCGTCGATAAACGAGACGGAGCGGGGAAAGATTCTGCGAGAATCGTTTGAAATTCCCATTATCGTGGAAGTGTTGATGGACAATGGACAATGCTTCATCGGCTCTGCCTCGGTAGATCACACCGCACTGGATTACGAAGGAGACGTAACGTTTGAGCCATGGATGTGCGGGAATAGGGACAACCAAACCAATCAGCTTACCGTTAACAACTTATACTACCCAAATCAAAGCATGGCGCGTGTTGTTCTAATGGTGGAAAAAATGAAGTCTGTCAGTCTGTTCAACCCAAAGGTCAACGATATCAAATGGAATGTCCCGTGAATGTCCAAAAAGGGGACAGTGTACTATTCGGAACGCAATGGTTCATGCAATAGCTGGCCCCAATCATCGTCGTATGGGTGTACGTGTGTGACGGGCTTGGTCCCTTGCACGATGGGTCGGCCTTCGTTGGCCCACTGGAACAGCGAGCCCTCCAGGTTGACTACGTTTTTCACGCCGAGTGTCTGCAACTGATTGGCGATGTCAGATGAACGGTAACCGACTGAACAATAAACAACGATAGTCTGTTGCTGGTCATTGGTGTTGATCGCGCTCAATGCCGTGTTGACTGTGTCCGAATGTAAAGCACCTTGAAGATGGCTCGTATTAAACTCCTCCTCAGACCGAGCGTCGAGCAGCAAGACTTTCTCGTCGTTGGCCAGCATGTTTGAAAGCTGCTGGGTGCTGATTTGCTGAACTTCGGGGAAGGTTTCGCGGACTACGCTCAAAATATTCTTCCAGCGCTCTTCAAAAACGGTATCGGCGACTGCACACGGAGACACATAAGTTAGTTAGTTCAGGGACACACACCTTAAATTCAGGAACGCCTAAGTTCAGGTAAGTTCAGGGACACACACCTAAGTTCAGGGACACACACCTAAGTTCAGGGACACACACCAGAATTTTCAGGAATACACCAGGACTCCCGGCCCTCTAAAAATACACTCCCACATTGACGAAGAAATAGCGCCCCAGCGCATCGAAGTATGCAGGGAAGGTGTTTCCGTTCCCTGGCGCAGTACCTGCATCGGAGCTGACCGGAGGATCGGTATCCAGCAGATTGGTAACCCCGATCGTGGCGGAAAAGTTCTCGAATCCAGTCCACTCCGCGGTCAAGTCCCAATAGGTTTGTGCACGGAAATCAATGTCGTGGGAATTCAGATCTTCAGTTCCGCCGAGGTAACGCATACCCACTGCAATCCGCGCATCGTATTCGGTGTGCAAAGTTGCCTTGTAATTACCACTCCACTTCGGCTGTGGATTCTTGCCACATGCGGCTCCCCACATACCCGCGCACTCAAGCGATGCTTCTCCCTGGATCTCAATAAGATCGGATGCAAGAAGGTAGGTGGTGACACCTCCCAGCGACATCTGGCCAAGCGGTGTGTCAAAGTCATAGTTAAAGATGATATCTACACCCTGGATGGTCTCTTCGCTCAGATTGGTTATCTGCGCGTAGATATAACCGCCGGTCAGCCACAAGGACCCATTTACAGGGTTACGATTGATTAGATCGCAAAACGTGGCCTGTCCGCTTTCCAGACACTTGTCCAGGACTGTGGCCGCAGGAATGGTATCAATACCCTGTTCAACGATGATGTCGAAATAATCTACGGTCAGTACCAGCCCATCTATAATTGATGGTGTTATAACTGCGCCGATAGTCACCGACTCTGCTTCTTCCGGCGCCACTCCTGGATTTCCTCTCTGCAAAACGTTGTACTGGTCTGCAGGCGATTTCAGATCCGTACCATACAAGCTGGCAGACAATCCCGTGTTGGCGCACTGGGACAGCGTCGCTTCCATCGATAGACCGCAAGGGTCATCGTCAAGGTCCACAAGGTTGAATCCCTCTGCCCGGAACAATTCATAGATGCTGGCGTGACGTATCGCTGACTGGTATGAAGCACGTAACGTCACATCCGGCAAAACTTGCCAGTAGGCGCCCAGTTTATAAGTATCTGTGGTGGCGCCGGTTGAATAATCGGCATAACGGTAACCGGCATCAAAACTCAAGCTGTCGAGCACAGGAATCCCAAGTTCAACGAAGTACTCGTTGACATCGTATCCACCTGACAGCGGAAGGGAGGCGCCGCCAGACCCGGAACGGTCACCAGTGCGACTCGGCAAGTCTGGCCGATAGTCCGTTTTCAGATCCTTGGTCTCAAATCCCAGGGCAACTGAGATGAAACCTGGCGCACCCGGAATACTGATGCCGGACTGGCCCGAAACCACTGCCTGAAAGAGTCGCTGTTCTCCCGTGCCGAGGATGAAGGTGGTATTGGCTATGTAACTCTGCAACTCCTGACCTCCGTCAATCACCGCCTGGATGCCGGCGTCACCAGGCAAGCCACCGCTGAAAAGATTGTAGGGAATACAGGAAGAGTCGGTGCCATTCAGGGACGAAACACAGGTCGGCGTGCCCCCCACGTTGATCACGTCCACCGCGCGTCTGATCGCGGTAACCGAAAGGTCATTGCGGTACTCGCTCGTGTATTCCACATCGGCCATTTGATAGGAAAGGTCATAGGACCAGTTATCAGCGAATTCACCACGCAATCCATACACTTGAACGACGTTGTCAAAGCTTGTGATATTTTGACGTGGACCGCCTTCCACGTTTCTTTTCAAGGAATAGACAGGTGCGCGGTAGTCAATAATTTCTTCGGCGCCGACAGCAATATCAAGTGCGGAAATATAGGCGAGTGCTTCTGCCCCGGTATCAAAGTTGGGCGCATGATCGCCACCCATTCCCGACCAGTTGCCACAAACCGTGTCGTACTGTTGCCGGGATAGCAAGGGGTTGTAGCAAGGTAGCGATTCGATATTGCCAAACGTTCCCGAGTACGCGATTTGTGCGTTGGACTCGGACGACATGGAACGAATATTCGCATAAACCTCCATGAATTCATTGATTTCGAATTTGCCGAAGAAACCTGCATTAAGCCGCTTATCGGGTCGCTGAAAGAAGTTGGTCGGATTGTAATTGTAGGTTTGTCCGGCTCGAGGTACGAACTCATCACCCTGAACCTTTAAATCGAGACCAGTCACAGTGGGGTCCAGGTTATTCACAAATCCGAGTGCCTCGTAGCCACCAAAGTCTGCCCAGCGGCCAGGAGGGATGGTTGAGGAACCGCCACAGGCGCTCTTGCCACCGGTAAGCGCACATGCAGAGATATCGTAGTCTCCCTGCAAAATCGGATTGGTATCGGTTTTCTCGACAAAACCTGTGATATTTCCACGGTTCTGGAACACGGAACCGCCAAAGGCAACCGCGTACTTGTTGGTTTCGCCAGTGGTAATGTCTTTGTTCGCCAGCTGGTATTCAAAAGAACGAACCAGATCACGAAACTCATCGTTATCGTTGGTGTGCTGATACAGACTATGCGTATAGCTGGCCTTGAAACCCTGGAACTCGTCATCGATGATGAAGTTGACCACACCAGCCACCGCATCCGATCCGTATACAGACGAGGCGCCACCCGTGAGCACCTCTATACGTTCAAGGAGTAGCGAGGGTACGGAGTTGAGGTCTGCACAGTTACCACCGCCGGTAGTTCCCGGAGACAGACGCTGTCCATTGATCAGGACCAGGGTCCGATTGCACCCCAGGTTGCGCAGATTCACTGTCGCTGTCCCGGATGCGCCATTGGACGCTGTAATTGCCTGACCTGGTGAAACCTGTGGCAGATCGTTCAGGAAATCCTCGACCCGTGTGATGCCACGGTCGGAAATATCTTCAGTATCGACGGTAGTGATTTGGGATGAACTGAATACATTCCTGTCACGAATACGGGTGCCCGTTACCACGACTTCTTCTATCTCTATGGAATTCGATGAATCAGATTGCTGTTGATCTTCAGAACCGGCCGCTGGAAAAGCAATTGCAGCAAATAAAAGCACCACCGAAATTTTTTGTAGGGGACACGCACCGAACTTTGGCATCCTTTTATTTGGGGACACACACCGAACTTTGGCATCATTTTCATTTTTTTGGGGACACACACCGAACTTAGACATAAATTTTTGGACACTTTTTATTTTGTAGGGGACACACACCTAACTTCAATACTTTCATATTTTGTAGGGGACACACACCTAACTTCAATACTTTCAAAACTTCAAAACTTTTAGGGACATACACTTTAGGGCACTTTTCAGGGAAAGGCACATTTTATGGACACACACATAATTTTTCATGCAACAAAGGTGAGTGTAATACGCTATAAATCCGGCACCAATAATAAACTATTTACAACCAATAATTTCCCCGGTCAATTCTCCGTTCTCGAGTAAAATATGAGAAAAAGACAAATTGAAACCCTATTATTGAAGTTATAAACTCACATTTACTGGTACCGATTTCTCGCACCAGTATACATACGAGTACGTTTGGTAACCAAGCTGCTTTTTAGTAACCAGAGGCGACTGAATTGAATCAATACAAGTTGGCTCATTTTATCAACAAGAAACATCTGGTTTTAATGCTGGTAGCCGGAGTATTGTCCAGTACAGCAAATGCTGTGGTCAATTTGAACCCTAAGGCGGCAGTACCAGGTGGTGCTGAGGCTATCCTACCCGGTACAGTTGTGCTGGCATCGGAAATCCAGATCAATGCCACGGAGGGTACAGAACTGGTGGATCCGGCATTTGATGTTACGGGTAAGGCTGGCTTTGTAATCCCAGCCGGTGTGACGTTTTATGCGCGCATTGATTACGATCAAAACAATCGGTAGTAGTACAATCTCGGGCTTCATGACGGGTGCTGATGTAGGGTTTGCAGCAGGTGGTGATGAAAGTGACCATATCATAATTTCAATTACAACGAATAGTAATGCCGTAACACCTGATGATGATTGGGTATTCCAGGATGTAACCTATCTGATTAAAGACAAAAACGATGTGTCCATCAGTTATTCTTTATTTGAATATGCGAGTGATGCTCTAGCCAACAGAAGCTCAGGTATTTTGAACAACCAGTCGGGAACTTTGGTCAGGTTTGAGCGCGCATCCTTGATAACTGTTGGTCCGGCTGATACAGCGCGGATTGATTTGGCTTCATTTTCAACAAAGTTTGTAGGAGGAGTTTTAACTACGCCTGTTATGAAATTCACTGTGGGAAATGCGGAAAATGTACAGGGTTCAATTGCTTTGCCATCTACTGACACATCTGCAGACACTATATTTGAAAGTGTAACGCTAACTGTCCGAGGAAATGTCGTTGCAGCCGCAACCAACGAGGCGGGTGATGAAGTGACAGGTGTTGTTCTTGATGGGAACGGTTGTTCAACGGCTGATGATGAATCTGATACGGATAAGGATTTTGAGGTAATCGGTGCGGTGCATGAGCTAAAGATTGAGACCGTTTTTGATCTTGATATGAATCATTATCCCTTTAATGATGCAGAGGTTTGTCTGACGGTCGATGGCGAAACGGAAATCCAACCGACAACCTTTACAGGTTATCTGGCAGTGACGGCCAACGAAGGTTATGTTGTTATCGACCAGTTTACAGTTCCTCCGGAAATTGTTTACCCGGTAGTTGAACCGGAGATTGATGACGAAACTGATTCTGGTTCAACGTTATTGAAGACAGGCTCATCAAAAGTGCTGAACTTCCTGCTCTCACCAGGTGGCGTTTTCGATAGCTTTGTCCGACCGACTGACTAATGATTCGGTAATAGCAGGTAGCGATCTCCAGATCACCCTGTATAACGATGATGGTGACTTCGTAACATTCGATCTTGTTGATATCGAGGGAGTTGACTCTAATGATCTGGCGCCGGGTGCATCTACCAGGTTACTTTCCATTAATGAACTGTACACCGCTGCCCAGGCTGTGGACCGGGGAGATCAAGGTGTGTTTGAAGTGACGGATGAAGGTAGAGGTAAACTAAGGGCGAAGATTGAAGGTAGTATCGTTAATAACAGACTCGAAGTTCAGTCACTGAGTCAATCCAGGGATAACACCGCATTCTACACTTTCTGACTTTTTCGAAAGGGACACACACCTTTCCCCTATTTTTTCCGAAAGGCACTTTCTAAAGGGACACTTTCTAAAGGGACACACACCTTTTCGAAAGGGACACACACCTTCCTATCGTTAGTTTTAAAACCCTAACTCGAGATACCGTAAAGAAAGGTCGTTGATGATTAAACTAAATTATTCAGGAATGAATAGGGCAGATTAAAGAAAGCATCCACTGAAATTGATTAATTTCTACCACTTTGAATATGATAAACAGTCGGATGGATCACCCAGGTAAGGTATCACCCACTCTCTGCCATCCTCGCTGCGTAAGCCAGCCCTTTAATTCGTTCAAGGTACCATAGGCTCGCTGACGTTTTCTGATTGATGCTACACGCTTGTACCAGATAGCCTGGACATCGTCTGATGGTTCCTCACGCTGCCCTACCAACAGGTTAAGATGCTCTATATAGTCCTTCAAATTCATCGAAATTTGACGGGATGTATCGATAATACCTGAGACAAGCGGTTGCAGAGATTGCTCCAAGCGTTCCGGTGTACTAGCTGATACTTGCAGGCGCTCAAAGATTGAGCTGTCGCAACATTGTTGAATATTCCGAGCGATCTTGGCGCGTACCTGATTCAAATCAACGTAGGCCATGGCGGCAAGCACTGCCTCTTCACTTAGCAAAGCGCCAGAATAGAAACGACCTTCAAAGAAGTGCCCAGAGCAATCATCCTCACGGTTAGCTCGCCAGGCGATGGGTTGCTTCAGATGTTTCATAAACGAAGACAGTGAGCCGAGGGTCTTACGGATCTTTTGTAGCCGCTCAGGTTGCGTGAGCAACTCAGCACGTCGTTTAATTTTTAAGGCTTCTATGTCCTCTGCATCCTTTGTTTTTGTTGGTGAAGGAAAAACCTCGGTCCAACGGAATACCAATTCCTCATCACTCCAGCGTTGACACTCTTTCGGGTCGTAGTAAACGACCAGGTGGAAATGGTTGTCCAGGATAGAGAAGGCATCAACTGCTACTGGAAAGTATTTGGCTAGATGATATAAGCGTTCTTTGAACCAGGCTTTTCGATGATTGTAATTTTTGCCGGTTGATCGGTCATGGCCACATAAATAGCTGCGACGCACGCAGCGGGATACAAGGTGGTAGTGAAGTGGAACCTCAGAGTCGACGAGTTGTGAGCGAGGAGTTGCCATAGGAGAATGGTGATTGATAGATGTTTGGAATCCAATGGTAATGATCCTTGTTTTTGGTAAGAGAATGTCCAAACGGTACGCGTGACAAATTCCAATGTATTGTGAGTCTAGTTCCGGTGTGTGTCCCTATCAGAATTTCTCACTATCAGATTTTCGGTGTGTGTCCTTAGCCGGTGTGTGTCCATATCAGAATTTCTCAGTTCCGGTGTGTGTCCATATCAGAATTTCTCACTATCAGATTTTCGGTGTGTGTCCTTAGCTGGTGTCCGGTGTGTGTCCTTAGCCGGTGCTTAGCCGGTGTGTGCTTAGCTGATGTACAAGAAGGCGAATTCGGTTAATATGAGCGGTAAGAGGATTTCGAAATAAAAATACAGATTGCATCAGACCTGCACCTGGAGGGACGGGACGGATATATGCCTGATCCGACTGCGTTCCGTTCAGACCCCAGTCGCGATCTGCTGATCCTGGCCGGAGACATTGGGACGGACATGCTTGCACGGGACTTCGTGCTTGGTGAACTGAAGAACTCTCCAGTGATCCAGATCCCAGGCAATCACGAGTATTACAGCCCCCGTCACAGGAAGACAATAGATGGGGACTGGAAGACGCTTGCTGACCAACATCCAGGATTGCACTATCTTACAGCCGAGAGCGTGACCGTCGGCGGTATCCGGTTTTGGGGTGCGCCGTGGTATTCAGACCTCTGGGGGACGACTGACCCTTGGGATTTCGTCACAGTCCACAATGGCATTAATGACTTCTGGGAACAGTACAACGACGGTAACACCTGGAGCGTGACCCGTCACATCGCTGAACATTCCTCTCAAACCCAACTCCTGCGCGCCGAGGCGGGCAATGTGGATGTTGTTATCACGCACTGGCCACCGACGAAGGGAGCCCTGCACCCGAAGTTTGAGGGGGACTCTTACAACCCTTATTTCATAAATGACCACGATGATTTGGTGCGCGATATTGGCGCCAGGCTCTGGGTGAGTGGGCACACCCACGAGGCGTTCGATTACAGGGTTGGTGGGACCCGATGCATTGGAAACCCAGCGGGATATCCGGGGGAACCTCTGGAATCACGTTTATTCCGACCGGACAGGACAGTCGAAGTGTAAAATACACTCACTGAGAGGCTAATGATGTGTGTCCTTGCCTTCCAGACTGGTCAGTGTGTGTCCTTTACCGAGAGGTGTGTGTCCTTTACGGAGAGTCAGTCTCTCGGTGTGTGTCCTTTACCGAGAGGAGATCAAGAATCCGGGTCCGGTGTGTGTCCTTTACCGAGAGGAGATTAAGTATCCGGGTCTGGTGTGTGTCCTTTACCGAGAGGAGATCAAGAATCCGGGTCCGGTGTGTGTCCTTTACTGAGAAGTGTGTGTCCTTTACCGAGAGGAACCCGCTACACCACCAACCATCCATGTGTTCGGTAGAAGGTCACGGCCGATCGACAGAAGTAAAAGATGTGCAGTATTCCTTTATGGGATGCACCGCCGCCATGGTGAACGATTTTCATTGAAGGCAGATAGGCTATTTCCCCAAGCCGTAGCGACAGGTCATAATCCTCAAAATACAGAAAGTACTTCTCCGAGAATCCATGGATGCGTTGCAGTGCACTGGTTCGGCACAGCATAAAGCAGCCGCTCGCCAGGGTGATTTTCCCACTTGGTTCTTCTGGAGATAATTCCCGATACTCATAATGAGCCAACCTGTTGTTGAACATCGTCGTAATTGACCGGGGCATAAATCCTCGCAGAAACAGGTTAAAAAGACTCGGGTATCTTCTGCACAGATGGTGCTGTTCGCCTGATGGCGTCAAGACTGCAGGTGCAACAAGCTCAACATCTGGATTGGCAGTCAGATATCGGATGCCTTGGGTCAATGCGATTACATCGGGGATAGCATCCGGGTTGAGAATCAGATGATATTCAGCAATGGAGGCATTAATCGCCATGTTATGGGCACGACCGAAACCGATGTTGGTGTTGTTTATGGTTGTCGTGACAACCACAGCCAGGTCAAGTGACCCGACTATTTTTCTGAGCAGTGCTTCTTCGTGACCATTGTCGATTATGTGCAGTTGGACTTCATCCAGAACTTGTTGTTGCCGCGCCTGGGTCACCGATTGCTGAACATTGTCCAGAACTGTCGTCAGAAGGCTTTCATCGATACCACAGGTAACAATTGAAATGGATAAGCCAGGTATCATGGGATTCTCGACACGCGCGTTGCTGCTTACATCCATTGTAATTCAATTGGGAAAAAATCGGGACACACACTGAAAAATTCGGGACACACACCAAAAAGAAGTCAACAAGATGCCCCGAGATCCTCTACCCGGTAATCACCATTACAGAGCTTATGTTGGCGACCCTCAACACTACGACCTGGTCTCCGCGGTCAGTTTCCAAATACTGATAAATTCGAAACACACGCCAAAAAAGAAGTCGATAAATACGGGACACACACCAAAGAAGTCGATAAATACGGGGAAAATTACGGGACAGGAAAATTACGGGACACACACCAAAAAGAAAATACGGGACACACACCAAAAAAAATTCGGGACACACACCAAAAGAAGTCAGGATATAATCAGGACACACACCAAAAGAAGTCAACCAGATGCCTGAAGATCTTTTACCCGGTGATCACCATTACAGGGCCTATGTTGGCGACCCCCAACACTACGACCTGGTCTCCGCGGTCAGTTTTCAAATACTGATACTGCTGGGTTTGAGAGAGACCCACAGCGTATTGGACATAGGTTGTGGTTCACTCCGCAACGCCAGGCTTCTTATCCCATATTTAA